>JACOTD010000080.1 GCA_016178535.1 Candidatus Peregrinibacteria bacterium
CTCCTGTCACTCTTGCAGATGGCGCAGAAAATGGTTCCTGCGGCATCTATCACCTCGTCATGCAGACCTCAAGGGCTGGTGAGTGTCTGCAAGAGGGTGCCAGGGGGAATTGCTGCAATCGTTCAAAGAATAATTTTTCTCTAGCCCACCATTCCAATGATTATTCCAAGGAGCGCCATGAACGCGCCGACGATCCACAGCCGCATCGTCACTTTGCTCTCCCCCCACTCGAGCGCCTCGAAGTGATGATGAATGGGCGCTGCTCTGAACACTTTCTTGCCGCCTCTCAGCTTCTTGCTCGTGAGCTGGATGATCACCGAGAACATTTCGATGACGAAGACGAATCCGATGAGCGGCAGAATGAGGATCTGATCCGTCATGAGCGCGATGACGGCGAGCACGCCCCCGAGCGCGAGCGATCCCGCATCGCCCATGAAGAAGAGCGCCGGCGGCACGTTGTGCCAGAGGAACGCCGCAATGGCCCCGACGGCAACCGCACAGAACGCCGAGAGAATGAAGAGGCCGTGGACGTAGGCCAGCGTGCCGAATGCGCCGAATGCGATCACGAGGAGGCCGCCCGCAAGGCCGTCGAGGCCGTCCGTGACGTTCACCGCATTCGCGGAACCGATGATGAGGAACATGACGATGGGGATGTACCAGAGACCCACGGGCCAGGGCCCCAGGAAGGGAACGGTGATGACGTCGTAGCCGAGCTTGAAGGAGAACCAGAACGCCCCGATCCCGCTGATGAGGAGGAGGGTCGTGATCTTCGGCAGCACACCGAGCCCCCGCCGCTTTCCCTGACGTACGAGAAATCTATTGAGCAGATCGTCGATGCCGGCGCTGCTGATCCCCAGCACCACGATCCAGAAGAGCGAGAGCACGAAGAGAATGGCGATCACGGCGATGAGGAATTTGACCGCGATCGCGAAGAGCGCCTGATCGACCGTGCGAAGCCCGAACCACAGGTACGCGCTCCATCCCAGGAGCACGATGAGAACGCTGAGGACGAGGAAACGCCGCATGCGGGGCATCAGTTGACGCAGACGTTCCTGATCGGCACCGATGATATTGAGGTAATCGTCCACGGCGCCCAGCATGCCGAGCGTGACCATCACGAAGAGCGGCAGATAGACTTGTCCGCGCTGGAGGAGCGAATTGTGCACGATCCCGAGGAACGCGAGCAGGCGCGAGAAGATCACGGTGATGAGGATCGATCCCCAGATGAGGAGCCCTCCCATCGTCGGCGTGCCGAATTTCTTCTCGTGGTACTTGAGGAAAATCGTGGGATCGCGCCCGTCGACCGTCTCCACTCGCAGTTGCTTCCCGAGCTTGTTCCTCCGCAGGAACGCGATGAACCACGGCGTGAGTGCAAGGCCGATCGCGAACGCAGTGACGGCGTACCCCAGAATCGCGAGGAGCGGGAGATCCGGACGGGGGTGGAGGAGGTCTGGGGGCACGGGGAAAGAGTAGCGTGCTTGGCATGAAAGATCCAAGATACAAGCCGCAAGATACAAAGAATGATCCATGGGGATCTTGTTTCTTGCATCTTCGTTCAGCGGCTCATCGCAACCGCTGCCGTCATGCCACTGTGCTGCTTGTCCACATCGTAGAACCGCATTTGCTCGCGCTTGAAGTGCAGCTCGATGCGTCCCGTGGGACCGTTCCGATGCTTGCGGATGTAGATGTCGGCCATGCCGGGCCGGTCGCTGTCCTCATCGTAATAGTCCTCGCGGTACATCATGAGGACGACGTCGGCATCCTGTTCGATGGATCCGGAATCGCGCAGGTCCGAGAGCGCCGGAATGTTGCCGGGACGGCTCTCCACCGCACGGGAGAGCTGGGAGAGCGCGAGAATCGGGACGCGCAGCTCGCGCCCGATCTGCTTGAGCGAACGTGAAATCTCGGAGATCTCCTGCACGCGATTGCCGGCGTAGCTGTTGTTGCCCGTGCTCATGAGCTGGAGGTAATCGATGATGATCAGATCGAGCCCGTGCTCCATCTGGAGCCGCCGGGCCTTTGCGCGGAGCTCCGGGAGCGAGGACGCGACGGAATCGTCGATGAAGATGTTCGCCTTGGAGAGCTCGTCCATGATCGGACCCATGTTCTGGAAGTCGCTGTCGTCGAGCTTGCCCCGCTGGAGCTTCCACGAATCGACGCCCAGCATGGAAGCGAAGAGTCGATCCACGAGCTGCTCCTTGCTCATCTCGAGCGAGAAGATCCCCACCGTCTTGTGGAAGCGGATCGCCGCGTTCTGCGCGATATTGAGAGCGAGGCTCGTCTTGCCCATGCTTGGGCGCGCCGCGAGCACGATGAGATCGCTCGGCTGCAGCCCCGAGAGCTTGAAATCGAGCGCGTGGAAGCCCGTCGGCACGCCTTTCACGACGCTGTCGTCTCCCGATTCGTGCATCTCGGCAAACTTCTCGTACCGCGCGCCGAGGATCTCGCGGATGTGGATGAACTTGTCCTTGAGGAACGTGTTCGTGATGCTGAAGATCGTCTTCTCCACCTCATCGAGGAGCTCGGCGACCGGCCGCTCCACTTCGTACCCGAGCCCCGTGATCTTCTGCCCCGCTTCGATAATCCGTCGGTGGACGGCCTTCGTCTTCACGATCTGGCCGTACTGGTAAATATGGGAGGACGTCGGCACGCTCGTGGCGAGTTCTGCAAGGAAGGCGCTCCCGCCGATGTCCTGAATTTTCTTATTGTCGGCGAGGGTTGCAGTCACCGTCACGAAATCGATGGGTTCGTGACGCTGATACAGATTGTGAATCGCCTGGTAGATCTGTCGGAGGGTCGGATCGTAGAAATCGTCCGGCGTCAGGAGGTCGGACACTTTGATGATCGCTTCGGGATCCAGGAGGAGAGCGCCGAGCACCGTCCGCTCCGCCTCCGCGCTGTGCGGTTGACCCTCCAGAAACGCCGTCGATGAAGTGGGCAATGGCGACATGGAAAAGGTGAGGGGGTGGAATGCTCACGCGTGCTGCGACAATCACGCTCCATGAACTGCGAGGGAAATCATTGTAGACCCGCATCGCGCTTCCGCAACGAAGACCCATGGAAAAAGACATCGAATCGTCTCTGATCTGTGTCTGAATTGTGGATCATGTGTGGAAAAGACCGTTGCGTAGATCATGTGCGTAACGCAAGAGACCATAGGCGCTTGCCGTGTGAACGACGGGGCTCCCGAGTACGTTGCCAATCGCCTCGTCGAGAGAGACATCATGGACACCGATGAGCTCATCGGAATCCTGCGGCAGGGGATCCTTGATCAGCTGCGTTGCGACGTAGAGGTGATTCGCGCAATCGAGTGACTCGGAATGACGTGTGGAGCAGTAATACGTCAAGTGCTCGGCCCGAAACCCCGTCTCCTCCTGCAGTTCTCGCTGGGCCGCTGCTTCATGATCATTCTCTTTGTCGGCTCTGCCGCTCGGGAGCATCCAGAGGTGACTGCCATAGCGAGGACGAAATTCGCGGATGAGGAAAATCCTCGACGGAGTGGGAAATGCCAGAATGTGGACGGAATCGCACCGTTGCACGACGACCGCTCGTTTGACGCGTCCATCCGGCAAAGCGGATTCATCGATGGCGAGAGTCCAGCCGTAGCCGGTGTAGAGAACCTCTTTTTGCATGGGCGAAGAAATCAGCAGGATAATCTTCTTCAATGGATCTTTTTCAGCCGACCACCGCCACCTCCCGAATCTCCTTCTCGATCTTCTCGGCGATTTTCGGATTCTGGAGGAGGAAGATTCGCGCCTGCTCGCGGCCCTGCCCGAGCGTCTCTTCGCCGTAACGGAAGAACGCGCCGGATTTTTCGAGAATGGCGTACTTCACGCCCAGATCGATGATCTCACCCGTCTTGCTGATGCCGGTGGCGTAGAGGATGTCAAACTCCGCCTGCCGAAACGGCGGTGCTACTTTGTTCTTCACCACTTTCACGCGCGTCCTGTTGCCGATGATCTCCTGGCCCTCGGTCTCCTGCCCCTTCCCCGTCTTCTCCACGACTTTATCGATGCGACGGACGTCGAGCCGCAGCGATGCGTAGAACTTGAGGGCGTGGCCGCCGGTGGTCGTCTCGGGATTCCCGAACATGATCCCGATCTTCATGCGGATCTGGTTGATGAAGATCACCGAGCAATTCGTTTTGCTCACGATCGAGGTGAGCTTGCGCAGCGCCTGGCTCATCAGACGTGCCTGCAAGCCCATGTGCGAATCGCCCATCATGCCGTCGATTTCGGCCTGCGGGGTGAGGGCCGCGACGGAATCGATCACGACGACATCGATGGCCCCCGAGCGCACGAGCGTCTCGGCGATCTCGAGCGCTTGCTCGCCGCAATCGGGCTGCGAGACGAGGAGCTGGTCGATGTCGACGCCGATCTTCTTGGCGTAATTGACGTCGAGAGCGTGCTCGGCATCGATGAACGCGGCCCGGCCTCCCTTCTTCTGCACTTGGGCGATTGAGTGCAAGGCGAGTGTGGTCTTCCCCGACGACTCCGGTCCGTAGATCTCGACGATGCGACCCCTGGGCATGCCGCCGCCAAGCGCGATATCGAGCGTCAGCGACCCGGAGGAGAAGCGCTCGATCTGCGCGACAGGCACATCACCCATCTGCATGATTGCGCCGTCACCGTAGCGCTTCTTGATCTGTGAGAGTGCCCCCTTGATCGCATCGATCTTGGCATCGCCCGCGGACGATGTAGGAGAATCGGCTTTCACCTTGGGAACGGGAGTGGACACAGCGGTGGTGGAAGAGGAAGTCTTCGTCATAGTACTCGGAAGGGAAGAGGAGTGAGAAGGTGTACGCACGTTCACCAGTATTCCGCCGCCGCGCTCAGACGTCAAAAGAAAGGACTTGAAAATTTATGAAATTGACATGTACCCACCCTCTTTATTGACGCTCGCCTCGATTCGCCCTCCTCAGTACGCCCTACACACGCCGATGCTATTCTTTGGGTCCGTGACGGCGCAGTAGAATCCCGGAGGACAGAGAATTCCCGCAGCCCCGCCGCACGGCTGTCCGCCGGAATTATTCGTGGACGAAGAAGATTGTTTCCAAGTGACGCTCGCACTGGAAGATGAAAATTCCCCACCGGCACGGAGCGAATGCTCGATGTGCGCCTGGATCTCGGCCATCGTCTCATCAGAGGGAGGAAATGGGACGAAGACGAGGGTGATAACGCGCTTCTCGGGAGGGATGGAGGGATCGACGCCACGGTCAATCGAGATTGTCTCGGCGGCGGTGACGGCATCGATGGCGCGGATGGCTCGCTTGGACCCGATCGCAAGCGGCGTTCGCGTGACAGTCGCGTGCGCGGCGGTTCCCGTATCGAAATCCGATCCCGCAATCGGCTGGAGGAAGAGGGTGAGGAGCGGCTCCAGCGAGTCCGAAGCGGTGAACTGCGCGAATTCATCTTCGATGCGAGCATGCCAATCCGCGGGGATATCGAAAGCGATCCGCAGGAGCGGGAACGACGCCGGCCGATAGACCGTGGAGCCGCTCGCGATGATCACATTCCGCACGACGAGCACGGGGAGTGCGGAGGCATCCGTGTTCGGTTCGATCCCTCCCGTGAGCGTCACGCGTTCCCCTTCGTGCGCACCGAGATTGACGGTGGCGCTCTCGACATCGTAGAGGGGACTGCCTTGCTGGAGCAGAACGTGCGTCCCGCGACGATGGAGGGAAAACGCGAGAGGTTTGAGGATGCCGGTGACGGATTGTTCTCCTTGGGGAAGTGCGACTGTCGTTTTTTGACTGCACGCAGCGAGGAGCGCAGAGGACGAGAGAAGGAGGATGAGCAGATGATGTTTCTGGAGCTTCATACGATGAACAAGGGATAGTGTACAGTGGACAACGGAAAACTGCACTGTCCACTTTCCACTGATCACTGTTCACTCATCAGACGCTCGCGCCATTCTTCTTGCTTGCATCGAGGGCGTACACGGCGCGGCCGACGCGCGTGAAGTACGGCATCTTCTGGAGGTTGAGCGAGATCGTGCCCACCTTCACCGTGCGTTGCTTCCCCACCTCGGCGATGATCTCCTTCTTGCTCAAGGGTCCCTTCTCCCGCAGAATGCGCTCGATGACGTCGGCGACGGTGCCCGGCTCGTACCCCCATTCCCGCAGCGCGTAGAGCCCACGCCCGACGAGCACGAACTGCGGGTAGCGGATGAGTTCGTTATGGACGGCCTGCACCGTCACGTTCTTGTGATCGAAGTGCGCCTCGCGGATGCGGTTGGCGATGTCCATGAAGTGGAGCGGCTCGCCGGTCTTCTTGAGGATGATCTCCACTTTGTCGCGGATGCTGCGGGGTCGCACGAAGCGCCACTCGGTGAGCCCCCAGCCATCCTCGATCTCGCGGAGGCGTTCATCGATCTTCAGGCAGCTCCCGATGAGCTCGGGGCTCGGCATCCGGTCTTTGAAGAGGTTGAGCGATTGGATGGCGGAGATGAGCTCCTCCTGCTTCATGCACGTCTTGCGCTTCTTGAGGATCTTCACGATGGATTCGACGATGATGTTCACGTCCTCCGCCGAGAGCGAAGAGAGCCGCCAGAATGGGACGAAGGTGTTGCTGCGACCGGCGGAACTCATCTCGTGATCGATGGAGAAGGAGAGGCGGAGCACCGCACCGTCGACCGTCGTCGCTCCCGCAATGCGCTTGAGGACCGTGCTGATCAGATCTTCTTCCGGCAACAGGCCCCCGTGCATGCGCAGGATTCCCTTGGCGAGTTCATTCACTTCATCGAGCCGCGTCGTGCGCACGGTGCGCTTGAGCTTGCTCAGGGCAATGCTCTCGATCTGGCGGATGCGCTCGCGCGTCACCTTGAAGTGCTTCCCGATCTTCTCGAGCGTTTGCTTGGGCTGGCCAAACAGGGCGAAGCGTTTCTTGACCACCGTCACTTCCTTCTCCGTGAGCACGAGGAAGAGATTATTGAGCAGCTCTTGAAGATTGATCGTGAGCTGGGCCGAAGCAGTCTGCTGAGCGGATACGGGGGTGACCGTGGGAGACATGCGGGGCAGGGGGAAGAACATCCCTCGTTCTACCAGAAGATTGACAGGAGAAAAAGTTCTTCGAAAGGTTCGGGTAGACGGCTTCTCGGAGTTGTGACTTGCTTGTGTAATGTCCAGAATCGAGTACTCGAGTAGCTGAATATTCGAGTACCGGAATACTGGGGAACTCCTCGAATGGAAGAGAAAACACAACGCGGAGAGCGGGATATTCCAAAGATCTTGAAATGCTATAGTAATGAATTAAATTTATCTTGTCAAACTATCTTTTCGAGTAATTCCCGATTCCCACGCCTAGCGCAGATTGACTTGCCATGTTCTGAACAACTCCTGTATACGTATTGGCCATGCCGGAAGTCTGGTACTTGAAGGAGATACGCGAGAGGGACAAGGAGGTCCGTCGTCTGAAGC
>JACOTD010000079.1 GCA_016178535.1 Candidatus Peregrinibacteria bacterium
CGCTCCTCACTCCCCCGTATCAACGATGACTTCCCCGGGTTCATCACCCACACCCTCGACAGACCTGCACCCGCTGTTCCTTCCCATATGTAGTCGTGTCAATAGCATTTGCTCTCGTCCAGATGCCACGATCATAGAAGGAGGGGGAAGAAATAAAAGCAAGAATGGGAGGATCTCCTCAACTGAAAGGGTACGCATTGTCTTCATGGGCATACAGCTCGTGATTCGCTTCATCACTCGTGAGAGGCAAACCGCGCTCTTGCTTGTAGCGAATGCTCTTCTCGAACATCAGCAAGTGAGGGTTGATTGCTCCTGGGCGAACATGCCCCGCTCGTTCTGCTTCTCTCAACCACGTCATTGCATCACGCTGCAATCTTTGAATGTCCGCCGAGGCGCGTCGATCGAGGGTCGAAACTCCTTCTTTAATCTGGAGCGTGGCAGAATACGGTTGCGCAGTGTCTGCCGATGATGGGTGGAGGTGAGACATAGAATGGGGAGAAAAAATATGAAAGAGAAGGATTCAGCGATTAGGAGGAACATTCGGTGGTCCAATCAGTTTCTGATTGAAGAGCTCGACTGCCGCCCTGTGGAGTTCCTGACTTCGGATCATGTCGACTCTTCTCCTCATGTCATCGGCCTCCCTGCTCCCAGATTGGAGGTGATCGGTTTTGCTCAGCTCCCGCAGGAAGAACTGCGCGTCCGTCGGCCAGTGGGGGGAGGATTCCTTGATCATGGTCAGAGAGCGTACGACAGAAGCGTACGCATCCTCCCTTTCCTGCGCAGTCGCCTGCGCTACAACGTCGCACGCGATGGTGTAGCCTTGACTACACGAAAATCATTGCCGGGATCGTTGCCAGAGCCGCCGGATGAGCAGAACAGCGAAGGTCATTCCGATGAGTATGAACGTGGAAGTGAGGAACTGCCCTCTCCCCAGTTCGCCCCCGGCATAACTCCAGACGAAGGCAAACGGAATGATGCCGATGAGTGATGCGATGGCGTACGTGGAGAAGGAAAGATGCCTGAGCAGTCCCAACGCAAAGCTCGTCACATCGACCGGCAGAATCATGCGGAGAATGACGATGCCTGCAAAACCGATATCTTTCGGAATCTTTTGTTCCAGCCGATCCACTGCAGAGAGCGATGCGAATTTCTCCAAGTATTTCCTGCCAAATCGTGCAATCTGGAAAGCGATCAAGCACCCCAGCCACCAGCCGATGATGCTGAGGATCGCCGTCATCCAGACGCCGAAGATCCTTGCTGCAACGGGAAGAAGGGGCAGAGAGGAGAGCGGGAGCACGACAATGGAGGTGATCACGAGAACGACGTAGAGTGCCGCGCCGAGAAACGGATGAGAACGGATTTCCTGTTCGAGCATCGTAAGATCCCATCGATACTCCCAAAGACCAAGAATGATGATGGCAAGAATGAGGATGCCGAACGCGATGTTCTGCCGCCGTCGCATGGGAAGAAGAATACTTCATGTGTGTTGAGAGGGAAAACTATGACCAGATCTTCAGAAATTTCCCCACGTACTCAACTACAACGTACAGAAAGAAGAAATATCCGGCGACCGCCGCGATCAGTGCAATGAGGACGGTGTTGATGATCTCATTGCGATGTCTCTTTGCCTGATCAAGCGTGCAGACTCCTTTGCGTCGGAAGGAGACGATGAGACTTGCGACGAGTGTGAGAAGTCCCATTGCTCGGAAGATCCACTTATATCCGTGATACAGAGTATCTGCGAGCGATCCTGCGAAGCTCACGGTGCTGATGCCGAGGAGTACGAGAATGACGGGACTCAGGCAACACAACGAAGCAAAAATGACGGGCGCACCGACGATGTTGAGGATCTCTCTGACTCTCATGGGAAGAAGGCGGGATAGACGAAGGCGAAGGCGGCAGTGCTCGGCAGTTCCTTGTCATTCTCGAAGAGTCGCACCGACTGGAGACTCTCATCCCACCTCGCTTCGATTGTACGGTTGCCAATGGTTTGAGTCATGGATTTCTGTGTTTGAACATCGTGCCATCGGAAGTGAACCGACATGCCTGAGAACTGATTCTCCGGCGTCTGAGTATCCGCTTCCGAGTAGATGCTCTCGATATCCTTGAGGCGGCCAGAGACATGCGCGGCATCTCTCACGGGGAAGATCAGGTCATTGCTCGCAGCGTAACTGCCGTAGGGATAGCGGAAATAGTCGCGGTTGTAGCCGGTATTCGCAGAGAGCACTTTCGTTTCAGGATGCGCCTTTTTCCAGAGACCGAGTGTCGTCCTGAGAGCAGGGTAGCGTTTTAGGCTCTCATTCACATGTGATCCGACAACTCCCATTCCCCACGGCTGGCTCCACAAGGTATTGGTGAGTCGATCGTACATCACAAGACATGACTGGAAGAGTTTGCCGCTCACACCGAAGGTTGTCTCCTTGCCATCGACTCTCCGCTCGAACGCGATACCGGTCTCGCAGAGCGGGCAGTATGTGACGCTCACCGGCACGCCGCCGACCGTATCGTTCACGATCTCGTGCCAGTTGAGAATGCCGTAAGGATAGGCCTTCGCTTCACCATTGATGAGCACTCCGAGCGTTTTCTCATCATCGTTGAACGGGGTCTGTGAAACCGAATCGAATGCCGGATGTTCGAGTGCGGGAATGCCATCCTTCGGCGGGCCGCCTGGAAGAAGATCATCGAGATTGATGCGCGCTTGTGTGGTGTTGAGTGCTTTCACGTCTTTGTCGTAGCCCGGAAGCAGTGGGTTGTTCTCAATGGTTCGGTAGCCCCAGAATCGTGTCAGCTTCAGCTTCACGTCGTCCCAATTTCGTGCGAGCGGGATTGCCGAGAGCAGCAAGACCAATGCAACGAAAAGCCAAATGTGGCGAGGTTTGAACTGCATGATGCAAGAGAGAGGGGTCTTTCGGCCCCTCATGTTCATTTCTTCGTGCCGCACGTGCAGGTGCCGCACGTGAGGCATCCGCCGCAGGCCGCACACTTGTTCGAGCCGCAGCCGCACGTACCGCCGTTACCCATAGAAGAGAAGGGGAAAGGAAGAGGAGAAGAAAAATCAGAAGTTCGTGATGTAGCTCGGAAGGTATGGGAGGAGGAAGGCCTCAAATCTCTTGAAGACACCGAAGTAGAGGAGGATTGCGGTGAGAATAAGTATCCAGCCGAATGTCTGCTTGATGCCTTCGGCATACTGCTGGATGAACCTGCGACCCGAGAGCGCTCTCTGTCCTCCGTAGGCAATTGCGAGCATCGGAGCACCGGCGCCCAGTGCATAGATTGCGAGGAGGAAAAAGCTGGAGACAACACTCTTACTCGCGGCAGCGAGTGCGAGGATCGAGGCAAGAACGGGTCCCGCACAGGGGGCCCAGACCACTCCAAGGCTGCTGCCAACCGCGAACGCCTGAAGTCCCGAATCGCTGCTCGTTTGCCTCGGCCCGATGCGGCAACACTCCAGGAACTTCGACGTGAACCGCGAGAACGCAAGATTCAGCGGCTTGATGACGATTGCAAGCCCCATGAAGCCAAGGAGGACAATGGCCGCCTTTTCCAGCGTGTGCTTCCCGAGACCGACGACGGTGCCAAAGCTCCCGAAGAGGACGCCGAGGAGCGAGAACGTGAAGGCGAGCCCCAGCACCATGGAGATCGGGTACAGGCGATTCTTCTTGAAGGCTGATCCGAGGATGATGGGAAGGATCGGGATGACGCAGGGGGAGGTGACCGTGATGAACCCTGCGATGAACGCAAAGAGGAAAGAGGCGCTGCTCATCATGATTGGAGGAAGGCAGTGACTTGTTCCGTCGTGAGAGGACCGGGTCCGAGAGTGCCGATTTTTTTCGCGCTGCCGGGATCATTGCCTCGCACTTTCACGATTGTCGATTGAGAAGATACGCCGAACTGATCCTCCAATGCCGTCTCCGTGTCATAGTCTGCGATGAAGCCGACGACATTCGGATCGTGCGTTGCATCGAATGCCGCTTGGATGTGCGGGGCATTCACCTTGCAGATGGGGCACCAGTTCGCATGGAAATCGATGACGACGGTCTTGCCGTCTGCGAGCGCCTGCTTGTACGCGGCGTCGCTGTACGGCTGGATCGCCCCTGCTTTGTAGGAAACCGCGACCGGTTTCTGCTCTTGCGGAGTCGGCCGTTTCCCCGCTGACTCCGGCTTTGACGAAGCAGACGTAGCGGCAGGAGCAGCTGAACTTGAAGCGTATTCACTGGCTTCCTGCTGAGCAATCTGCGAGGGCTGATTTCCCTCCACCGGATTTTGCGCTTGAGGTTGATTGCCGTTGCACGCTGCAAGGAGGAGCAGAGGGGCTATGCCGATGGTGAGGGAGATGTTCTTCATGGGAAAAGTGCAGAAAGCAATTACTTCATCTCCATCATCATCTTCTCGAACATCTCTTTCCCCATCTTCGCGGCATCGACGAACTGCTGACGATGGTCGTTGAAGTAGGATCGAGGATTGACGATGGTCTCGTCACCCTGGACGACGTACGCCACGGTCTTCATCCCCGTGCAGGTGACGAAGAACTGATGCGTGGACGGAACGTAGTAGAGCGTTTCCGCACGCTTAGGATCGAACTTCAAATCTCTATCGGTAATCCGAGCGATGCGCTTTTTCATGGAACCGGGGAACATGCAGCGCAGAACTTGTTTGAGTGCGCCAGCATCCATGTTGTGGCCGATATCCGTGAGCATCTTTGTCTTTTCATCGGTGGAGAGCATTTTCAGATCGTGACAAGACCGTGACAATCCTTCGGTCATGTGACTGGAGTTCATCATGCCCTTATCTGCTTGCATCATCATGTCGCCCTCAGACATTGAGGAATGCTCCATCATCATGGAATCCGATGCGGCAAAGGCAAAGACAGGAACCAGCATGCTTGTGCCCAAGAAAAGAATGAGAAATCTGCGAAGCATAGAGAAAATGGGGAAAGATACGATGCAACTGTACCCATCCCCACCCTGACGTTCAGTAGCCTAGGCTACAGCATTTTCTTCGCTACTACGTGATGTTGATGCGTCCCTTTTCATCAATGTCGATGTCTCCCTGGAGTTTCAGAAGCTTCAGCGTGCGAGTCACGGTGACACGGTTGAGACCCGTCAATTCGCCTATCTTCTCGTGCGAAAGCACAAGTGGTACATCTTTCGAAAGTATTGCGAAAGGGTTGCGCTTCTTCTTGCTGTACCTGCGAAGCTCACCAAGGACTTTTTCCAAAGCACTGCCGGTATCGAGTTTCAGTTTCTGCTCGTAGTCGTGGAGCCGCGAAGAGAGTTTTTGTAGGAGTCGTGTCAGAACCTCAGGGTGCTTCGCAACGACTTTCTGAAAATCTCCGGGCGTCAGGATGCAGATGCGGCTTCCCGGAAGGGCTTCGGCATAGTGCGTCGCTCCCTCCGCATTGGGCAGGAAGTTTCCAAAGAGGCTCCCCGGTCCGAGCACATCGAAGATCGTTCGTTTCCCATCGCGGGAGTGATACAGAACGACCTCTCCTTCTTTGAGCAGGAAAACATTGCGGTCCAATCCGTCATGCGGACTGTAGAGGTGCATGGGGGAAGTACAACGATGATCCTGCACTTTCTCGGCGATCTGCATGATCTCCATGTCGGGGATTCCCTCGAAGATATCGATGTGAGATATGTACCAGGCTTTTTCCATGTCTCCAGGGTACCGGCTATGTCTTTTGGAGTCACGACCGATTGCCCTCCACATTGTCAGGGTGTCAGGATGGCTTCTTGCGTCCTTCGATGAGAAGGTACGCATCCGCTTTCAGAAAGCGTGTGTTCACGATCTCGATGCCGTCTTTCTCTCGCAAGTATTCCAGTGTATGGCGATCAAAGCGCGCTCCGTACAGTTGCTCCACGAGCGGAGCAAGGAACTCCTGTCGTCGCCTCAATGTTGCGTCCTTCGAGTACACGATCTCCAGAAGTTTGAACCCCCCTCCCGGCTTGAGCACTCTGATCATTTCTTCGAGCGCGCGCGGTTGCAGTGCATCAGGTAAAACACAGTACAGAAATGTTGCGACGTACCAGTCGAAGCGCGCTGAAGGCAGATCCCGCAAATGCAGAGCATCCTGTTGCATGAGTGTCACGGAACATCTGGCTTGTCGCGCTCTCTTCTTCGCGATCACGAGCATCTCCGAACTGAGATCGACCCCTGTCACATGCGCTGCCGAGGGATAGTGCCTGAGGTTGCGCCCTGTGCCGACACCCGCCTCCAACACTGTGCCTTCAACGTTACTCAAAAGCAGAGGCCGCCAGAGCCGGTACTGCCGCTCCCAAGGATAGTCGAGGATATCGTAGAACCAGGAAACGATGCGGTACTTTCTGGCGAGAAATTGTGTAGAAGCGTCTCTCATACTTTCTCACAGTAACTCCTGTCATCCTCGACAGCGACGGAAGGAAAACGACACTGTCATTTGTGATCCAGAAACCAGCGAGAAAAGCAGATGACGATAGAGAGCGCCTGGAAGATATTCTTGTAGGAGTCCATACGCTGCAGTGTACAGGAAACATTCGCGCCCTCCCTGGATATTCCTTTCAGATCTGAATTTGGGGTCCATCGTATTCGCGCGGGCGGCAGATCAGTTGGCAGCGTCCTTCTTTGGGAAATTACTCCACATGCCTGCGACATCGCAGCCATCGACCGCCTCTGGTGGTATCGCTATCGCGCTCGGGCAGGACTACCGGTACGCGCCGATTGTCTCGCTCGTGCAGCGAACGGATGCACGAGTGAATCCTTGAGAGACTGCAAAGGAAAAGGATATCGGGCATGCGAGATCATTTTTTCGCTTTCCGGAGGTATCGAGACTCGATACTCACCAGAAACTATTTCCAACATTTCGCAATTCCTGACGGACAGTAATTCCCGATTCCCACGCCTAGCCCGGTGGCGCTCTGGCGAGGATTCCCTGCAGTTGCTTCTCAAACAGCGATCTCCCCTCCGTTCGCCACCGCGTTACTTCTGCAATGACAGTGGAGAGAGAGAACGCAGGAAGC
>JACOTD010000078.1 GCA_016178535.1 Candidatus Peregrinibacteria bacterium
CGTTCAGCGGCAAACCGGAAGCCAGTCGGTCGATGACATTTTCAAGCTTCTCCATGTCGAATCCAGATTTTCTGATTCTTTTGTAATCCTTTTTGTACCGTTTCGTGGCTGTGACGTGATAGCGCTTCATTCCTTGAGTATAGCTTCATGCAATGCTCTTGCAGATGCGTATCGCTTCCCATGCTTTTTGGTCCAGGCGATGTCCTTGAGGAGTTCTGCTTCCTCCGTCGGCGTCATGCCGTTCTCGGTAAGAATCTGGAACGGGATGCCGTTCTTCTGCACGATTTGCACGAGGTAGATGTTAATCGCGCTGCTGAGATCCAACCCCAAATTCGCGAGGACCCGCTGGGCCGCCTTCTTCGTTTTCTCGTTGGTGCGGACCTGAATGGTGGTCATACGATCAGTATAGATGCCCGTACGGGTATTGTCCATACAATGTCCATACATTTTCACCGTCGGACGGTGAACATGCTCTTCGGCAATTCATACTGTCCGACGATCGCGGCATTCCGCTTGTTTCTGCGCAGGAAAATGAGGATGTCATCGTCAACGAAGACAGGAGCCCACTGCGGATCCTGGACGCGCCGGATCATGAAGCCCTGACCCCACTCCGTCAGGTCGCGCCGATAGAAGATGATCGCGTTGAAGCCCTCGCGCGCGTCGACGGTTTTCCAGATATCCTCCTTCTCCTGCATCGGCACGAGCTCATCGGTGAAGAAGGATGCGGGGTACGCTTCCGGCCGATTATCCACGAACACGCGTTCATCCGGATAGAGCGTGTAAATGAGGTACGCGCCGATGTCGTAATTGTTGAAGATCGGTCCGCGGAGATCGATTCTGTGCATGAAGTCCGCGGCGGCGAGATTGCCGGGCTTGAGGCCGATGCCGGTGCTCTGCGCTTCCGCTTTCCACTCGTCCGGGCGGAGAGCGTAGAGACCGATGACGCTTCCAAGAATTAAGACGATCGCGATCATGTCCTGTTTCCAAGGCGTCATTGGCCATGTGCGGAGCGTTTTCAGATTTCCGGCCGTGATGACGAAGCCGAGAATCCCAAAGAGGGCGAAGTTGCGGAAGGCAAACCAAGCCATTGTTGTGATCGTGATGCTCAAGAGGAGGAGAGCGATAGGAAAAGGGTCATGCCGTTTGATCAACGAAGGAAGAGCGATGAGCCAACTGACGACGAGCGCACCCAGCGCGACGAAGTAATACCTCATGAGCGGAAAGTCCCCGTAGTGCATCAGGAACCACACCGATTGATTCTCCGCCAGCTGGTACCCGAAGTTCGTGAAGATGGAGAGGGGAGCGAGCGCGCCGCGGATGAAGGCCGGATTGATGAGCGAGGCGAAGCCGCAGAGAATCAATGTTGTTCCAAGAATCTTTGCCCTTTTCCATTCTGTTGAATGCCCCGAAAATAATTGTATCCCCTGAGGAGCGGGCATACTTGCCCGCGGACCGTTCCCAGGGATATTTTCTCGCAAGGATCGCATCGAATGTTCGATGAGAAAAAGAAACACCAAGAATCCTCCAAGGAAGAAATAAATGTGCAGATTCACCCACAGCAATTCGAGCAATGGAAGAGTAATCAGAAGTGTGTGATCGCGGATATCCCCTCGTTGCCATCCAAGCAGCAGCCAAAGAAAAATTGCCGTGAAGAGATAACTCAACGTCTCTGGCCGCACCTCCGGTCGACTGGTGATCAAGGGAAGAAACAGGGTGAACGCGAGCATGGTCGCTGCCCAGCCACTCTCTCTGCGCGCCGCATCGGCAAGCATGACGATTGTCGCGAGCATCAGGATGATCCAGAAGACCGAGAGCCCGCCGAAGCCGAACCACTGCTGCACGACATTCAAGATCACGCCGCCCCCCCAGTGGTGGTTGATAGTGGGGAAGTCCGGATACGTGTACGAATAGAGGTTCGTCTCGTGAACCTGGAAATTCTGGAAGAAGAGCTCGCCGTTCTTCAGATGTCTTCCGGTATCGGAATTGGCGAGATTGATGGGGTGAGCGAGGAGGAGGGCGCACAGGAAAACGAGCGCAACGCCGCAGAGAGTCACGAGAGCTCCTCGAAGCCGATCAGGAAACGTTGCACAACGATTCATGTCGTGCGTGTCATCCTAGCAGATACCCTTTTTCTCACGGCGAACATTCGGTAGGCTTGAACCCCGAACCCTCGATTCTTTCGTTCATCCCCTCTGATTCGCCATGGCTGACAAGAAAAAAGATCCCATTCCCTCGCCCTCCGATCCGCAACAGCCTCTTATCGACGAGTCCGGTGAATCGCTCTCGACGCTCGGACGGATCAAGCCGCGGCCCATTGTCACGGAGATGGAGGAGAGCTACCTGAGCTACGCGATGAGCGTGATTGTCGCGCGTGCGCTGCCGGATGCCCGGGACGGCCTTAAGCCGGTGCACCGGCGCATCCTCTTCTCCATGCACGAGCTCGGGCTGCGGTCGGGCGCAAAGTATCGCAAGTGCGCGCTCGTGGTTGGTGACGTGCTCGGAAAATACCACCCCCACGGCGATGCTCCGGTGTACGAAGCCCTCGTGCGTCTGGCGCAGGACTTCTCCATGCGCTATCCGCTCATCGACGGACAGGGGAACTTCGGATCCATCGACGGCGACAGTGCGGCCGCCTACCGCTACACGGAGGCGAAGCTCGAGAAGATCACCGATGAAGTGCTCGCGGACATCGAGAAGGAAACCGTCGATTTCGTTCCGAACTTCGATGGTTCCAAGAAGGAGCCGACGGTGATGCCGGCGAAGATTCCCAATCTCCTCCTCAACGGCTCCGTGGGCATCGCCGTGGGCATGGCGACGAACATCCCGCCGCACAGCATCCAAGAGCTCCTGGACGCCACGCTCTTCCTGCTCGATAACGCCGATGCCACCGTCGAAGACCTCCTGAAATTCGTCCAGGGGCCGGATTTTCCCACCGGCGGAATTGTCTACAACAAAGAAGCGATCACGCAGGCATACCTGACGGGGCGCGGCAGCATCGTCATTCGCGGGAAGGCTGAGATCGAGGAGCTCTCGGGCGGTCGTTACCACATCCGCATCAGCGAGATTCCCTACCAGGTCAACAAGTCCACGATGATCGAGAAGATGGCCCAGCTCGTCACCGATAAGATCATCCAGGGTATCAGCGACATCCGCGACGAATCCGACCGCGACGGCATCCGCATCATCATCGAGCTCAAGAAGGACGCCTATCCCCAGAAGATCCTCAACCAGCTCTTCAAGCACACCGATCTGCAGAGCAGCTTCGGGTACAACATGATCGCCCTCGCAGACGGCATCCAGCCGCGTCTCCTGAATCTCCAGGAACTCCTGCAGATCTTCATCGAGCACCGCCGCGTCATCATCACGCGCCGCGTCACCTTCGACCGCGACCGCGCAAAGGAACGGGCGCACGTGCTCGAGGGGCTCACGATTGCGCTCAATAACATCGACAAGGTGATCGAGACGATCAAGAAGAGCGAGACCAAGGAGATCGCAAAGGAGAACCTCATGAAGAAGTTCACGCTCACGGCGATCCAGAGCGAAGCGATCCTCCAGATGCGCTTGCAAACGCTCGCGGGCCTCGAGCGGAAGAAAATCGAGGATGAGCTTGCGGAGAAGAAGAAGTTCATCGCCGAGTGCGAGGCGATTCTCAAGGACAAAAAGAAGATCGACAGGATTCTTCAAAACGAGATCGTCGAACTCAAGAGGCTCTACGGCGACAGTCGACGCACGGCCATCATCCCGCATGCGGTCGGCGATTTCAGCGCCAAGGACACGATCCCGAATGCCCCGATGATCGTGACGCTCACGCGCGGCGGCTACGTGAAACGTCTGAGTCCCGTCCAATTCCGCATGCAGCACCGCGGCGGCAAGGGCATCAAGGGCCTCACCACCAAGGAAGATGACGAAGTGATGTCCCTCGTCCATGTGATGAATCACGATGACATGCTCTTCTTCACGAACACCGGACGCGTCTTCAAGCTCCCCGCGTACGAAATCCCCCAGGCGGGCAGAGTCGCCAAGGGCCAGGCGATCGTCAATCTGCTCCAGCTCCAGCCCGGCGAGCGCATCACAGCCATCCTGAAGGCGAATCTCGAGGGCAAGACGCACCTCTTCATGACCACGAATCAAGGAACGGTGAAGCGCACGGAGCTCACGGAATTCGCAAACATCCGCCGCTCGGGCCTCATCGCGCAGAAGCTGCCGGAGGGCGAGGAGCTCAAGTGGGTGCTCGCCACGTCCGGCAAGGATGAAATTTTCGTCCTCAGCCGCAAGGGCAAGGCGATCCGCTTTCCGGAACCGGACGTCCGCTCGATGGGGCGCAGCGCCGGCGGGGTCATCGGCATTCGGCTCAACGATGGCGACGAAGTCGTCGAAGCTGCATTGATCACCGATCCCACGCACAGCCGCCTCCTCGTCGTGATGGAGAATGGCTTGGGGAAGATGACGCCCGTGACCGAGTACCGCTTTCAGGGTCGCGGCGGTTCCGGCGTGAAAGCCGCCCAATTGACGGCGAAAACCGGGGACATCGTGGGCGGAGCGGTGCTGATGGAAGGCGAAGACGGGGATTTGCTGTGCATCAGCAAGCAGGGTCAGATGATCCGCATGAAGCTGAGCGACATTCCCAGCCGCGGCCGCGCCACCCAAGGCGTGATCGTCATGCGGCTCAATGCCAAGGATGCCGTTGCGACGATGAGCATCGTCATGGAGGACAAGGAGAGCGAGGCGGCGCTCCTGCAAGCCGCCGAAGAAGAGCGCGCCGAGGAAGTGGAGGCGATCGAGGAGGAGGTCGAAGCGGTGGAAGAGGCGGCGAAGAAGGCGGAGCGGCGGGCGAAGAGGGCGGCGAAGACGTTGGGGAAGTAGGGAAATGGTTTGTTTGCTGTTTCTGTTTCCTCTCCCCCCGACCCCCTCTCCGATGGAGAGGGGGCGAAATGTTCCATTGTGCGAATTCTCCCCTCCTCCCTCGGAGGAGGGGCAGGGGGTGGAGGAAAACAACAAACAACCCCAACACACCTCTTGTGCTCTCTGTCCATTTCTGTAGACTCTGCGAGCCATGAAACCCGCCATTCACCCCACGATGCATGAGAAAGCGAAGACGACCTGTGTCTCCTGTGGCGCCGTGTACCTCATCCCGAGCACGGTCAAAGCACAGACGGTCGAGGTGTGCCGTGCGTGCCATCCGATCTACACGGGCAAGGCGCAGAAAGATCTGAAGGGCGGCCGCGTCGACCGCTTCCGCAAGCGCATGGCGAAGGGGAAGAAGTGATCAAGCGTGGTCATGGCGTTCGTTCGTTGACCACTCTTTTGTCAAAGGTGTATAATCAGTGTTACATCTTCTCATACATGCCGCAGTTCTCCCTTCGCAGGCTCGAAAAAGATCTTGCCGCGGCGCCGCGAGAACAGCAGCGCGTTTTTTTGGCACATCTGCCGCAAATTCTGGATCTT
Organism: Candidatus Peregrinibacteria bacterium; assembly: GCA_016178535.1. Taxonomy (GTDB): domain Bacteria; phylum Patescibacteriota; class Gracilibacteria; order Peribacterales; family Peribacteraceae; genus JACOTD01. The sequence continues at coordinate 5,446 of JACOTD010000078.1, forward strand.
GCGCCGTCCGATGTTGTTCTCCTCAAAGCTTCCGAGCCGTCGTTCGAATTCTGGAATAATTCCGATGATGCGATCTATGACTCCCTTTGAACCGGGAGATATCGTGCTCGTGCTCTTCCCCTTCACGGATTTTTCGACAGCCAAGCAGCGTCCGTGCGTTGTGCTTTCTTCCTCCCGATTCAACCGTTCCCATCGTGACGTGATCCTTGCGGCCATCACATCCAACGTCCACGATCGCCCCGATGAGAACGAGTACCTCTTGACTGATCGCGAGCAGCAGATGTGCGGCCTTCCCAAAGTTTCCATGATCAAGGCCGCGAAGATCGTGACGGTTGATCAACGCTTGGTTCGTGTGAGGCTTGGCCGTCTCCCCGCTGCGTCTCTCCAGCGTATCCGTTCTCTGGTGCATCGCATCATTTGAGACGAGAAAGCCCGCCGCGTGGATCGTTTCCGCATGGCGAAGGGGAAGAAGGAGTGATATGAGCGCACAAGAATTTTCATGGTGGGGAGAACCTCTGACATTGAAGCCCGGCGATCGGATTCGTCGCACGGAAGTTCTCATCGGCGATCCCGGTGGCATGGACGGCATCTGTGGAACAGTTTTGAGATTCTCGCTGAAAAAGATCCTGATGGAGTGGGTTGTTTCGTACAAGATGTATTGGGGAAGGCATCCATTCCGATGCGCTACCTGACTCGAATACTTTTTGAGAAGGTCTAAGAGCGTGCTCAAGATCTCTTGAATGGAGCAAATGAAAGCAATTTTGTCATCCTGAGCCGTGTCGAAGGAGAAAAAATGGCGGTTGTCATGGTTCGACACGGCTCACCAAGACAACCTTCCTTTTTATTGTTCTACAAATATGAAGATCTTGAACAGGCTCTAATGAGGGTCAGAGTTTGGTATCACTCCCCCGTCAAGACTGCTATACTCTCTTGCATGAATTCCCGCCAAGCGAAGCTCCTCGCGGCGATCATCGACCAGTTCATCGAGACGGCCACGCCCATCGGTTCCAAGCATCTGCTCGAGGCAGGCGGCGAGCTCTTCTGCCTCTCGGGCGCGACGATCCGGAACGAGATGCGGGTGCTCGGCGACGAGGGCTATCTCGAACAGCCGCACATCTCCGCCGGCAGAGTCCCCACGGCCAAGGGGTACCGCGTGTACGTGAAGGAATTCATGGAGCCTTCGGTGCACGAGCGGCGAGTTCGACAGAAGTTCGCGACCCTCAAGGAACAGTATTTCCAACGGAAGGATCAGGAGCGGGCGTACGAAGCCGTCGCGCTTCTCTCGCAGATGATTCCGAACGTCGCTTTCGCGACGGTGCCGCACAAGCCGCGCGTTTCCTACCTGGGCCTCGCCAATGCTCTGCGTCAGCCGGAATTCCTGATGAATCCGCGTCTGGCCACAACGGTCGTCGAGGTGCTCGAAGAACGTCTCTCGAATGTCCTCGCACACCTCGAAGTCGACGAGCGAGTGCGGTACTACATCGGCGACGAGCACGTGCTCCCGCAGATCCAGAGCTGCAGCCTCATCGTGCAGGAGTACCGCGTGCGCGGGAACGGGGGCGTGATCGGCATCCTCGGCCCCATGCGGATGGACTACGGCTACAATACCGTCGCGCTGGAGCTGGTGAGGGAGTTGCTTGAGGCGAATTGAAAATGGAAAATGGATAATTGACCCCTCGACACGGCTCAGGATCACTCGCAGATTATTTGCATCACGAACATGTGTCACACTGAGCGAGGTCGAAGTGTGACAATTATGGCAGGAATTCTCGTATCTGTATCGCTTCCAACATTATCCATTTTCAATTTTCATACTAGTCGTATGAACCAAACTCCGAAGCACGTGCTCTTGAGAATCCGGCCGTCCCTTCCCGATCCCGACGAAGTGAGCGCGGCGCGCGGGCCGATCATGATGGAGGCGGTGATTGCGGCGATCCATTCGCTCAAGAAAACGCACGGACAGATGAGCCTCGAAATCGGCAACAGCGAGGGGAAAATCGTGCTCTTCGCGCGGGCAGACGCCCAGGCGGCTCCGCTCGTCGAGAGCCAGCTCTACGCGCAGTATCCGGATGCCGAGATTGATCGGGAGCCGAAGGATCTCTTCGCGACGAAGAGGGGAGAGAACGTTTGGTCATGCGATCTCGTCCTCACCGATGCGGAAATCTTCCCCATCAAGCGCTATCCGCAGTTCACCGATCTCGCCACACGCCAGGCCATCGACACGATCGCGGGCATCACCTCGACGCTCGTGCGCTACCCCAAGCACGGCATGCGCGGGCATATCCAAATCATCTTTCGTCCGATTGGTCACCGCTACCGCCGCGCGGCGTTGCGGTTCCTGCCGCTCCTCACGCGCGGGCTCTCGCGGCATTCGCAAGGCTACGCACGCTTCTTCGCCAAGATGCACCTGGCGCGCGGATGGAAGAAGCTCCTCTTCCTCGGACCCGATATCGCGATGGGAGGGTTCCGCGCGTGGTTCCTGCGTCCTCCCAAGGTGCAGACGTCCCTCCTCACCGGCGACGAGGTCTCCGATACCACTCCCGATGAAGAAGCCGAGCGCGGCGCCATGCGCAACCACGATCGGGAAGATCCCGTGACCGCGGCCGTCGACAAGATGAATCACTTGCTCTTCCTCTGCAACATCCGCGTGAGCGTGATCGCGGATGCGGAGGATGAACAGGAAGCACGGGCGAAAGTGGAGGAGATTGCCAGCAGCTTCCGACAGTTCACGTTGCCGCAGTGCAACGGTTTCCGCCACAAGGCGATCCGAAGTCATGCGCAGATTCCATCGGGTTTCGTCGAATCCCCGTACGTGCTCTCCGCCGAGGAGCTCGCGACGATTTGGCACGTGCCTAATATCCTCGTCAAAACCCCCAACATCGATTGGGTCCTCAGCAAGCAGCTGGAGCCGCCTGTGGATTTGCCCATTTCCTCCACCCCCGACCCCTCCTCCAAAGGAGGAGGGGGGAATGATCCAGACCTCACCATTCTCGGGCAGGCCGTGTTCCGCGGGCATCATGAGACGTTCGGGATCCGTCCAGATGATCGTCGGCGTCACATCTACATCATCGGGAAGACGGGCATGGGCAAGTCGACGCTCCTGGAGAATATGATCTTCAGCGACATCCACGCGGGGAAGGGCGTCGCCGTCGTCGATCCGCACGGCGATTTGGTCGAAGCCGTTCTGCGCTTCATTCCCGCCAAGCGAAGCAATGACGTCATTCTCTTTGATCCGGCAGACAAGGAATTCCCCGTCTCGTTCAACATGCTCCAGTGCGAGAACGCCGAGGAGCGCGTCCTCGTCGTCTCCGGTCTTATGAGTGTGTTCAAGAAGCTCTGGCCCGAAGCCTTCTCCGGGCGCATGGAGTACATTTTGAGGAATACGCTCTTGGCCCTCACCGAAGCGGAGAATCAATCGATGCTCGGCATCATGCGTATGTTCTCCGATGCATCGTTCCGCGCGAAGATCCTCGAGCGCGTTTCGAACCACATGGTCAAGAGCTTCTGGCAGGACGAGTTCACCACGTGGTCGGAGAAGTACCAGACAGAAGCGCTCGCGGCCATCCAGAACAAGATCGGGCAGCTCCTCTCCGCGCCGCTCATTCGAAACATCGTCGGGCAAGTGGTCTCCAAGCTCGACATCCGTCACGCGATGGACACGGGGAAGATCATCCTGATGAATCTGAGCAAGGGAAAACTCGGCGAAGACAATTCGGCGTTCCTCGGTTCCATGTTCGTCACCAAGTTCCAGCTCGATGCCATGAGCCGCGCCGATGTCCCCGAGAACGACCGTCGAGACTTCTACCTCTACGTCGACGAGTTCCAGAACTTCGCAACGGAATCGTTCGCGACGATTCTGAGTGAGGCGCGCAAGTACCGTCTCAACCTCACGATGGCGCACCAGTACGTGGGGCAGTTGCTCCTCCAGAATGGGAACACTGCACTGCGGGACGCCGTCTTCGGCAATGTTGGCAGCATCGTCTGTTTCCAAGTCGGTTCCGATGATGCCGAGCCTCTCTCCGAGCAGTTCGAGGAGATGGTTCTGCCCAAAGACATTCTGAGCCTTCCAAAATATCATGCCTACATGCGACTCATGATCAAAGGCATCCCGAGCAAGCCGTTCTCCGTCCGCACCCTTCCCCCGCCCGATTTCCGGCAGGATGAAGGACGGATGGAGAAGATCAAAAACCTTTCCCGCGAGCGGTACGCGGAAGAGCGCGTGATCGTCGAGGACAAGATCGGCAAGTGGGTCGCGAGCGCCCGCGCCGCGCATAAGAGCGCCAAGTCTTTCGAGAAATCCAAAGAGAAGGAGGAGGAAGAGAAGAAGAGAGCGAAGGCCAAGGGTCTGCCGCTCGAGGACTATCGAAAATGGCGCGACCGCGAGATGTGGACGAACGACTACAACATGCTCCGCAAGAAGAAGTTCAAAGGCGAAGCACTCACGAAAGATGATGACGAGAAGATGAAGGATTTGGAGAAGAAGCTCGAAGCGAGCGGGGGAGTGCCTCCGCCGAGTAAGACGATGACTGCCAGTAAAAAGTGAATCCATTGTTCGCTCGTTCGCTCGCCTGTCCTGAGCGACGCCGAAGGGTTCCTCATTTTTTTCATCAGGTCGAGCTAGCAAGCTAACCAGCTAACTTTTTCTGAAGGGGATGCTATTCTCGATCCGTGCGGCGCTTCATCATTCCCTTGCTCGGATGCAGTCTCTTGCTTTCCTGTAGCCATTCGTCACTCAAATCATCCTTTTCTCCGAGTTCCATGGAACCGATTACGTACATGCCCATCGGCGATTCGTACACGATCGGGACGGGAGTGACGCCGGAAGAATCGTGGCCGGTGTTGCTCACGGAGGATCTCCGCAAACAAGGAATCCCGATTGCCCTTGGGTACAACCCCGCGGTCAACGGATGGACGGTGGGCGCCGCGATCGAGGGGGAACTGCCGTACATGGAACTCGAGCATCCGACATTTTCGACGCTCCTCATCGGCGCCAACGATGTCTACCGTGGCATCGGAACATCGCTTTTCCGCAATCGTCTACGCAGATTGATGGATGACATGCTCAAAGTGCTTCAGAACAAGAATCGTCTTTTGGTCATCACAATCCCGAATTTCGCCGTCGCGCCGTCCATTGCCAATCCCGATTTCATCCCGAAGATCGAAGAGTACAACGGCATCATCCGCGATGAAGCGATCAAGAGGGGACTGACAGTTCTGGATCTCTTCGGGCCCACCACGGCCTTCGCGCCGGAGGATTATGCGGAAGATGGTCTGCATTTTTCGCCGATTGGGCACAGGAAGCTGGAGACGATCATAGGACCGGTGGCGAAAGAATTAGTGGCCAAATGAAATTCTCTGGGAAGGATCCGCGGGCAGTCCTTCGACTCCGCTCAGGACAAGTATGCCCGCTCCTCAGCAGAAAAAGACACTTTCGGATTTCTCATACCTCAACAAAAAGACTCCTGACGGAGCCTTTTTGTGTGTGTATTCCCTCCTGCGACTATCGACGGTGTTTCTTCGAGGGACGACCGTTGAGCCGTTGTTGGTAGGAGGATCCACGGAGGGGAGGTGCCCTCGTGCTCTTGCCCTGCTGGGGTTGCTTGTTTCTCCTCGTCACCCGGACGAAGTCCCCGTGCCGGTTCGCCGCGCGGGGCACTGAGGCTCCGGGGGAACGCTGGGGAGAAAAGGGTGCACGTCCGTCGAGACAAACCTCTTCATCGCGGACGCGGCATCGCAGAGCAGAGAGAGGAGAAGGCACGGGCGATCCCGTGTCCTCTACCCAGAAATATCCAAGAGAGGAAATGTGTGGCCGGGAGGCACGAGCGCTTGAGCGCCTTCTCCCTTCTCTGCGCGGGGAGGAATCGTCAGATTGGTTTCTGATTTTTGGTATCTGGCTTTTCCTCAGAGTCGGTGGTGGCAAGGATCAGGGAATGTTTGTGTGGGCACCCGGGTGCGGTGTATGTGGGTGTGGATCTCTGTGATCTGCTCGGTAGCCATCGGCGTTGGAAGCAAATCTGAGCATGGTAAGGGTCGAGCTTTAGGTTTGCAAGCAACTGGGCTGTGATGACCATCGGAATTCTTCTGTGAATATATTTTGTATTCAGAAAACAAGAGGGATCGGTACATGGAGAATAAGAACATATAGATGCATTTCCGTATGTTCTCAAATTTTGTGCAAGTTCTTCCGTCATTGTCCCATGACGGCGGGGAAGAGGATGAGCACGATGACGATGAGGATGACGATGAAGCTCACGAGGGATGCGGCAGCCGCGACGTCCTTGGTTGCCCGTAATCCCGCGTGGTACTCCTCGCTCACCGATCCCGCGACCCGCAACTCATCGACGCAGTCCGTGAGGTGCTCGAGGGCGGTGTTCAGCAGCTCGATCGACAGGAAGAACCCTCCTGCGAGCGCGAGGGCAACCGTCTGCCACCGTTCGACGTTGAAGAGGGAAGAGACCACGAGCAGCGCGATGAAGCCCGAGAGGAACAGCCGGAAGTTCCGTTCCTCCTTCAGCGCCTTCTGAAAGCCGCGCTTGGCATGGCCGAAGCTGCGGACGGTGGTCTTGATCATGAGGGAAATGTACTCCATTTCCTGTAAACAATGAAAAGCGGTAAGCGGAGGATGCTTATCGCTCAACGTTAATCGCTTGCCGCTATTCCTGGAACCGGGTACTTCAAACAGAACTCCTTCACTTCAGCATGGAGCTTCTCGAGCTCGGCTTCATCGCTGCGCTTCTCGATGGCCCTGAGCATGGACGCGACGAGGAAATCCATCTCCGGTTCCTTCATGCCGCGCGTGGTGACGGCGGGGGTACCGAGGCGCAGGCCGCTGGGGGAGAACGGAGGGTTCGTGTCGTCCGGAACGGGGCTCTTGCTCGCCGTGATGCCGATGCGGTCGAAGAGATTTTCCACTTCTTTTCCATTGAGGTTGAACGACTGCACGCAGTTGACGATCATCAAATGGTTGTCCGTGCCATTCGTCACGAGCTTGCAGCCGCCTTCCATCAGCCCCCGCGCCATCCGCTTGGCATTCTTCAGAATTTGCCTGGCGTACTCCTTGAACGACGGTTGCGTCGCTTCTCCCAGAGCCACGGCAATTGCCGCCGTCTGGTGCATGTGCGGACCGCCCTGCAGTCCCGGGAAGACACTGCGATCGAGGAGGGTCGGGAGGTTCGCGATGGTTTTCTCCGGAGCTCTGAGGGGATTCCCGACCGTTCCCTTACTCAGGATCATCGCGCCTCTGGGGCCGCGAAGAGTTTTGTGCGTCGTCGTGGTCATCACGTGGAAGCCGAAATCGAACGGATTCTTGAGAACTCCCGCCGCAATGAGGCCGGAGATATGCGCCATGTCCGCCATGGCCACGGCGCCCACCTCATCCGCGATGCTCTTGAAGGCGGCGTAGTCGAGTTCGCGCGGGTAGGCCGTGAAGCCCGCGAGGATGATCTTGGGTTTCTCCTTCTTCGCCGTTTCCCGCATCTGATCGTAATCGAGCGCGCCCGTCTCGATGTCTTTCATTTTGTACCGCACGAAGCGGAAAATTCTTGCCATGTGCGTGACGGGCGAGCCGTGGGTGAGATGTCCGCCGTGCGAGAGATCCATCCCGAGGATGGCGTCTCCCGGTTCCAGCCATGCCAAGTAGGCGGCCACGTTCGCCTCCGCGCCCGATGCGGGCTGCACGTTGGCGTGGTCGCAGCGGAAGATCGCCTTCGCCCGTTCGATCGCGAGCGTCTCCACCGCATCCGTGAATTGCTGCCCGCCGTAGTAGCGCTTGCCGGGGTACCCCTCGGAGTACTTGTTCGTGAACGGCGACCCCAGAGCTTCCAGAATGGAAGCCGAAACGTAGTTCTCCGATGCGATCAGTTCCACTCCTTCTTGCTCCCGCCGCATTTCGCCTTTCACCGTGGCGTAGACGTCGGGATCGGTGCGTTGGAGGGAGGTGTAGATGGGCATGGAACAATGGAAAATTGACCCTTCGACACGGCTCAGGGTCACTTGGAGATAACTTTCATAGCTGGATTAGGGGTCATACTGAGCGAAGTCGAAGTGTGAAAATTATGGAAGCGATTTAAGACTTGGCACTTCCTTCTCCATTTTCAATTATCAATTTTCAATTGTCAATTTTTCCCCTCGCCGTGATCACTGCATCCACCGTCTCATCGTGCGCGTCCATCGGCACGTCGTTCACCATTTGCGCTTCGAAGCAGACTCCCCAGAATTTCGTCTGCGGATTCAGTGTTCGTTGCCTCCGGATCCAGATGTCGTAGCCGCCGTTGCCTCGTCCGAGGCGTTTCCCCGTCTTGGTGTAGGCCCGCGCAGGAACGAGTGCGATCGAGAGTTCTTCCGGATTCAGCGGGGGAGAGGTCAGAGGAGGTTCGAGAATCTTGAGCGGTCCCATCACGAGACGTTCCAAGCTCTCCGCTCGACGGAACACCAGAGCGTTCTTCTCGAAAGCAGGCAGTGCGATGATCCAGCCTTCGCTGAGAAGTTCTTCCAGGAGAGGCCGGATATTCGGTTCCGTCGGCATCGGGACGTACCCGGCGATGACGCCCGGTTCCTTCGGAAGCACTTCGCGAATCCGTCGACAGAGGCTGCGGCTCTCGGCGTCGAGATTTTTCTTACTCCTATGCGCGAGGCGTTCCTGGATGGAGCGCCGGAGGAGTGTTTTCTGGTCGTGCAGATTGGTCATACAATCGAATGAAGAGAAAGTTGTTGGATGTGTTCGTCTCTCGTTGATCCTTTCTCGCTGAGGAGTTCTTCTGCATCTTCTTCTGAATCCATAAGCGAGAAACGCCCGCCTGCCGGACGGGCAGGAAAAACGATCAAAAGATCTCCGTCACCGCTTCCGCCAGATCCACCGCCTTGGCATCGACCATCACGGGTTCGCGGTCTTCTTCCACGATGCACAGGAGCTTGAGGGGTCGCTTGAACACATCGCGGAGATTCTCCTCGATACGGTAGGTCGCCTCGTTCCGCGAAACGCGGTCGCGGTGGAAGCGCGAAGAAAAGCTCACGGTCACGGTCAGATCCTCAATCGCCATCACCCGTCCGTTCTTGAGCGACATCTTCACCGCTGCCGGCGTCGCCTGGTCGACGATGGAGGGCCACAGACGAAGGATCGCCGCCATCGTCAGCTCGGGGGCTTCGATCGTCGCGGCAGCCGGGCTTTCGTTCTCCTGTTTGGCCGTCTTGTCCGGCTCCTTGCGTTCCTTCTGCGTGGTTCGGCGCGACGTTTCGGGATCCTTGGGTGTGAGCTCCGTCTTGATCGTGTCCTTCTTGACAGCGTCTTTTTCCTGTCGGACCGTGCTGTCGAGTTTCTCGGGGAGAACCTGTCCGCACAGCGAGAGCAGCGCAGATTCGAGCACGAGGCCCGGAATGGGGGCGACCCTGAGGTTCTTGATGGCCTCGAGCAGGATATCGAGCATCGCCACGATCGCCGTGATTTGCTGCTTCGCTTCAATCGCCGCGTGCAGACGCTGCCGGAGCATGCCGAGGAGAGAACGCGTCACGCCGTCGAGCGGGATGCCCGCATCTTCGGCGTGTCGCACAGCCGTGACGATCCCCGTCCGATCCTTCTCTTCGAGTGTTTTCAGGATGGTCTCCGCTTCCTCCTCCCCCGAGGCCCCCATGCGCTCCCGCACTTCCTCGAGCCCGATCTTCTCCAGAGAACGCAGCTGATCAAGCAGCGAAATGCCGTCGCGCATGCCTCCCTGTGCGTGGTGCGCGATGGCCCGCAACGCGGCGCGGTCGACCGTGATGTGCTCCTGATCGGCAATGTGCTGGAGCCGACGGACGATGTCATCTTCCCGGATGTGCCGGAACGTGTAGCGCTGGCACCGGGACTGGATCGTCGCGGGAATCTTGTGGAGCTCGGTCGTGGCGAGGATGAAGTACGCGTAGGGCGGCGGTTCCTCGAGGGTCTTCAGGAGCGCATTGAATGCTTCGCGCGTGAGCATGTGGACTTCATCGATGATGTAGACCTTCGCGTGCGTCACGACCGGCGCGAATTCGATGCGCTCGATGAGGCTGCGGATGTCGTCGATTCCCCGATTGCTCGCTGCGTCGATCTCGATCAAGTCGACGATGCTCCCGTCTTCTACCCCCCGCACGATCTGCCGCGCGAGTGTCTCATCGTCGACCCCCCTCGTGAGGATCGCCTTCGCGAGGATGCGTGCCACAGAGGTCTTCCCCGTGCCGCGCGCACCGGCGAAGAGGTACGCATGCGCGATCTTGCCCTGCGCCGCCGCGTGCTCGAGCGTCGTCACGACGTGGTCCTGCCCCACGACATCGGCGAAGGTCTGCGGACGGTAGGTGCGGTAGAGGGACATGGGGGGAGTATAGGGCGTTTTGAAGTCATTGATCTAGCGAGAAATTGACAATTGACAATTGAAAATGAACAATGCAAATATCGCTCTGATGCGAGAGGTGCTTCCATAATTTCACACTTCGACTCCGCTCAGTATGACCCACAGCCCAGATGTCAGAGTAATCTGCGAGTGATCCTGAGCTGTGTCGAAGGGGCAATTATCAATTTTCAATTCGCGACGCATATGTTATTCTTTGCTCCTATGAAACGGACCGCCTTCGTTCTCTTGATTCTCAACTTCGCGCTTACCGCCTGCGTTGACACAACGGACATCTCGCCGAGCTCCAGCCGCCCGCCGCGCGGCAATCCCCAAGCATCCATCCTTGTCCAGGAATTTGCCGATCTCCAATGTCCCTCCTGTCGATCCGCCCAGACGTTGGTCGTGCAGCCGCTCCTGGAGAAGTACGGCTCACAAATTCGCTTCGAGTATCGGCACTTCCCGATCCAATCCCTCCACCGCTACGCGCTCGATGCCGCGGAAGCAGCCGAATGCGCAGCCGACCAGGGGAAATTCTGGGAGTTCGTCGATCTGGATTACGCCAATCAGGATCTGCTCAACCGTACGGCGATCCAGCAGTGGGCGCAGCAGCTCAAGCTCGATACCTCTCTCTTCAGCCGCTGCACGCGCTCGCGCATCAAGCGCAAGGAGATTCTCGCTGACTACGACGAGGGAACGGCTGGGGGCGTTACGGGCACGCCGACATTCTTCGTCAACGGACAGAAGGTTGATTCGACCATTCAAGCACTGAGCGCAGCCATCGATGCAGCCATCAAGGGAACGGGGACGAAGTTGTGATGTATGGTTTTGGTTTGTTTTGTAGGCGATCTCACCCCCAACCCCTCTCCTCCTTCCAAAGAAGGAGCAAAGAGTTTTGTGTTCATCATTGATACATCGAACAGAGGAGAGGGGAGTGTTTGTGTTCTGTTTGGTGGAAGCTAAAAAAACACAAACAAAACATCCCCCTCTCCTTTCTCCGAATCTTCAAGAATGTTCTCCTGCATCGAAGAAAGGAAAATGGAAGGAGGAGAGGGGCGAGGGGTGAGGTGAAACAGAAACAGAAACAAAAAATACAATTTCCTCATTCCAGAGCCCATCCTTCTCTCTTGACGAACGTGCAGAGAGAGAGCGCAGCTTCCATTTGTGCAGGACCCTGCATGTCAGTTTCGCTTTAATTCTATGTCCACACCTGAGCAAGATTCACCCACTGATGTTCCTCCCCCAACGTCAGCCACTCCATCAGCGCCTGATACAGATGCAGTCACAGAGGAAGTGCGCCGAGCAATGCAGCCCCCACGTCGCAGGCGTCTCGAAGTTGATGACATCGGTGATGTAACCATTGTCAGCTTCACCGATCGCGACATTCTCGATGAGCACAACATCCAAGTCATCGGCGATCAGCTCTACGGACCCGTCGAAGAGGGGAGGAAGAAACTTCTCCTCAATTTTGGCAACGTCGAATACATGGCGTCCATGGCACTCGCGAAGCTCATAACTCTTCAAAAGATCGTGCAAGATGCCGGAGGAAAATTGGTGCTCTGCAATCTCGATCCGGAGATTCGTGAGGTATTTGAAATTACCAGACTCGATACAATGTTCGCGATTCGCGGAGATGAACAGGATGGTCTCCAGGTGTTTTGAGGCGAAATGTCATGACGCACTCCCCTGCCGGTTTTCTCTTCACCTCGAGGGGAAGACCGGCCTTTCGTTATCCCTTACTCAACTGCGCGAAGCCGTAGAGCAATTGCAATTGCGAATCCCAGAGGACGACCGTGCGGTAGTGAGGGGGAACCGCCGAGCCCGACCCCGACGGCTTGGGCGGCAGCGGCACATCGTACTGCTGTGAATCGTAGGGAGATTCCAGACGTCCGAGATCCACACTCGTCGCATCCGGGAAGGGTACGTCCCGCGGATCCATGACGGTCGTGAGGTACACGTGGAGCGACGGGCCGGGATCCGTTTCGAAGCCGGGTCCGAGCGAAAGAGCGTTGCCCGCGAGCATGGCGGGCCCCTGGACTTGCTCGCCGATCGAGACGAAGTTGCCGATGACCGCCTCATGACGTTTGCGCGTGTAGTCTTGCTCGCGGCCGAGCGCATCCAGGCGGATCTTGTCCACGATCGCCGCGCGGGTTTTATACTGCAGGAGCTTCTGGTCGTTCATCTGCAGGCTCACCATCCGGTCTACGAGCTCGCCCCAGTAGCGCTCCGCGAAGATGGGATTGCGCAGGCGCTGCTCGAGCGTCACGTGCGGCGTGGGGGCGGGTTGGCAGGCGGTGAGGGCGAGGACGAGGAGAGCACCGCACGAAAGAAGCAGAGATGAGCGCATAGGGGCGCCATCCTAGTGTTGATCAGTGACAGTCGCAAGCTGAGATTCGCATCATTATCCAGCCATCCAACCATCATTTCACGCCGCCATCGCATGATGGGGTTCGTGCGCGGTTTTCGCATCGACCTCGGGTTGCGCGAGCGTCGTCGTTTTGTTGTGCTGCACTGCTCCGTTCTCCGTGAAGCGGATGCCGCGATTCTCCATCTCGTTCGCCAGACGCTGCAGGTGCGGATGCACGTTCTGGTTGATGTACTCGTGCTTCTCGTAGGCGAGGTCGACCGGGATCTCCGTGGTCCAGTACGTGAAGTAGAAGTTGTTCTTCTGCGCCTCGAGCATCTCGTCGAGCGGTCCCGCGCTCTGGCGATTCGTGTAGAGAATTTGGGGCGAATTCACGCGCTCCTGCTCGCGCATGGCCGCGTGGGCGTTCGTGGGGTTCGTCACACTATTCGCTTCGAGCCCTCTCTTGCTGTGGCCGTGCTTCATGCGCTCGGGGGTCTGCATCTCCGCGGATTTCTGGAGCGCTTTCTCCTTGTCGTCGTCCAGGTAGTGATGGCGCCGACACCACACGCGGTTGTACCAGAGGATGCGCTTGGCGCGGAACTTGCGCGCGCTCTGGAGTGAGAGCACGTGCGAACGGCGATGTTCCGCGGGAATCTGCTCCAGCCAGTGCCGCGTTTCGTCCACCACCTCCTGATCGCTCGGCTTGCGCTCTTCCTTCGTCTGCCCCTTTCCCCGGTCGCTTCGATGCTGCCGCAGGTACTGCTCCATCGATTGCAGCTTCTGGCTGTCTTCGACGGTCATCGGCTTGCTCCTCGCCTCTTTGATCTCCCGCTGCGCGATGTCCCAGTCCTGCATGTCGAGCGCGTTTCGGATGCTGAGGAAGTCCGGCCGTTCCCTGTTGATGTCCGCAAACCTCCTCCCTGCTTCCTCCACGTAGGCTTTGCGCTTGTCGTAGTGCCAGTCCAGGAAAATATTCTTGTGGACGAAGTGGAAGGTGCGCGGCGTGCCGATCCTCTCCCGCATCTGCTCGATCTTCACGAATTCCCGCCCCACCTCCGTCCAGCGGTTGATGAGTTCGGAGAGCGTCATCGGCTCTTTGCCTTTGCCGTTCAGGAATGCCTCAATCTTGTGCGGATCGGCGCCGCTCTCGAAGATCCGGCGCAGCCAGAAGCCAACCTTCCAGGGTGCGAGGCCTCCGGCGCCCACCGCATCCCGCAACTTCGCCTCGGCCTTCTTATACAGTTCCTTGCAGCGGGCCTGCGGGTTCTTCTCCAGTTTCTTGAGCACCGCGATCTGCGCGAGGATTGTATCGACGATGTTCCTGCGGTACTCGAAGTGCCCGTCCTTGAACGCCTCCAACTTCACCATCCCCAGCTGCTCGATGTCGTTCTCCGTGAGATGCATCTGCTTCACGTCCTTTTCAATGTCGTCCATGCTCTTCCCGAGCTTCTCCCAGTTCTTGTAGTACTCGGGGAATTTCTCCGTCAAGAAAGCCTCTTTCTTCCAGTGCTGCACCTCATCGGTCTTCAGGCGCCTCATCCAATTCTCCGCGCTCGTTGCGCCGATCCAGCCTTTCGACGCAGCGTGCCGAATGTCGATCGTGAATTTCTGCTCCATTCGTGTGAGTCGGCTTTCCATTTCGGGAATGTATCGATCGATGGATTCGCGGACCACGTCCATTCGCTCTTCCATGGTTGAGCCTTTGCCCGTCGATTGCGCGTAGAGCTCCCACTGCGACTCGGAACGATTGTATCGTTCAAATTCTTCAAGATCTCGTTGGCTGACCATGGATGTCGCGCTCATCATGGATCGATAGCGCTGCAGGGCTTGCTCCAATACTCGTTTGAATTGTTCGGTCGCTTCCATGTCGCCCATCTGCGATGCTCCGTCACCGTAGTCTTTCCGTCCGGTTTTTTCAGCTATCACGCGATGCTGCGTTTCACCGATGGCCATCTTGCCGAGCGTTGTGAGGTGCACGTCTGGCATGGACGCTCATTCTACCAGCGCGATGGGGAATGACACTTCTCTTGGCACCAAAATCGTTTCCTGTGCTACGCTCCCCAAGATGATTCTCTCCGATCGCGATATTCGCAACGCGTTGGCCTCGGGCCGCGTCGTCATTGAATCTCCCCAGGAGGACGCATCGACTGCGCTCAGTGCAGGGATGTTCCCGCACATCCACGCCTCGAGCATGGATTTGCACCTGGGCAGCAGCTTCAAGCTCTACGAGCACAGCAAGTTCGCCGTCATCGATCCCAAGCGCCCGGAGACGTTCACCGGCAACATGCGGCTCATCACGGTCAACGAAGGCGAATCGTACATGGTGCAGCCGGGCGAGTTCGTGCTCGGCGTGACCGAGGAGACCATCACCGTCCCCGATGACCTCGTGGTGAGAGTGGAAGGACGTTCCAGCCTCGGTCGGCTCGGGATCATCGTCCACTCCACGGCCGGCTTCGTGGATCCCGGCTTCTCCGGCACGATCACGCTCGAGATCAGCAACTTGAACCGCATGCCCATCGCCCTCTACCCGGGGATGCGCATCTGCCAGATCGCCTTCGAGGAGCTCACGAGCCCCGCGGAGACGCCCTACCACAAGAAGCCGTTCTCCAAGTACCAGGGGCAGGTGCTGCCGGAGGAGAGCCGGCTGTCGATGGATCCGGAGTTCACGCGGAAGCGGTGAGTGTTTGTTGTTTGTGTTTTCCTCTATCCCCCATCCCCTTTCTCCGGGGGAGAAAGGGGGGGCCTCAACAATTTGTGTTTTTGGAAATTCTCCCCTCCTCCATCGGAGGAGGGGTCGGGGGTGGAGGTTGGACAAAAAATACAAAACAAACATCCCTTCACCACTCCCCAAACGATCCCAACGTCATCTTCCTCTCCCACAGCATCTCGGGCAGTTCCGGGTCCGTGAGCATTGCGAGTTCCGTGAGACGTTGGGGATCCCGGTCGAACTCGCTCCCGGTCGGGTTCGCGCTCCCCGGGTGCACCATCAATTCGGTCGTGCCCTCGGGGAGGCGGGCGAGGATGTGGCGCAGATTCTTCTTGCTTGCCGAGCCCACGAGCGCGAGCCCGCGGAAGTGATTGGTCGAGCCGATGCCGTTCTCTTCGTAGAGCGGGCGCACCGCTTCGGCTTGGGCACTGATCGCCTTCGCCGCTTCGAGCCGCTCGGGTGCGATTTCCCAGCCGAAATGGGGCAAGGGTTCGATCGGCAATCGGACGAAGCGAATCCCGTAGCGCAGGAGAATGGGGATCGCGAGCGGAACGATCGTCGGATGCACGTGGATGTGATGGTGTCCGTCGACGTGGGTGGGCGCCTCGCGGCGGTGATCGAGGAACCACTCGGCTTGTGCCCGAAGTTCGCGCTCAATATGCGTTCCATCAATGGCTCCTTCGTCGAGTGATCGTCGAAGTTGATGACGATCGAGGAAGGCGTCGTCGCGGCTGAGGAGGGAGGCGACGTCCGCGGCATTGCTGATGGGAGATCCCTCGGTGAGGTTCCAATGAAGTCCCGTGGGGAGCTTTCGTTCATGAGCATGCTTGGCGGCCGTCTCACTGTCGCTCCCATTCACAATCAGTGTCGCGCTCGAGACGATGCCGAATTCAAACGCCTCGAAGATTCCGTGGCTCCTCTGCGGATTGATCCCGAGATCATCGGCGTTGACGATGAGGGTGCGCACAGGGGCATTCTACATGCTAGAATGTTCTCAGAGAGGACGATTAGCTCAGTTGGTTAGAGCGTGCGACTCACATTCGCAAGGTCACTGGTTCGAACCCAGTATCGTCCACCATTCTGGATGTTCGTCATTCGCAAGGTCTCAGCCCAGGCTGATCGAACCCAGTATCGTCCACCATTCTGGATGTTCGTCATTCGCAAGGTCTCAGCCCAGGCTGATCGAACCCAGTATCGTCCACCATTCTGGATGTTCGTCATTCGCAAGGTCTCAGCCCAGGCTGATCGAACCCAGCCAGGCTGATCGAACCCAGTATCGTCCACCATTCTGGATGTTCGTCATTCGCAAGGTCTCAGCCCAGGCTGATCGAACCCAGTATCGTCCACCATTCGACCGCCTGAGGCGGACTCATGGCAAGCCATTTGATTTGAATTTGTCCTCAGAACACAGTGCAGAATACATTGACGTACCCCGTGCCCGCTTCATCGTCGTTCCTCTCCAGTTGCTACGTTCAGCGCATGCTCCTCCTTCGGATTGATCGCGAGAGCCCTCCGCGCACTCTCCTGCGCGTCACTCTTCTCCCCGATCTGGTTCTGAATTTGCGCCAATCTTCCCCATGCTTCGGCGTCATGCGGATCGAGGATCAAGGCTTGCTGAAACGCCGTGATCGCGCTCTGCGGGTCTCCCTTTTTCGCGTACAGGATGCCGAGATTAAAGAACGCGGCTTCCAGGGTGGGGTCGCTCGTAGCGGCGGCTTCGAAGTGGGTGGTTGCTTCGTCGATGTTGTTTTCGGCCGAAAGGAGCGTGCCGAGGTTCAGGTGCGCGCGCGCGTGGTGCGGGTCGAGCGCGAGCGCCTGTGCGAATGCCTTCTTGGCTGCCGGGAGGAGATTCTTGTCGAGGTCGATGAGCCCAACGTTGTACCACGCTCGTGCCGTGGGGCGGATCGCGATGGAAGCTTTGTACTCAGCGAGCGCGCCATCCGCATTTCCCTCGTCCCGCAGATAATTCCCGACATTGTTGTGGGCGAGGTGGGAATTCGGATAGAGCGCGAGGGCGTTTCTGAAGAGCGTCTCCGTCTTCGCCCACACGAGCGATTGCCGGAAGGCCAGGACGCCGAAGATCGTTGTGATGATCATGGTCGGAATCGTCAGCGAGAGCGGGAACATCCTCCATTCATTCCTCTGCTCGAGCAGGAATTTGGCTGCGAATGCAATGAGCAGGAGCAACCCGATCATCGGCAGATAGGCGTAGCGGTCGAAGGCGAAGTAGAAATCGAGGAAGCCGTCGCCCCTGTTCACGTTGCCGAAGGTGGGGGCAATCGTGAGGAAGAAGATGCAGGCGCAGAGGAACATCGCACGTGTCCATCGGCGCGAAACGATTACGATCACGAGGAGCGCAATCATGACGAAGAGCGAGAAGAGCAGGTGAGGTGAAGCGAGCGTGATCGGCGCGGTGTAGGGGTAGAGGACGGAGAGGTGCATCGGGAGGAGGAATTTCTCGAGCGTGAAGAGGACGCTTTTTCCTCCGAGCAGTATGTAGTCGAGGATCGTTGCATTCCCGATCGCCGCGGTTTTGCCGCCGTACGCGATGATTCCGAAGAGAAGACTCAGGAGGAAGTAGAGTGCTTTTTCCCAGACGAGTTTCCATCTCCACGGACGCCCTTCGAATTCATCCAGAGCCAGGAGCAGGAACGGGAGCAGAATGACGGTCACTTTCGAGAGCAGCGCAAGGAGGAATGTCGCGATGCTCAGCCAGTGCCACAAGCGTTTTTCGGATCGCAGAAAGACGATGTACGTCGCGAGCGCGAACAAGAAGAAAAACGCCGATTGCAGATCTTTGCGTGCCGCCGCCCACGCAACGGCTTCCGTATTCAGCGGATGCACGAGGAAGAGGAGCGCGCAGAGGATGGCCAAGTCCTTCCTGCGAACGAGGAGGAGCGCGAGCCAGAAGACGAGCAGGGCATTGGCGATGTGCAGTGCCAGATTATGCGCGTGGTAGAGGAAGGGATGCAGTCCCGCGATCAGATAGTCGAATTGGTACGAGACGAACGTGAGGGGAATGTAGAGCTCCGGATCATAGGAGGTAAATGCTTTCGCGACATTGGTCGGAGTCGGTCCCTGCACGATGGGATTTTTGAAGATCAGCACACCGTCGTCGAAGTCGACGAAGGAATTCCGGAGACTCACGCCGTACACGAGCAGCGCGATCCCCGTGAGAGCGATGGCCAGCAGGAACCATGCGCGGAGAGAGAAGTCGCGGTCGGGGGGAGGCATGGCGCTATCCTACCGAGGAATGCCCAGGTGATCACGATGAAGGCGTCAGCCAGCCGGGAGATTCTCGCTATGCTGCGCGTGCGGAAACAGGCAACGCTCTGCGTATCGTATGCACCGCTTGAAGATCGGTTTGAAGAGGAAGACCGCTGCGCATCCGACCCACGGACCGATGTCTTCTCATTCACCTCCTGCCTTCATCGCTGTGAGGATTTCGCGCACGCGTTTCATCAGTTCATCGCTGAATTCCACCGTGTCGTCCACAATGGTAAAGCATTCTGGTTTCAGCGGCGGCCATTCATCGGGGGTCGTGCCATTGTAGCCGTCTGCGAGGAAGTGGCTGATGCTGTGAAAGACCAGGTCATGGTACCTTTGCCACGTTCGCTTTCAGAGTACCCCCGCGCAGTGTCTCGATTTGCAATCCGCATTCTCGGTGCATGTCGAGGAAAGCCTGATTGTTTTCCTGTGTTCTCATTTCGCGATGCGATGCACATTCTCCTCCACGATCGGGTCGGTGAAGCCACTCCTGCCCGTCTGGGGCATCTTCTGGACGATGCGCACTTCTGCTGTGGAAGTCGTGGGGAGGCGGAGGTCGCCGCCGCGGACCGCGACGACGTTGAGGATGCTGTCGCCGGCCGTCACGTCTCGATTCGCACGACCCTCGACGTGGAGGACGCGGACCTGCTGCGATTGCAGGTTCCCGATTGTCCAGGTGATCCTGTTGCCGTTGACGGTCCCTCCACCCGCATCCGTGAGCTTCAGTTTCCCGAGGGGCATCGTATCTTCCACTTTGATGTTCGAGAGGGGAGCCTTGCCGTCGTTGCTCAGTAGAATGTCGATCCCGAGCATGCCTCCCGCTTGCACGGTACTTTTGTCCGCCCGTTGCGACACTCTCAGCGTTTCCTTGGTTTCTTTCATGGTCGCTACAGAGGAGGCGCTCGACGATGTCCGCTCGATCGGGAGATCGAAGATGATAGGTCGGGCGGATGCGGAGGATGCCCTTACGGACATCGCGGATGATGCCGAACTCGCTGTTTCTTCCTCGTAATAGACCGTCGTTCCGGATTCCTCGCGCACCGTCACCGATGCGGTCGAACCTTGCTTTGTGCTCGCCCCCGACCCGAATTTGCTCGCGCAATCGGCGAGCGTGAGGCAAACCAGGAGTGAACTCAGGATGATGAGTCTGCGGCGGACGGCGAGATCCATAGCGTGCGAGAATACCCCTTGCGTCTCAGTATGGCAGGAGGAGACCGCCGCAACACCTCGGCCTTAGTTTCCATCTTGAAATGCAACACAGATATCCCTCTGAACAGTCCTCACGCGGTCTTCCCGATGACCGCTTCCACTTTTCCAACCAATTCATTGAGCGAAATGCTCGATTTCATGAAACAGTCCCGTGCGCCGAGCTTTTTGGCTTTCACCATGATCTCTTCTTGCCCCAGGTTCGTGAGGACGATCACCGGCGTTCGAATGTTGAGCGTTTCGGCCATTTTGCTGAGAACTGTGAAGCCGTCCACGCCCGGCATGAGCAAATCGAGCAGGATGATGTCGAATGTTTCCCTCTTCAACCTGTCGATCGCGTCTTTGCCGTTGCAGCAACGCTCGGCCAAAAAGCCGTTGTGCTCGAACTTGTTCACGAGCACCCTCGCCATCGCATCTTCATCTTCCACGACGAGCATACGCCTGCAACGCCCCCCGGCGGGGTCCAGAGCACTTTTCCCGGAAAGTTCCTTCTTCTTGGACATCGGGAAAGTATAGCACAGAAGCATCCCTGCCGGTAGATCAAAATCCCCCTTCAATGACGAATTGCGAAGGGCGAATTGCCCGCCCGCCCTGGGCGTTCGGGTAGGCGAATTGCGAGAAATCCAGATTCAGCCCATTCGCAACTCGCCAATGCCACTTCGCCGTTGGGGCTTCGAGGGCAGGCGCAATTCGCACTTCTTACAGCTCCATCTCCAACAGCACCGGCAAGTGATCCGAGAGCTTCACCTCGTGCAGCACGTGGAACGCTCGAAGGTGAATGTGTCTGGAGCAGAGGAAGAGATCAATGTCCTTGGTGGGATGGATGGCCGGGTACGTCGCTTCGGCTTGAGGATTGATGATCTTGAGTCCGGACCCCCGCGCAAATTTCTGCAGTTCCTCGGGATGGGAGAAGGTATTGAAATCGCCGCAGAGGATCACGTCGTCGTGTTTCGCGACGATTTCCTTCAGTTCCACGAATTGTCTGCGACGGGTCGCCGCGCGCAGTGAGAAGTGCGCGAAGAGCAAACAAGCGCCGTTTTCGAGTTTGACCTCATACATCAGCTTCTTCGTGCCGTTCCTGAAGTACGATTTGCGGTACGAAACGGGCCGCTGCGAGAAAATGCCGTTGCAGTTATTGCGGAAAAACGGGAGACGCCGAAGCCAACTCCTGCGGCCGTACTTATTATCGATCGCATGGAACGTATACGAGCGCAGATGCGGCGCCGATCGTCGGCCCTTGTGAATCTCCGCGAAGCAGCACAGGTCCGGCCGCACGCGCTCCACGAGTCGGTTGAGTCCTCTCATCACTTCCCTCAGAATCCTGCGCGGCGTGTAGAAGTACCGGTAGAAGTGGAGGATATAGCCCCAGAGCGACCCGTCCAATTCCGTGCAGTACCCGACGTTGTAGAGGAGGATGCGAAACGGTTGGGTTTCCATGAGATTGGGTGTCGTTTGCTATTATATCACGAATCTTTTGAAATATTAATGCTCATATTTTGCTTCACAGAGGGCATTATCATGACAAGTTGTTGACTCTCATCCATGGATGTGATTCATTATCCCCCTATGCATGCACCGAAGAATCTGGTCCGTCACCATTCGAATCTGGCACCGATCAACGTTTGAGACGTGATCGCATTGGTGGCAACAACAAAGTCGATCCTTTGGAAAAATATCAAGCTTCCGCTGATGTGCGTTATTTTCTGGGACGCGATTTGTGGCCAGATTCAGAAGAGGATGATGTTCCTGCAAAACCATCACCTGTTTCTGCGCCTGAGAACCAGGAACTCGGCATGCGTGGTGTTTCTTCTGATCCATCTGATCCACATGGTGATTGAGAAGATGGAAAATAGTTTCCCTGGCTCATGCACGGTACAGTCTGGCTATGTCCATCGATCCCAAGCGCATCCTGTTTCGCGATGATTCGTTCCTCGCGGTGCTGAAGCTGAGCGGCGAACTCGTCGTGAAAGGGAAGGGGAGAGTGGACCGGTTGCCGCTCCTCGATTTTCTCCGGAAAGAATTCCCAGGATTGCACCCGATCAGTCGTTTGGACTTCGAGACATCGGGAGTAGTGCTCTTCGCGAGGAATCGCTCGGTGCTCAAGATTTTCCTGGATACAAAGTTTGCGCAGTGGTCGAAGACGTACCAGGCGATCGTTGCGCACCGCATCGACCGCGATCAGGGGCTCATCTCCTTCCCACTCCCGGCGCGCACAGCGAAAGTGACAGTGGAAGCGAAGACGATGTATCGCGTTCTCGAGCGCTTCGCGGATGCCAGTTTGGTCGAAGCGGAAACCTCCACCGGTCGCCACCACCAGATCCGGCGGCACTTGCGCATGATCGGCCATCCTCTCGCGCTCGATGCGGTCTACGGCCAGGAGAAATTCAACACGCTCTTCACGCGCGCATTCCACTGCCGTCGCTTCTTCCTCCACGCATCCGCCGTCTCATTCCAACATCCAGTCACGAAGGAAATGCTTCGGATCGAAGCGCCGAGGCCGAAAGTGTTCGAGGAGATGCTGGGGAAATTGAGAATTGAAAATTGAGAATTGAAAATGATGGAAGAAATTTCACGTTCTGCGCTGCTGCCATAATTTTCAATTTTTCATTCAATTTTCAATTACACTGTGCCTCTATGGAAGCCGCAATCGTCCTCGATGAACAGTTGGGTCCAGGCTACCTCGCGAATGCGGCCGCATGCATTGCGACCGGTATCTTCCGCGAGGCGGGCGACGTGTACGGAGCGGAAATCCAGGGGGCGGATTGCACCTTCATCTCCATCACGAAGATCGGGATTCCAATTTTGCGCAAAGGACACAAGGACTTCCCTGAATTGCTCAAGAGAGCACAGACCAACGGCTTGAAGACGATGATCTTCACCAGAGAGGCGCAATCCACCAACAAGTAC
Organism: Candidatus Peregrinibacteria bacterium; assembly: GCA_016178535.1. Classification (GTDB taxonomy): domain Bacteria; phylum Patescibacteriota; class Gracilibacteria; order Peribacterales; family Peribacteraceae; genus JACOTD01. The sequence continues at coordinate 28,220 of JACOTD010000078.1, forward strand.
GACGAGTACATCCGCAGAGTGCAGGGCAAGAAGCTCGCGGATCTCACGATCATCGGCATCGGCGTGATCGGCGAGGACGCGGCCGTCACCAAATTTGCGGGGGATTTGCCGCTGCTTCGATAGATCTCTGTCCACTGTCCACTGTCCGTTGTACACTCCATCGCATGAGAGTTCTCTCCGGAATGCAGCCCTCGGGGGCTCTGCATCTCGGCAACTACTTCGGGTCGATGAAACCCAATTTGGAATTGAGCGCGAAAGCCGATGAGAGCCTGTTTTTCATTGTTGATCTCCACGCCCTCACGAGCGTTCAAGATCCATCTCTCCTCCGCCAATACCGTTGCGACGCTCTCGTCGATTACCTGGCTGCAGGATTCGATCCACAGAAGACGATACTTTGCTACCAATCGGACGTTCCCGCGCATGCGGAACTTGCGTGGATCCTCTCGACGGTCACTCCCATGGGGCTCCTCGAGCGAGCGGTGAGTTACAAGGAGAAAGTGGAGAAGGGGATTGCGGCTTCGGCGGGGCTCTTCACGTATCCGGTGCTGATGGCCGCAGACATCCTCCTCTACGATGCGAACGTGGTGCCGGTGGGAAAAGATCAGAAGCAGCACCTGGAGATGACGAGGGACATCGCGATCAAATTCAATAATGCCTATGGTGATACACTCACGGTCCCCGAGGCGCTCATCCGCGAAGACGTTGCGGTGGTGCCGGGCATAGACGGGCAGAAGATGAGCAAGAGCTACGGCAACACGATCCCCATCTTCGGAGACGAGAGCGCGATCAAGAAGGCGATCATGGGCATCAAAACCGATTCGAAAGGGGCGACGGATTCCAAGGATCCTGGGACGTGCATCGTCTATCAGCTCCACAAGCTCTTCCTCTCCGTTGCAGAGCAGAAGGCGCTCGCGGAGGAATATCGAAACGGAATCAGCTACGGCGATGCGAAGAAGAAGCTCTTCGGCACGTACATGGATGTGTTCGGAGCGATGCGCAGGAAGCGCAGCGAGTTCGAGAACAATCCGACTTTCGTCGAAGAAGTCGTCCGCGACGGCGCCAAGCGCGCCTCCGCCTATGCGGGGAAGACAATGGAGCGAGTGCGAAAGGCGGTGGGACTTCTCTGAGAATCTATCGTCACCGTATTTTTCGAACCAATTCGTCCAAATCACCTTCCAATGTCGGTTCTTTTTCAGCGCGAAGGACGGCTTGGATAGCATGTTCTTCGACATATCTTTCGACTGCCTTGCGAATCACATCAGCCCTGCTCTTCGCAATACCGTCATCGACCAATTCATCCATATAGTGGATCGTCTTTTGAGAAAGTGTGGCAGAGACAGTTGTCATAGCTGCTATATATCATACACCTATGTCCCATTTGATCCTCGCCTCGGCCAGTCCACAGCGAAAGTCATTGCTTCACGGACTCGGTGTTTTGTTCGATGTGGTGCCGAGCGATGTAGCCGAGGAATCCTGCGGCGAAGTCCATCCTCGTCGTCGTGCCCAGGCGCTCGCGGAACTCAAAGCACGCGACGTCGCGGGGAAGCATCCGGAATCCTGGGTCATCGGCTGCGACACGCTCGTCGTCGGCTGCGAAGGAACGATCCTCAAGAAACCCCGAGATGAACGTGATGCTCGCCGCATGTTGCAGCTGCAGAGCGGCAAGACGTCCGTCGTCCATTCCGGACTCTGTCTGGTCGCTCCGGACGGTCGAGAGGCGAGCGACGCCTCGAGCAGTTTCGTCACGTTCAAGACGTTGAGTGATCGAGAGATCGAGTGGTGGATCGGCACCGATCAATGGAGAGATCGCTCCGGCGGATTTCAAATCGATGGTCTGGGACAGTTGATGATCGCGAAGATCGAGGGTGATTGGACGAGTATCGTCGGATTTCCGGTGTTTCTGTTCGGAGAAATGTGCCGGGGGATGGGGGCGCCGTTCTCGAACGTTGCTTGAACCATGCTCGTTCACTTGTTGCTCGTTGCAATACTTTATCGAGCAACGGAACATGGTCAAGCAACGAGCAACGTTCATAAAATTTGATCCTCCTCCGGCGGGTGTCCTTCGCCGATTCTCTGCCCCAGCTCGCCGAGGTTGTTCGTGTCCTGCGGGCGAATGTCGGATGGGGAGCTCGACTCATCGCCGGGGCCGCTGTCATCGTTCTTTCCTTTCTTGGGAGGGAGATTCTTCATTGGCGCATGGTAGCATCTCTTCGCCTTGCTCACAACGAGCAGATGGAGAAATGTCTCATCGCGCGGCGAATACGATCGTACTCGGGACATGCCCGTTCCACTTCGCGCCAGAATGCACGGGCATGGTTGCCGTGAATGCGGTGCGCGAGCTCATGGACGATCACGTACTCGAGCATGTCTTGGGGCAGGAAGAGCAGGACGGCATTGAGCGCGATGCTGCCGATGTGCGAGCAGCTTCCCCACAGCGTCGTCGCGCTGTGGAGCTTCACTCCGCGCACGCGCACGCGCAGCGTCTGGGTATTGATCGCGTGCACGAGAGAGCGAATGCGAGGCAGTTCGAGTTCCGAGAGGAGCCTCCACAGGAAGCGGTGGAAGCGAGCGCGGCGGATGCCCGGTCCGAGAGTGACCGCCCATCCCTCAGTCGTTCGCCTCGCCCGCGTCCGGTCTCCGGCTTCCAGCGTAAAGCGGTACGATCCGCCGCCGGGGACGGCGATCGTGAGCTCAGACGCTCCTTCGAGGAGCGGTCGGAAGGGATCGATGCGCGTTCTGCGTTCTTCTCGTATCACGAATTTCTCCATGCGCTTGAGGAGATTCTCGATATGCCGCTGCTCTTCGCGCAGGGAGAGATTGCGCGCGAGGCGGATCACAATCGTCTCGTCTCTGTACACCGCGTTGGAATGGCGGTTGCGGGTGCGTTCGAGGCGGTAAGGGAGGGACATGAGAAAGGATGGGTGTTTCATTGTGAGCTCGAGCTGCTCATCATCGCTCCGGAGGCGGTCATCGGCATTGCGGCGAACTTCATCAGCGATGCGCAGGTGTGGAGGGATGGGGCGAGGGAGGGGAAGGAGCCGCCCGTGCCGGCGATCACGCGCGCTCGCACGTCGTAGAGCGAGGTCTCCGCGCTGAGCAGACACTGCGTCGCCGTGTTCCATGGAGAAGGATCGCCGGCGGCCGCGGCTTGGTCGCGCGCTTCGAGGAGCAGGTAATCGACCCACGTGATGAGCCGCTCGATGCGCAGCTGCGTCCATCCTTCCCAGACGATGTTCCGGTAGCGATCGCGCAGATTATTGCGGGCTTCCAGCAGATCATCCCTCCCCGTGTACACGCCGGCGTCCACCGCGCTCACGACGGTGCCGAGCGCATCCGTGAGGGCGCCGATCTTCTTCCCGAGCGCCTGCCGCACGTCCGAGGGAATGCCTGGAGCATCATGGAGATACCCCGTTTGGGCCAGGAGCAGCGCTCTCTCTTGCGTGATCTCCCCGCGGAAGCACCGCTGGATCGTCGGGAACTTCGTGTCCCTGTTTGCGCGACGGATCTCGTCCCTGCACTGCGCGCGGAACTCCGCGCGCTTCTTGTCGTACCGCGCGACGGCGCCCCTCTTGCGCTGCTCTCTCGCCTGCGCATCCAGCACCCGGTTCCAGAAATCCTTCGTCCGCGCGACGCGCGATTGCCACTGGAGGAGCAGTGCGCCCGTGTTGGTCATCATCTTGTTTGTCTCTGTTCCGCTTCCGGTTGCTGTTGCGCGCACGCCCACGCTCCATTCGATCACGAGGAAGAGGAGCGTGAGGGAGAGGAGGACGGGGCGGAGGCGGGGCATGACGGGAGTATACCTCAGAGATTTTTGAGGAGAGGAAAACCGTTCACCCGCCCCCCATCTTCGCGTAGATTTCCTGCCCCAGGAGGCTGCGCTCTTTGTTCAAGTACTGGATCACCGTCTCCACGAACGTTGAATGGCTCCAGGTGAGGGGGGCCACCGAGAGGGGGGCGCCGGTGAGGGGGTGCATCTGCTCGGGGAGGATGCCGCTGGGGGAGGCGCAGCGAAGCACCCACTCGAGGATGCCCTTGGCACCCGCCAGATCGCCCGAGATTTTCGCCGTCGCGATCTGCCACTGCGCGAACCAGAGGGTGGTGATGATCCAGGGGTTTCCGGGGATATCGCCGCCGATCGGAACGACTTCCTGGTAGTGGTCGCCCGGGTAGCGCGCGAAGCCTTTGATCCCTGTTTTGAGGCTCAGCTGCTCGGTCAGTTGGCGCATGGTGGAGAGAACGCGCGGGTCATCGACGGGGAGGACGCCGAGAATCCAGATCATCGCGATGCTCGCATCGGGGGTCAGATCCCGCTCGGTCGTCTGGCCGTCCTTGCGCTTGATCTTCTTGAGGAAGCGCTGAGTTCCTTCATCGAAGAGGTGGAAGAGGAGCGCCTGGCGCATTTGATCGGCCGCGGCTTCGTAGATCTCGGAGTGCTGATGATGGCCGAGAATGTGACAGATGCGGGCCGATGCGTGGAGGCCGGCGATGGTCGCCGCCGTGGTGTAGGTGAAGATGCCGCGGTGCTCCTCCCACGGATCGTAGCTGGGGAGCGGCAGACCCGTCTTCTCCTCACGGAAATCGCAGAGGAAGTTCGATCCCTTCCGCACGAAGTTCTCGTACATCTCCTGTAAGAATTCAAAGTCGTTGGTGCTCTGGAAGTGCTTCCACAGCGCGTGGATCACGAGTGCCGTCTCATCCTCCTGAATCGGGAGCTGTGCTTCGCCGCTGCGGAACCACGGGTGCCACGAGGAACCGAGCGAGCCATCGGGATTGTATTTATGCAGCAGGTAGCCGTCCGGCGATTGGATGCGGCAGCAGAAGCGGAAGAACTCGCGCGTCACTTCCTGGTAGCCGGCCTGGTCGAGTGCGAGGGAGACGAACGCGCCGTCTCGCGGCCACACGTACGTGTACGTGTCGCGGTTGAAGGCCATGATGTCGCTGTCCGCCGCCGCGATCACGCCGCCATTCTTGTCGATGTGCGTGCGGATGAGGAGCAAGCTCCGCTTGAAGAGTTCGATCAGCTGCGGCGAGAGCGAGCCGAAGTTCCACTGGGTCTTGTTCACCCAGCTCTTCCAGTAGTTGTGGCAGTGGCGCAGCAAGCGCTCGGGAGTGTCGTCGAGCACGATCTGCTGCAGGCGCAGGACGTCATTCAGCGTCTTCCCGAGACACAGCCACAGGACCACTTCCGTTTCCTTGTCCGCCCCCACCGCGCAGTGGATGCCGACCGTCGAATCAACCGATCCCTGCTCGATGGGGTTTCTGTTCAGCTCGCCGTCTTCCGCATCCTTCCACGTCCCCTCGAGACCGCGGTAATCGGCCTTGCCCACGTTGAACGAGGAGATGCCGCATGTCTTGAGATGTTGCATGCTCCGCAGCACAGACTCGTAGCGTCCGCCATCCACGCCCGTGACGCACTCGGTGGGCCGGTCCGTCGTCCCGCCGACGAGGAAGTAGCGCGACTGGCGGTAGTGAATGATGCAGTTCGTGTACGGTTCGTAGAAGGCCGTGTCTTTCTGCTTGTCGCCGTAGATGTAGAAGTTGTGGTTGAAGAACATGCGCACGTGCCTGGCGCCGTCCGTCGACCGCATGCGGAAGTGACGAAGCAGAATATTGTGGACGGGGTGGACGTAATCGAACGCGGTGATCACGAGTCCCAACCGGTCATTCCTGAGGGTCGAATTTCCCACGAGCGTCTCCGGGGTGTAGCTCGGCGTCACGCGCCAGCTGCCGTCGCCGAGCCACGAGAATCCCCGCCCCTCCACGAGCACACCGATGCGGTGCATGTGCCCGTACGTCGTCTGGTCTTCCATACCCACGTACGGGTAGTACAGGTCGCGCATCTGGAGCGTCTCGTCGAACGTCGCGAGCATGTGGCTGTTGCCGAAGACGAGGGAGCGAGGCATATCTAACGGGAAGATCCAAGGTGCAAGAAACAAGATCCAAACATTTTTTTGAAGAAGCTGTTGAGGGAGTAGCCATTGGCACTCTGTGATTCTTCTTTGTTTCTTGTATCTTGTATCTTTATTGTTTCGTTGAGTCGCTCCCGCAAATCGCACAGTGCATGGCTGTACCTCCGGTACGCTTCGTACGGGGAATCATAGGGGCTGAAGTACTTGTGCACGTCGCCGTCGTTCCAGTACTTGGTGCACATGTAGTAGAAGTGATCCGAGGTCTGCAATCTTCCCCACATCTTCGCGAGTTCTTCGCTGTGACTTCGTTCCACCAGATCCTCGAGACCGTAGAGCGCATCGAGTGCGGAGCGCTGGATGCGATTGCCCTGCCACGCGGAGAGATCGCGCTCGGTATCCGCCCAGGAGATGAAGTCGTGCGCGTCGTACGTCTGCGAGGCGCCCTGCCATCGCGCGATCACCTCCGAGGGAGTTGTCGTCGCAATCCCGCGCTCGTCCCAGATCCGCGGCAACGCGCGCAAGAATTCGAAGATTCCCGTGTCTTCCCACTGGTGCTCGCCGAAGGTCTCGTAGTCCATGAAGAGGTTGATGCTGTGGCCCCCGGTTGCCATGAGCCAATCCGTGAACGTGTCGGCATGGAGCGGATAGCCCACCCACGACCGGTCTGAGAAACGGAACGCGACGTCATCGGAGAGTCGGTAATTCTTGAGGAGAATGTGGATCTGGTCGGAAGGCGGCATCCAGCGCTCACGGTTGATGATCTGCTCCTGCTCGGGGCGCAGTGGGAAATCGGGAGGCGTGAACGGTTCGTTGGCGCTGCGGTTCCCGAGCAACCGGTCGGTGCCTTCGGCGAGGATGCCGCGGAAGCCGAGCACGCGAGCGATGAGCGCGAGCTCATTGTTGTAGATCAGCTCCGTATTGCGGAAGACCGTCGGACGCTGCCCGAATTTACGCTCAATCGCACGACAATGCATGCGCACCTGTCGACAGAATTCCGGGAGTGATTTGAGGCATGAGAGCGAGTGGTAGTACGTCTCGCCGAGGAACTCGACCCGGCCCGTTTTCGCAAGCGCGCGGAAACTCTCGAGCACGTCCTGCCCGTACTCCTCGCACTGCTCCAGGAACACCCCCGAGAGCGAATACGCGATGCGGAAATTCGAATAGCGCTCCAGGAGATCGAGCATCAGGCGATTGGCCGGCAGGTAACATTTTTCGGCGACTTTGCGGAAGACGCCGCGGTTCTTCTGCGCATCGAAGTACTTCGCCTCGCCTTTTCCAATCTCCGTGATGCGCAGGTCGCGCAGACGGTACGGTTGGTGAACTTGGAAGTAGAAGGTGATCGAGGGAGTCATGGGAGTGATGGGAAGTTGCGAGTTGCGAGTTGCGAATTGCGAGTTACGAATGACGAATGACGAATTACGGATCAACTCGTGATGAGGTTCTGGTAAATCGACCGGACATTGCCGGCCTGGTTTTGCCACGTGAGGCGTCGGAGGACATGGGGGGCTTCGGAGCGCAATTGCTGCGCGAGCGGCTCTTCGCGCAGGATCGTGAGGACGCAGTCGGCCATTTTCTCCGCGTCCCAGGCGTCGACCGTGAAGGCGTGCTGGATCACTTCTGCGGCTCCCGATTGCTTGCTCAAAATCACCGGCGTGCCGTGCTCGATCGCCTCGAGCGCCACGAGGCCGAAGGGCTCCGAGAGCGAGGGCATCACGAAGCAGCTCGCCGCAGCGAAGAGGCTCCGCACTTCCTCCCTGCCCGCCTTGCCCGTGAAGATCACGCAGTCCTGGAGATGGAGCTCGCACGCCCGATCGATCAGCGTTCCGAGCATCGGCCCGTCGCCCGCCATCACGAAGCGGACATCGGGTCGCAGGTCGTGGACGCGCTTGGCCATTTCCAAGAATTGCCACGGGTTCTTCTGCACCGTGAGGCGTCCCAGGAAGAGGATGAGCGGATTCTTTCCCTGCGTGAAGGGATTTCGCAGCACGCTCTGGACGGGGAAATGTTCGCGGTCATGGCCGTTGTGGATGACGGCGATCTTGTCGCCGGGGATTCCATAGTGCCGCATGAGCATGTTCTTGGTGTACCCGCTCACGGCGATCACTCTGTCGGCGGCGAGAAGCCCGCCGCGTTCCCGAGCCGCGATCCATTCATTGGGATGGAAGTCCGTGCGGTCGAGCTCGGTGGCGTGAATGTGCGCGACGAGGGGTTTTCGCTTCTGTCGAGAGGTGCGGATGCCCGCTTCAAAGGTCATCCAATCGTGGCAGTGGACCACGTCCGGGTTCACGTTGGTGGTTATCTCGACGCTGAGCTGTGCGAACTGTTCCACCGCTTCCCCGAGGTTCTCGCCGTAGAGTTCCTGCGCATCGCGAGGGAGCGAGATGATCTCAGTCTTGGCCCGAGTGCTGTAGTCGGCGAACGTGTCGTAGGGCTGGAGTTTGCTGCGGATACTCAAGCGCGAGAGAAGTTTCTGCTCCTCGGTGGGGCAGATCACCGTGATGTCGTCGCTCCCTTCATGGGCATTGGGGAGTACGAGCGTCACCTGAACGCCGTGCTTCAAGAGTCCTCGAACGAGCCCTTGGCACGCAATCCCCAGTCCTCCGGAATGACGTGGCGGATACTCCCAGCCAAACATTAACGTGTGCAATGACATTGTGCGTGTTTGTATCTCCCGAACGCGCGTTCAGGAAAATCTCTGAAGTATACCAGGAAATGCCTTTCTGTACCAGAGATTTTCGCTCTTCGGTGTCAATTGATCGGCTTCTTTTCCATGAGTGTGTTGTACCGTCTTGCATGTGGAACTTGGCACTTCAACCCGCCGTTCTTCTCCATTATTTCTTGAGCAATGTTGCATCCCATCCGACTTCGCCGCACGTGCATTTTGGTCATGAACAGTCCATCGCGTACTCTCGGGACGCATGCCGATTTCTCCGTACGCGTCCACACTCAACGATATCCTCAATGCGGAGCATCCTTCATTGCTTGCGGCTCTCTCGAAGCGAGGGAAATCGATCTACTTTCCGCATGCGGGAATTCTCGGACAAACCGCGGAGGCGAAAGGGAAATCCATCAACGCAACAATCGGCATCGCGGTGGGAGATGACGGAGCGCCGCTCCACCTCTCCTCGATCGCGAACACGATCGCGCTCCCGCCCGCATCGATCTTTCCGTACGCTCCTGGCTTCGGTCTCGCAGCACTCCGGTCGGCATGGTTCGCAGAGCTTGTGCGGAAAAATCCATCGCTGTTCGCGTCGAGCTTCACGTTGCCTGTTGTGACGGGCGGTCTCACGCACTCCCTCAGCATCGCCGGCTACCTCTTCACCGACGAAGGCGATGACATCATCGTGCCGGAGCCGCACTGGGACAATTACGGCCTCCTCTATGAGCAGACGTACGGCGCAACACTCTCGACATTTCCCTTGTTCGCGAAGGATGGCTTCAACCTCGATGGATTGCGAGAGCATCTTCGATCCCATTCAGGAAAGCAGATCCTCCTCCTCAATTTCCCCAACAACCCGACCGGGTATTCTCCGCTTCGGTTCGAGGCCGACGACATCGTCATGATCCTCCGTGAGAGTGCCGAGGCAGGCAACACGGTCATCGTTCTCCTCGATGACGCGTACTTCGGCCTCGTGCACGACGAGGACGTCTATCCCGAGTCATTGTTCTCTCTGCTCGCGAATCTCCACGAGCGGATCATCGCCGTGAAGATCGATGGGTGCTCGAAGGAAGACTACGCGTGGGGGCTCCGAGTCGGGTTCCTCACGTACGGCATGAAAGGCCTCACGAAGGACGTCGTTCGCGTGCTCGAGGACAAAACCGCCGGCGCCGTACGCGCGACGGTCTCGAATGCCTGTCACCTCTCGCAGTCGCTCTTGCTCGCTTCCCTTCGCGACCCTTCCTCCGCGCGGGATCGAACGCATCATGCCGATCTTTTGCGCAGACGGTACAAGAAATTGAAGAGTCTTCTCGAGGAATCGTCTCCCAACTTCCGTCTCCTTCCCTGTAACTCCGGGTACTTCCTATGTGTGGAACTCGCGGACGGCATCGATGTCGATCGCGTCCGTCGCCTCCTTCTCGACGAGTACGGAACCGGCGTGATTGCGCTCGGCTCGCTCATCCGGATTGCCTTCTCCTCCGTTCCCGAATCGAACATGGAACAACTCGTCCGCAACATTCGCGAAGCATGTTCGCGCGCATCCTCCTTCGCCTCTTGATGATGTCACCTCTCACACTGCGTCGGTTGGAGTCGAACACCCGCCTCATCGCGAATCCGTCGCGCCAGACGATGATCGACGATGTGATGAACGCCCGTGAAGCGATTGTCACAAAAACGGGAGCGCTCGCCGCATGGTTCCCCTCAACCGACACCGGTCGCATCCCCAAAGACACGTACATCGTGAAGCACGGACCGAGCGTCGAAGCCGTCGACTGGACATCTCCGAATGCGCATCCGATGACGCCGGAGATGTTCGATTGTCTGTTCGATCAAGCACTGGAGATTCTCTCTGCCAAGCGGAAACTCTACGTCCTCGACCGCAGCGTTGGGGCGCAGGAGCAGTACGCGTTGCCGCTGAAAGTGATGACGGACAGTCCGCTGACGTCGCTCTTCGCCGACACGATGTTTCGGCCATGCTTCGACAGGGCTCAGCATGACAGTTCCAAGAGCGTCTTCGCCGATCAACCGTTCACGCTCCTCGTGCTTCCGCACGATCCTCTTCGCACGGAAAACTTCGAAGGAGAACTCCGTATCGAGCATGGAGCCATCGTTCCTCGTGTCGTCGCGATGGACATGGAGCGGCGAATGGGGATCGTGCTGGGGACGAAGTACCTCGGCGCCGTCAAGAAAACGCTCTTCACCGCGATGAATCATCTCTTGCCCGATCACGGCGTGCTTCCGCTCCACTGCTCTGCGGTCTCGGACAACTGCGGGGAGACCCATCTCTTCCTCGGGCTCTCGGGGACGGGCAAGACGACGCTTTCGACCGCAGCGAATCTCTCGCTCATCGGCGATGACGAGCATCTGTGGTCGAGTGACGGCATCGCGAACATCGAGAACGGCTGCTACGCCAAGCTCATCCGCTTGAGCACAGAGAAGGAGCCGCAGATTTACGAAGCGGCCTTCGGATCACGCTCGAATGTCACCAATGGCGTCATCATCGAGAATACGATGGTCTACCCCGATGGCAGCGTCGACTTGGACGACGATCGTCTTACAGAAAACTCCCGCGCGGCCTACCCGCTCTCGTTCCTCGAGAACACCGTTCCTTCCGCAACCGGAAGCCATCCGCAAACGATCCTCTTCCTCACCGCCGATGCCGAAGGAGTCCTTCCGCCCATCAGCAAACTGACGCTCCATCAGGCGCTGCTGTGGTTCCTCATGGGCTACACGAGCAAGCTCGCGGGAACCGAGACGGGCGTGATCGAACCGCAGCCGAACTTCTCCCGCTTCTTCGGCGCGCCGTTCATGCTCAGGAGACCGCACGACTATCTCGATCTCTTCCAGAAGTTCGTCACCGCGCATGGAAGCGATATCTATTTGGTCAATACTGGGTGGGCGGGAGGCCCGTACGGAGTCGGGAAGAGGATGGATATTTCTCTGACGCGCTCGCTCGTCACCTCCGCTCTCACGGGCGCGCTCGAGAGCGTTCCGTACCGTGAAGACCGCCGCTTCCATCTCTTCGTCCCGGAGAGTTGTCCGGGCATCGATCCGATGCTCCTGAATCCAGAACGTCAGTGGAGCGATCGTGATGCATACGCCAGGAGGGCCGACGCGCTCGCGGCAAAATTCGCGGCGACCTTCGAGAAGAATTTCGGCGGAACCGTCGCGGAAGAAATCGCGAGGGAATGTCCTGGGAGATAAACGATGCTTGCTGCTTTCAAAATGCGTCAATATCCCTACAATTGACCTATGCGCGATATTTTCGATCACGAACGGCTCAGTCCTGCCGTTTCTGGATTGTTGCCAAGCATGAATCCTTGGTGGGAAGGAAAGCCAGCCAAGCCGCAACCGCCCTTTCATCGATGGGCGTTTTCCATCACGAAGAAGAAACTCGATTCCGACCTCGCGCCGATCGTTGTGATACGCGGACCGAGGCAGGTGGGGAAAACCACCCTTCAAATGCAGCTCATCGAACACTACATCAAGGACAGAGGCATCGATCCTTCGCGCATACTTCGTGTGCAATTCGACGACCTTCCCTCGTTGAGAGAATTGGCAGATCCCATACTGTCCATTGGTCGTTGGTTTGAAAGTCGCGTGTTGAAGCGAACATTCAATCAGGCCGCCACAGACGGACAGCCAGCTTTCCTGTTCTTCGATGAAATACAGAACATCGCCGATTGGGCGATTCAGCTTAAATCTCTTGTCGATACTCATCGCGTAAAAGTTCTGGTTACCGGCAGTTCGGCGCTACGAATGACCGCTGGAAAGGACAGCTTGGCAGGTCGCATTGCACAAGTGGATCTCGGCACGTTGCTTCTGCGGGAAATCGCCGGCATTCGCTACGGGGAAACCATTGAGCCGCACTTGCCCCATAATGGACTTGATCCTTTACTCCTTCCAGATTTCTGGCGATCGTTGCAGCAGTATGGACTCAAGAATCGGGAAATCCGCGACCGCGCCTTCAGTGCTTTTTCGGCGAGAGGAGGCTATCCCATCGCTCATGTTCGCGAAGAGACACCATGGCCGGAAATCGCCGAGCAACTCAATGAGAACGTCGTGAAGCGCGCCATTCAGCACGATCTTCGGATCGGGGAGCGCGGCAAACGGAGAAACCAGGGGCTGCTCGAGGAGGTTTTCCTGCTCGCCTCCCGATACGTCGGCCAATCGCCCGGGCAGGCCGTATTCGTTCAGGAGGTGCGCAGCGCGCTTCGAGCAAGTGTGAGCTGGGACAAAATCCGGAATTATCTGAAATTCCTGGATTCCGCTCTTCTCTTGAAGCTCATCGAACCCTTGGAGCTTCGACTGAAGAAGAAAAAGGGGAATTATAAACTCTGCATCTGCGATCACGGGCTCCGAGCCAGCTGGCTGCGCGAAGTGGTTCCCCTCGATCCCGTCGCATTGCAACGCCTGAGTCATCTGAGCGATCTCGCGGGACATATTGCAGAGAGCGTCGTGGGGTATTTTCTCGCGGGTTTGCCCAACATGAGTATCAACCATTTCCCCGAACGAGACATTGAGCCGGAAATCGACTTTATCCTCACCGTCGGCGCGCATCGCATTCCCGTCGAAGTGAAGTATCGGCAACGCATCGATCCCCACAGAGACACCTTGGGGCTGCGGGCCTTTCTCGAGAAGACCGTGTACAACGCTCCGTTCGGCATTCTTGTGACCCTCGATGATACCATTGAAATTCCCGATGCTCGGATCATCCCCATCTCCTTGCGGTCATTGTTGCTTCTGCGTTGAAATTCAGCCTAGCTTCTCTCGAAATCCGCGGCGACCTTCGAGAAGAATTTCGGCGGAACCGTCGCGGAAGAAATCGCGAGGGAATGTCTGGGGAGGTAGGAGATCAACTTTACCTTTGAGGATTGGAATTGCTATCCACAGACATACGTCGTTCTTCCGTGGGATACAATTTTTTCAGCACCAATCCCCATGCCTGATGTTGTCGTTCGGATTGGGATGCCACTCGGATTTGTTCAAGGCGTGAACGCAATTCATTCACAAGTCTGCGCACGTAAGTGTCTCCGCATTCCACCGTATCAAGCCATCGCCAGGCAATTTCACCGGACAGAATTTTTCTCATGTCTGGCATGGTTACTTCCCATGGCTGTTTGCCAAGTTTTCCTGCAACGCCTTCGATGTCGGTACGGAAATCTGCAATTGCCTGAGGATCATCCAATAGAGATTCTTCTGAACGAATCACACCTGTTCTATGGGTACTTCTCTGTTCTTCGATAAGGGTGCGTATCGCGCGTTCGAATTGCTCTTCGCTTTCCCAGTGGAGACGCCTGCAATTGAACATCGTACGCATATTCTTGCTATTCACTCTTCCTACGTATTCGTCAGTTCCTCTTGGTTGTCGCGTGAAGAACGCTGCCATGTACGAGTCATCGTTGAGAATGAATTGCAGGGAAAGCTGAGGCAGAGTCACCACGATGTGGTGCCCGTGATGAATGGTAGAATAATCGCGTTGCTGCGTATCAGTTGTATCTGCTCCATCCGTGTCCCACGCGAATTCTGCGCTTTCACGCTGCTGCAGCAGTACTTTGTGAAGACAGGCAAGTCGAGGCATTGATGTTCTCCTTCCCCCAGGTGTTCCTTCTTGTGCGTGATCGCTACCATCGCCATCCACCGCATCTGTTTGTCGTTCTCGCGAAAGATATATTCCCTCAACATCATTCGAGTGCAGCAGCCGAGACTCCAGTGTCCGTAAAGAAGGTACACTCATTGCCGACCACTGATCTTTATCAGCTGCGTTGATGCCCGCGATGAGAAATGTCGCGCTAATGTTGTTCGAGTCTTCATCAACGGCGCCGGGCAATTGTGGTTTAGTCGTCGAACCTGGATACAGAATATGGACGAAATCTTGAAATTCGACGAATATGCATGAACGAAGCAACTCCTCTTGCTCCTTCCATTGAGGACAAAGTATTTCGAGCATTCTCTGCATACGACCTGCAAGTCGCGGCAAATTCTCCTTGATCGCAATTGTTTTCTCCAGAATTGGAGATGGAAAGGAGAGAGGCGGAATCCAATTTTTATTGCCTGTCATTTGAACATCATCTGGGGATGCAGTGATACCATTTCCGTTATCTGATCTTATAAGCGACAAAGTACGTTCTTTCGTCTCAGAGAAGCGGACTCCATTGTCACTATCCTTCCAACCATAAGTACCAATGAGATGAGGCAGATTTCTTTTGGCTCGAATTGACGGCAGATACCCATGGGGAAATCTTGAAAGTATTCCATGTGCAATCTCTACGTTTGCGCATTCTTGTTCAAAATTGTTGAAAGTATCACGTACAGCGCCAATTGCATTGCCATAATGCGATGACGATTGCCCAAATTGATGCATTTCTCCATCATTGAGCGGGTCTTTCGCGTGCTTGGGCCGCCGCATTTCCCAATTTTGATTTTGCGTTTGCAAAAGACGGCGAAACGCTGCTTGTTTCTCTGCGGGGGGAATTGGAAGTTTGCCAAATGCATGGCGCAACATCGATGTCAAAAATACTACCGAAAAAATTCTTGGATCAATAGTACCAGGTTCAATGATGTCAATGATTTTCTCCATGCATCGAATGCTTATGGCAATAAGCGCCGTGAGAAATTCTTCTGGAGACAAACTCGGCATTACCGTTCCAATTTCCATTGCGATTGACTCACTGATTTCCTTAGTAAGATCATGCAGTGTTGCCCGTGTTATCCCTACGCCCATTCGCACACTCTCTCCATTTTCCGTTGTTGTTACCCTTATTCCTTGATAGATCTGATTGATGGTCTCGCATCGTATTGCTATTGCTGGGTCCAGAACATCCATGATCGGAGCAATTCTCAATCGATCATTCATGAGCTGAGTCTTGGTATCGTCGCGCAATTTTTGAAGACTGATTCTTTCAGTATGATCATCCATCATCAAATTTGCTACCATGAGCGGGTAGAGAGCCTTTTCTCTCAGTCTTTCCGAGGATTCTACGGATCTGGTTGGAACAGTTGGATCATCAGTTGTCTCTGAATCATTTGATATCGCAACTTGTGGGTTCAGCACATTACCAACTTCATGCCGTGCGGTTAAGCGCTCCCGCTCCAATCGTTGACCCAATTCCTCTTCAATTGCTCGCAGCAAAGTCTCTTCGTCGGGAGCCAGCGTCTTGCCTTTACGAACACGCCGAGGATCATCTCGTTTGCCTTCCAGTTGTTCTTTTTTACGTCGCAATAAAGTTGTCTCTGACGAGGCTATTTGGTCTAGTTTCATATTGATATATTAATCTATAAATTCTTTAGAGTCAACAAAGGCTTTTTGCCTTCCTTAAGCACTCTTTAACCCCGGCACCTTCTGCTTCAGAAGCTCCACGACGGCGTCCAAATCTTCATTCACCATGATGTGATCGAAGAGATCCTTTCGCTCGGAAAAGAAGTCGAGGTCTTTCTCCCATTCTTCTGGACGAGTTTTTTGCGGGTTCCTGATTGACATGCACTAAAAGCTTGCATAGAATTGTCTCATTAGTGGCTTCGGCCTCCGAGGACTCCGCTCACGCGGGGTCCGATTTTATATACGAGGCGATGCATGCACGAACGGAAGTGAATTCTTTGGTGGAGATCATGCCGATTTTTCGAAGGAGCCGTTTACTGCTGATCGTTCGGAGTTGCGACAAGCAAGCGAATGAAACTCCCCGATCATGAGCAAT
Organism: Candidatus Peregrinibacteria bacterium; assembly: GCA_016178535.1. Taxonomy (GTDB): domain Bacteria; phylum Patescibacteriota; class Gracilibacteria; order Peribacterales; family Peribacteraceae; genus JACOTD01. Next base: position 44,482 of record JACOTD010000078.1, read on the forward strand.
CCGATGATAGTGCTTGCCGAATCGTTTCTTCGATGTGAGTGGGATAACCCACAGCATGTATCCGTTGAATTTTTTCACAATGAGAACGGGGCGCTCAAAGTGATCGTTCTTCCCGTCACTCTCCACTCCCACATTGATCCCAATTGAGCACCACCACACTTCTCGTTCATGAAAAAATACCGTCCGCTTGTCTTCCTGGGCGTCGAGCTTCTTTTTCATGCTGTTCCATTGATCGAAGAGTTTTTGCATATCGGCTCACGGCATGAATCTTCAGTGTCACGCCCCCCTCAATCCCGGCACCTTCTGCTTCAGAAGCTCCACGACGGCGTCCACGTCTTCATTCACCATGATGTGATCGAAGAGGTCTTTGCGCTCGGAAAAGAAGTCGAGGTCCTTCTCCGCATTCTTCAGGCGGTCGGCGATGTGCTCTTCGGTGTCGCGGCCTCTTGTTCGGAGTCTGTGCAATAAATGACTCAGCATCGCCCGCTTGCTGTTGCCGGGCGGGAGGAGGCCGCAGGAGAGGATGGAGCGGCGGCCGTACTGTTCGGCGAGGCCTTGGAGCAAGTGCATCTCGGTGATGACGACGGGAATTTTCCCCGCCTTCCAAATGCGCTCGATGTCCTGCGCGCGGTAGCCGTACAGACGGTCTTCGGATGAGGAAGGGATCTGCGTGCTCGCGATGATCTCGCCTCGGCTCTGGAGTTCAGCGAAGGTTTTCTTGGCAATGTAGCGATACTCGCCGTCGTCTCCCGCTTTCTTCCTGCGCGTCGTGTGGATCGGCACGTTCTCGAGGTAGCTGGAACACATCTGAACGAGGAGGCGGCTGATGGTGGATTTTCCCACGCCCGAGGGGCCAGTCAGTGCAAGAATGTATCCAGGGAAGTTCGGCACTTCCTTCGAAACGGGCAGACGTTGTTTCGTTGTCTCGTTGTGTTGTTGCTTGTCTTGCGATGCAGGTTCGAATGCGACGTCATACATTCGGAGCTTCTCTCCATTGATTCGAGAAAGTCTCATGCGGGGGAGAACGGCGTCACCAATCGAACAGGGGGCCGTGAGAGGCGCGAGAACGTTGGAGCCGTCTTCGAGCGCGATGAGGGCGATGCGCCGCGGGAATTTCCCAAAGGCTGCAGGCGGATGCAGGAGGGTCGTCACGGAGACGACGGTGCCGGGCTGCATCTTGCTCCCGCGCTGCTTGAGCGCACGGTGAAGGGAAGGCGACGTGTCAGTCATGCATGCGTTCGAGGATATGTATACCACAGCTCGCGCACGCGCCGCCGAAATTATGCGCCATTCCCCACCTCTCTTCGCGCTCTGTCAACTGCTTCGCGAGGTCGTTCAGCTGCTTGATGCCGGTGGCGGCGACGGGGTGTCCGCAGCCTTTGAGTCCACCGCTCGCGTTGATGGCGAAGCGCGTCTTCTTCCCTTCGTACAAATCCTTGTAGAGCGAAATTCCCTCGCCCGGGTTCGCAAAGCCCAGATCTTCCAGGTTGATGAGAGCGGCGATGGAGAAGCAGTCGTGGGTCTCGAGGCACGAGAGATCGTCGAGCGTGATGTCGGCTTCTTTCAGCGCTCTCCCACAGGCATCCCTCGACGCCGGGAAGCTCGTGATGGACGGACGCTTCGTGATGCTGACGGCATCGGAGGCGATGCTCGAGGCGGCGAGACGGAATTCGCTCTCGTGATTGGTCGAGAGGATGCAGGCGGCGCCGCCGTCGCTGATGGGGGAGCAATCGAGGAGGCGGAGCGGATCGGCCACGAGCGGGCTTTTGGAAACCGCTTCCGGCGTGATGACGTTTCGAAACTGCGCGAAGAGATTCCCTTTCGCATTCCTGTGATGTACGGCGGAGACGAGGCTCAGCTCTTCCCGCGTGAGGCCGTGCTCGTGCATGTAGCGCGCGGCGATGAGTCCGAAGATACCGGGGAACGTGAGGCCCGATGGACGATCTTCTTCGCTGTCCGCTGCAACCATCAGCCCCGCGGCGATGGCATCGACGGAGACGTCGGTCATTTTCTCCGCTCCGACGACGAGCACCGTCTTCGCTCTGCCGCTCTCGAGGAACGCGCACGCCGTGTGAAGGGCGTACGCCCCCGACCCGCAGGCGGATTCCACCCGGATGGCGGGCGGGCGGTGAGGGAGCAAGGCCGAAACGAGCGAGCCGAGGTGCGCTTGGCTGCTCGTCACTTCTCCGAGCATATTGCTCACGATGATGGCATCAATCTCCAGAGCCGTGATGCGCGAGGAATCGATGGCCGCCGTCACGGCTTCCTCAATGAGATCCATCAAACTTTTGTCCCATCGCTCGCCGAAGCGGGTTTGGCCTTGGCCGATGAGGGAGATGGAAGTGTTCAAGGAGGGCAGAAAGGACAGGAAAGTGAGAAAAGGCAGGAAGGTCAGTGCGTTCTGGAATGCTCGATGTACTGACTGTAATCCACATGCTGTTCTTCGCGCTCGTCTGGCGGAAGTCGCACGCCGTCTCGCAGCATGGTCATGAAGAATGCGTCCGCTCCGGAGCCCGATCCGTAGGAAACGAGCAGGATCGTCTCATCCTTCTTCGCTTCTTCGAGAACGAACGTCAATCCCAGCGGCGAGCAGGCGCTGTACGTGTTGCCGATGCGCGGGACGATGAGCCCATGCCGCAGTTGTTCCTTGGTGATGCCGAATTCCTTGGCGATCGCTTGCGGGAACTTGGCATTGGGCATGTGGAGGATGACGTGATCGATCTCTCGAAGATCCAGCTTCGCGACTTCCACGATGCCGCGAATCGCTTCTCGAACATGGTGGAAATACCCCGGTTCCCCCGTAAACCGTCCGGCATGGTGCGGGAACTTCTCGCCGGATGGACGCCAGAAATCCGGCGTGTCGGTGGTGAAGGAAAGCGTTTCTTCGATCCGCGCGATGGCGCTCGCACTCCTCTCGGATCCAAGGAGGAGTGCCGCCGCGCCCGCCGACGCCGTGTACTCGAGCGCATCGCCGGGTTTCGCTTGGGCCGTGTCCGATCCGATGGCGAGGCCGTAGTGTATCTGACCGCTCCGCACGAACGCATCGACGATCTGCATCGCGGCCGTTCCCGCCTTGCAGGCGAATTCCAAATCCGCGGCGAAGGAGAAGGGATGCAGCTCGAGGGCGGTTGCGAGCATCGCGCTCGTGGGTTTGACGGCGTAAGGATGGCTCTCGGATCCCACGAACACGGCGGAAACTTCCGAGGACGCGATCCCCGCCATCGCGATCGCCTGTTTGCTGGCTTCAAAGGCCATGGTGAACGTGTCCTCGTCGGGCGCGGGAACCGTCTTCTCCTCCACTCCGATGCTCGCGGCAATCCCCCGGCCATCCTGGCCCCAATGCTCGGCGATGGTTGCCGTCGTGATCCGGAACACCGGGAGGTACCTGCCGAAGCTGACGATGGCTGAGTGGGACATCCGGGGAAGGATAGCAGGAAAATGAAAGATGTCTTCAGGAATATCGCAGCTCGGTGACATCCCACTTGCCCGATGCCGATGACCATGGATACTCCTCAGCCGATGCAGCCAGTCCTTCGACAACGGGATTTTGATGGATAGAACGCAGGACCGCCGCCGATCTCAACATGATCTGCCAAGCTTCTCATGAGCCTTCGCCAAACTATGGCTTGCCAGTGCAGCCAGGAGTGACAATTCCCCCGCGAGCACAGCCGCTCCACAACTCTCCGCAACGTGGCGACAGGGATGTATGGTTCGACAGGGCTCACCATGACATCCCAAAAGCATGGAGAGACATTGGTTCTGCGCGGGCAGTCCCGTTCCTCCTCCGCGAACTCCGACGAGGATTGCCGGGAGCCGTACAGTGATCTTCAATCCGTTCTCAACTTGGGAGACGCTCGTGTCCGCGAGCGATCCTTCCACCACGTGCGCGGCATCTTGTCCGGTTGCCAGGTAAAGCGCAGCAATCACATTCGCCGCATGAAGATTGCTCCCGATTGCTCCCGCGATCTCGGATCCCAGTTCCAGCTTCGCTCTAGCGACTTCCAGAAGATCGACGCTCGAGGATTTCAGAATGGATCCAAGAATTTCTTCGGGGATCGTCGCTTCCGCAAAGACCTCGTAGCCCCGACCGCGCTCGTAGGTGCGCAAGCTCGGCTTTTTATCGCTCTCCACGTTCGCAGCAACGGTCACGAAGCTGCAGCCGCCAATCGTCTCCGCGATCCACTCGCCCACAGACTGCGCGGCGATCGTGATCATGTTCATGCCCATGGCTTCATCGGTATCGGCGGAGACTGTGAGGAAGACGTAGTCATCGCGCTCGTCGATTTCGAAGTTCATGACCTTCAGATGTTTGCTTGTGCGCTCTGCAATCGCAATCCATTCGGCCGACCTTGTTTTTACACTGTCCACTTTCCCTGCCTGTCCCTGCCTCGCCGGCAGGCGGGCGGCAGGTCCACTTTCCACTCGCAGCGCAATGGAGCGGCTGATCCCGCGATGTTCGGATGATGTCTTCACTCCACCGGACGCGCTCACCGCCTTGCATCCGCGGTTCACGCTGGCCACGAGCGCTCCTTCCGTGGTTGCGAGCGGCAGATGGATATTGTGTTTTTCGTTTGAGCTGAATGTCACGGCCAAAGGTCCCGCATACCCAACGGGAATCGGCACCGCGCCGAACATCTGTTCGCAGTTCTTCTCGTCTGCAGCTCCGAGATCCTCATCGAGGAAACGCGTCCTGGAAAGATCAATGTCGAGTTCCCGCTCGATGCGACTGCGCCGCTCATTGCAGCGATCAGTGGGGGAAAGGCCGGGGGGCAGGGAACGAAGATCCATGGGAAGAATGACGAGTTACGAATTACGATTGGAAGATTGGAGCATTGAACATTCATTCGTACATCGCAATTCGTCAATCGTACATGCTCAGTTGATCACATGCGCCCCTTTCCCCGTATGCGCGACAAACACCGTGCATCCCTGTTGTTCGTGAGCGAAGTGCAGCACGTCTTCCTTGGCTTCCGCCGGGCAGAAGAGGTGGACGGTGGGACCGGCGTCCATCGTGTAGAGGACGGGCAGGCGCTTCATCCGCCGGTACACCGTGATCTCCTCGAGGATCAGTCGCGTGTCGCGCGTGAGGTACTGGAGCGAGGGCGTACTCGTGCGCATCACCTCGTGCATGTCGAGGCAATCCTCCTCCGCCACGCGTTGGAGCTTCTCGAAGTCCCGTGTGCGGATGGCATCGATGCATTCGCGTTGTCTTCTGGGGATCTCCTGCACGCGCTTGGGGAAGAGAGGACTCGTGCGCGCCAGTGAATGACCTTCCGTCGATCCGTACTCCTTCTCCTTCCGGCTCGGGACGATGATGATGTCGTAGAGGAGCCAATGTTGATCATCCGCGACGGGAACGGCCTTCGCGCTGTCGATGGCGTCGCCCGTGCCCGCCTCGAGCGCAACGTACCCGTCGAATGCGCCGCGCGCTGCGGATCCCGATCCGAGTCTTCCGATCACGCTGATCTCCTCCCGCGAGAGTTTCCGCTCCGTTTCGATGAGTCCCGCGTACGCCTGCGCGAGGCAACTGAAGACGGCTGCGGACGAGGCGATGCCGATGCCCGGAGGGATCGCGGAATGGATGGTGATCGAGACGGATGCGGGGATCGCTTCGGGAGAACCCAACTCGGCGAGATACTGTTTCGTGAGTTCCAGATGACGGTTGAATCGCAGCACGTGCTTCATGGTCATCCTCCGCTCTCTGCCATCAGATTCGAACGAGTGAATGTCGAGGACATCCGAGTCATCCACGATGATCTCGACGGAAGGCGTATTGAGCGCCATGGAGAGCGAATCCGCGGCGGGCAGACGCAGGCCGTCGTTGCGGTTGCCCCAGTACTTGATGAGGGCGATGTTCGGGGTGGAGCGGGCAGTGATTGGCATGCGTGAACGATACAGAAAACACCCGCCTTTGTAGAGGCGGGCGTCGGCATGCCAGATTTTCAATGCACAATACTGAATCCAGAGCGTTCGGAAATGAATCGCAGTGCTTCCGAATCTTTGTGCAGTCCCAAGACGACTCCGCTGCAGCCAGTCCGCCCTCCCGCACCAATGACTTTCGCTGCACCTCTCATTTCTTCCATTCCCTCGATGAGTCTTTGCACTCGCTGCGGCACTACGCCGAGCGCGACTTGAGCGCGGTGATGGTCGGGAATGACAGAAGCGAGCGGTTCGCCTCCTTCGATTCTCTCCGTGCATCGGCCGATGATTTCAAAGAACGGCATCAGCTCTTTTTTCCTCGCTTGCACCCACGCGACGAGTTCGGGAGTCGTTTCTCTTGGCATCCCCGTGTCGATGAGGATCATCTCCTGCTCCAGCGAAGAGGGGAGTGCGATGTCTTTTGGCTCATGGCCGCGCTGGAATCGCAGCGGACGATTATTCCAGATAACGGCGAAGTCGAGGCCGCTGTTCCCCGGGTTCACGGCATCCTCGATCTGCTGCGCATGATTTTCACAGCCTTCGCCGAACAAGCATCGTGCGATCGCAATGACGGCGGCAGTCGAAGAGCCCATGCCTTTTCCGATCGGAATGTCATTTTCGATCGTGATTGTCCCGAACCATTTCCGATCTGCGATTTTCTCAGATTCTCGAACAATGCGGTCGAGATAATTTTGCCACGCAGGATGCGTCATAGACGGATCGCAGCGGAGTTCCAGTGTTCCCGAGTCCCTCTCTTCGAACGTCACGGTCAATCGCTGCCGCGAAGGCATGGCGATTCCCGGGAAGCCGGAGACGACCGCATGGTCGCCGCTCAGGATAATCTTGCCGGGGACGGAGACAGTGCGAGATGGCATGGAGATCATTGAGAAATTTGGATGGTTGGATGGTCAAATGGTTCGCAGGCGATTCTCGGAGCCTCAGGATATTCTATGAACCATCTCACCATCCGTATCCTGTGAAAATTCTCGCAAGGGAGCCTACCATACGGGTGATGAATGCCGACATTCCATCCTTCCGAGAGGCGAGCGGTCGACTGCTTCCCCTGATCGAGAAATCCCTCACCGATGCCGTTGCATTCCCGGGAATTCCCGAGACGACCTTGATCCGTGCGATGCGTTACGCACTTTTGCTTCCTGGAAAACGTCTGCGTCCGCTCCTGGTCTTGCTCGCGTGCGAAGCGTGCGGCGGTTTTTCTGCGAAGGCGCTTCCTGCGGCGTGCGCCGTGGAGATGGTCCATGCCTTCTCGCTCATCCACGACGACCTCCCGTGCATGGACGATGACGATCTTCGCAGGGGGAAGCCCACGAATCACACCGTCTTCGGCGAGGCGCAGGCACTGCTCGCGGGGGATGCGCTGCTCGCACTCGCGTTCAGAACTCTCGCGGAACATCTGCCGCAGGGGATTGCGTCTTCGTGTGTTCATGAGCTCGCGCAAGCGTCCCTCGCGATGGCAGGCGGTCAATCGCTCGACATGGAAGGTTTTGGTGACAATCCTCCTCGAGGCGAGATCGAGGGAATGGAACGGAAGAAGACGGGCGCGCTCATCACGGCGGCGCTCGAGATGGGCGGCATCGTCGCCGAAGCTTCGCAGGAACATCTCGCGGCATTGCGTGAGTATGGATGGCGTATCGGTCTCGCGTTCCAGATCATGGATGATCTCCTCGATGTTGAAGGGTCGCAGGAAGACACTGGAAAGCGTGTTGGAAAGGATGCGGAAAAGGGCAAGCGGACGCTTCCGGCAATCATCGGAGTAGAGCGAAGCCGCAAGAGAGCGGAGCAGTTGATCGAGGAAGCATGTTCAGCATTAGAAATATTCCAAAGCGGATCGACTATGCTTCTATCTCTTGCGAATTTCATTGAGGTTCCTTAAGCTTTTTCTATGGAAGAGAACCTCATCATAACTGTATCTGCCGAGGGAGAATGTCCAGTAGATCGCGCTGAATTTTCTGCAGATCTTCAAGCGACAATTCAACCTATTCTTCAGCGTTACAATTTGTCACTCAGGGGTTCTGTCCTCGTTGAGGATGATTTGTTGGGAGCGATTGTTGCCTTCAATGACGAGGAGCGCGACGAAGTGTCACTTGGTGGTGACATGATTGGATCTGATTGATTGCGAATCATCACGAACCGAATCTCCTCTCTCGCTTCATGAATCCGTCGATCGCATTCTGGAGATCCTCCGGCGTCAGATCCGGAAAGTACTTCTCCAGGAACAGCCACTCCGCGTACGCGGTCTGCCAGAGGAAGAAGTTCGAGGTGCGCTGCTCGCCGGAGGTGCGGATCACGAGATCGATGTCCGGGAGCTCGGGATGATCCAGATGTGCGCGGAGATCTTCCTCCGTGACGTCTGCGCCTTTCGGAAGCGTTCTGATCGCGCGGAGCAGCTCATCCTTTCCGCCGTAATCGAGCGCCAGGTGCAGCGTCATCGCCGGATCCTCTGCGGTCGCTCGATCCAGTTCCTCGAGGGAGGTGAGCAGGGCGGGAGAGATGCGATCGCTGCGGCCGGAACGGATGAGGTGGATGCGATTCTCGATGAGTTTCTCGCGCTTCGTCTCGACGGATTCCTCCAGCAATTCCATCAACTTCTTCACTTCCTTGGGATCGCGCTTCCAGTTCTCCGTCGAGAAGCACCAGAAGGTCAGCACCCCGATGCGGCCGTCGTTGCGACACCACTCGACCAATGCGTCGAATGTCTCCGCCGATTGCTCATGGCCCTTCCATGGCAGAAAGCTTCGCTCCCGCGCCCAGCGGCGGTTGCCGTCGGGGATGATTGCCAAGTGCAGACGTGGTGATGGCTTTTGCATGCGATGGCGGAACGTTTCTCGTTGTCTCGTTGTCTCGTTGTCTCGTTCAATTCTTGATTGTTGAAAGATTTGGTGAAGTCCAAAGTGGAACCACGGTGCGAATTGTTCGGGATTTCTTGTCATCTCTCGTTTGAGATCCATGAGGGCGATCCATCGAACGGCCGACGCTTCTTTCGGATCGGGCTTCACAGGAATCGTCTCCGGTGTTCGACCGAGGAGAATCGTGACGTGCTCATGTTCGACGCCTCTGTGTTGCGGATCCTCCGCGCGATAGATGAACGTGCCTTGAATTTCGAGCGGCACATCGATCCCAAGTTCTTCCTGGAGACGTCTCCTCCCCGCAGTCACTGCATCTTCATGTTTGAACAGATGGCTGCAGCACGTGTTCGCCCAGATTCCGGGCCACAGCATTTTCTCGCTGCTTCGCTGCTGGATGAGGATGTTCTTGCCATCCTCGCTGAAGAGGTACACGGAAAACGCGCGGTGGAGCGAACCCTTCCCCGTGTGCGCGGCGATCACGTCTTCGGTGCCGATCGCGGCGCCGGAGGCATCGGTGAGGGTGACGGTGCGGGGCATGACTTCAGCATAGGCGAGGGTGCGATAGGATGCGAGACGGTGAATTGACTGCGGTGTTCCTGTTGACGACGAGTTGAGGCTGGCTTCCACCAATGATTGATTAGCGCCTTCCTTTTGCCTTCCGTGCGCGGCCGCCTTTTTTGACTGCGCGCTTCTTCATGCTCTTCTTCGTCGATCGCGCCGGCTTCTTCATCTTCTTCGCCGGACGCATGCTTTTTTTCTTCATCGTTTTCTTCGCCATGGCACGCTTTGCCTTGACGGTTTTTTTCTTGGACTTCTTCACTTTCATCGGACGGGAAGGCTTGGCTTTCATCATCTTCTCGACTGGCTTCTTCGCATTCGCGCGCACCATCGATGTCATCTTCTTCACGGTCTTCTTGGTGATGTTCGTCTCCCGAGGCGTCTCGATGTGAGGTGCTTCCTGCGGCGGCTCAGGCTCAGGCATGGGAGGTTCTTCCGAAACCTCCGGTAAGGGCATCAAGACCGGCCCCTCCTCGGGCATGTCCATGGGCTCGGGCTCCGTCACTGTTTCCGTGAACGTCGGTTCGGGGACGGGCTCAGAGCGTTCCCACATGTTCCAGTCATCGGTCCCGGCGGCAAACTGTTGGCGCATGGTCATACGGAGGGGAGGAAGAGAAGTGCGGCGCACAGGGTAGGACGATCGGGGCATCCCACGCAAGTGGAGACAAGGGGAATCGGAAAAAAGACCCAAGCACCAAGCCCCAAATCCCGCTTCGACTCTGCTCAGGGCAGGCAAACAATTCATAAAGGTAACAGGTTTGAATTTTCAAGAGTTTCTTGATAATCGATGAATTGTTTGGTCACCCGTTCCGGGCCTGAGTGCCCGTCATGGCCTCGAACGGCTGGAGCCTCGGTGATTGATGCTTTTCTGCGATCCGCTCTCCCGGAGGCATCATTCACAGCACAAACATCAACACCGCACACAGCACCATGATTGCCGCGATGGCGATGCCGAGAACCGTCGAGAGGCGCGAATTCACGTACTGCCCCATGATCCGGCGGTTGCGCGCGATCAGGAGGATGAGGATGATCAGCGGAGGGGCCACGATGCCGTTCAACATTGCGGTGTCGTAGAGGAACCGGAAGGGCGGCACGTTCGTGAAGTTGATCGCGAGCCCCGCCAGCGTCGCGATTGTGATGATGCCGTAGAAGCCGTGCGCCTGGGCGAACGTCCGGTACAGCCCCTCGCGCCGCCACCCGAGCGCCTCCGAGAGCGCGTACGAGGCCGATCCCGCGAGCACCGGTACGGCGAGGAGTCCCGTGCCGATCACGCCGAGCGCGAAGAGCACGGAGGTTGCGTTCCCCGCGAGCGGACGCAGCGCCTCCGCCGCCTGCGCGGCCGTATCGATCTGCGTCACGCCGCTCCTGTAGAGGGTGGACGCCGCCGTGACGATGATGAAGAAGGTGATCAAGTTCGAGAAGACCATGCCGGCGACGGTGTCGTTCTGCATCGTGCGGATATCCCCGACGCCGAACCGCGGCTTCCCGCGGCCCATCACGCGCAGTCTTCCCTCCGCCACTTCCTCCTCCACTTCTTCGCCTGCCTGCCAAAAGAAGAGGTACGGGGAGATCGTCGTCCCCAGCAGTGCGACGATGTTCTGGATTTGCTCGCGATTGAAGGAGAAGTGGGGGATGAATGTGTGGAGGAGCACCATGCTCCAGTCCTGCCGCGTGAGGAGCCCGGTGAGGACGTACGCGAGGAGGGTCAGCGCGAAGTACTTGAGCACGTTCGCATACGTCTTGTACGAGACGAACACCTCGAGCACGAGCGTGAGGATCGTCATCGCGAGGATGAGCACAGGGAAGGGGAGTCCGATGATGAGCTGCAGCGACGCCGCCATCGCGCCCAGGTCCGCGCCGATGTTGATGGTGTTGGCTACGAGTAAAAGAGTCAGCGCCACCCAGAGGATGCGCTTGGAATAGTATTTCCGGATGACGCCCGCGAGCCCCTTGCCCGTCACGAGTCCGATCCTCCCGCACATCTCCTGCACCGCGATCATGAAGGGCAGCGTGAAGAGCGCGGTCCACAGCTGCGTGTAGCCGAACTGCGCCCCCGTCTGCGCGTACGTCCCGATTCCCGAGGGATCATCGTCCGAAGCGCCCGTGATGAACCCGGGTCCCAGCGCGCGGAGCCACCCCCGCGCACTCCTTCTCCGGCGATGCCGTGGATCCTGCGGAGTCATTGCGGAGAGAGGGTACTCTGATTCTTTGGCTTGAGACAGATGGGTGTCGTGACGTGCTGTGAGTTCGGAAGTGTGTTGGTATTGTTTTGTAGGCGACCTCACCCCTCTCCAGCCTTTCAGCTTCGATCGTCTCAAAATTAGGAGGAAGCGATGCTCTTTTCAAAGAGGGACTTCACGCGGGATCTCCATCCGTTTGGATTGCTCTCGTTTCTGCTCCATTAATAGTAGTGTATGCTATGAACTCATCATTGGCTTCGTGCGTCCGGCTTCGTTTGCGAACTACGCCGAGGCATCCGGCGTAATGATCGAGCAGAGCAAAATCTTGGCGTAGTCCGGCACCACAGTGCCGAGACGAAGCCGGATGGAGCGGGCGAGCGGAATCGAACCGCCCTTCCCAGCTTGGAAGGCTGGTGTAATAGCCACTATACGACGCCCGCACGAAAGGGAAGGATCAGAAGTCAACGTTCCTTTCGATGAAACAAGTGTAGAGCCAGAGTCCTTCTCTTGAAAGAGGCTCGGACGGCCTCAGGGCTTCGTCTCGCTCTTCTTCTCACGCTTGCGATGCTTCTTCTGGACGCGTTCGAGCACCCACTGGAGGATCTGGTCGACCATCGAGATCGGCTTCATGAGGACGGATTCCAGTTCCTCCGTAACGTCGTTGATGCGCCGCACGATCTTGCGGAGATCCGCCGCGATGAAGAGGACGTGGTAGAGGACGACGACGAGCATCACGGCCACGACGACGTAGAGGAACATCAGGACGTCGGTGACGGTCAGGGGAGGCATGGATCGGAGGAAGGCGTACACTGAAGGGTAGCGATTCCGATGTTCAGCTGCAATTCCCTCGCACCCGATTCATGGTACGGAAGATTCTCCCCGCACTCTGGCGCCTACCGCGCAACGGCCTGATCGCATGCATCACGCTCTACCAGCAGACCCTCTCGCCCGATCACGGACGCTTCTGCCGCCACGAGCCCACGTGCTCGGAGTATGCAAAGGTTGTTTTGAGCGAGAGGGGAGTGGTGCTCGGGATGCCGATGATGCTGTTGAGACTTCTCTCGTGTCATCCGTGGAGGAGAATTGATGAGGCGAAGATAAGAAAGATCCTTCGGGAAATCTGATCAGAGAAACCAGAAGCCAGAATTCAGAAGCCAGGCAGGTGAAAGGACTCAGAAAAAAGTTGAGAGACCTTCTTCCTCTTTCCTTGTTTCTCCTTGGCTTCTGGTTTCTGAACCCTGGTTTTTCCTCAGAGGATCGGTTGATGATCGATGAACACGCGGATGAAGAGACGTCTGAGGAGATCGAGCGAGGCTTCCAGAATTTCTGCGAGGAGCGCATTCAGGCGCCGGATGCGGGCGTAGATTTGGTTGAGCGAATGGGCGCCGCCCGGGCGCGACGTGCGCGACGCCCTGCGCGCGAGCGCGCGCAAGCTCTTGATTTCTCCCGTGATGTGCTGTTCCAGCTTCTTCTTGATGACGGCCTCCGCCGGAATGTTCGCAATCGCCTGGTCGCGGGCGGATGCGCCGCTCGTGCCCTGCTGTCCCGTTGTCCCGGCTCCCGCGCCGCCGAGATCAGCCGAGCGGTCTTCCGCCGTTCGTTCGCTCACTCTGCGGTCGAGATTCTCCAGGCTGAGCAGAAGATCGTTGAGTTCGGTGAGCTTGGCGGGTTGGCTCACGATGAGACGGCTCGTCTCCACGCTCGAGATTTGCGAGAGGCCGCGCTCGGCATTCGTGATCGTCATGACACTCCTATTGTCCCTTTTTTCTGTGGAAAAGTCAATGAACGGTTATCCGACTTTATGGCTAGAATGAGAGCCGATGAATGAAGAGCGCACGATTTTCCACCCTTCGATTGTGCTCAGGGTGGATAGCCGCATTGTCCTTCTTTCCAAAAAATTGCTATGACTGAAGAGCGCACGATTTTCCACAAGATTCGTGATAAAGAGCTCCCCGCGACGATCGTTTTCGAGGATGACGACGTCCTCGCCTGCAAGGACATTCATCCCAAGGCGCCGTTGCATTTGCTCTTCATTCCCAAGCACTTCGTCTCCTCCATTGCGGATGTGACGCCGGAAACGGCGCACCTGCCCGGGATGCTCATCCTCAAGGCACAGCGGTATGCGAAGGAGAAGGGGATCTCTGGCTACAAGCTCACGTTCCACGTGGGGAAGGGAGGCGGGCAGGAGGTGCCGTACCTGCATCTGCATTTGTTGAGTGAGCAGGCATTGTGAACGTCTCTGCCCATGCCTCCCGTCCCTGGATATCGGCAACATTCATTGATGCAGATGGTACGCATTCACGCTGAGTATCCTGCAGCCTCCGACTCCTTTTCATTCTTGAAGTATATGCGGTTCTCTTCCTTGATCTTCTTCCCTGCGGCGGATGCGATCGGATAGAACTTCTTGCCGGTCTTGGAGGCGACGAATGCGGCGCCGGATGCCGATGCGCTCGAGGCGGGTGTGGATTCTTCGGCGGTCTTGGGCTTTCCTTTCTTGGGAGGAGATGTTTTCTTTCCTTTTTCGGCGCTTTCGGTGACTGGCGCAGCCGTGGATGGTTCGACTTCTCTCACCACAGGAGGCTGCAATGCGGTTGCCGATTCGACGGCCTTTCGTTTGGCTTCGTCTTCTTCTCTCTCCCTCTTGAGGCGTTCCATCGTCTCCTTATCGATGGGCTTGAGGGCTTTGATGGAGAGGCCGATGCGCCGCTCGTCGACGTCGATGTTGATCACCTGGGCGTCCACCTTCTGGCCGATCGTGAGGACTTCGGCGGGATCCGTGACGCGGTGGTGCGCCAGTTCCGAGAGGTGCACGAGACCGTTGATGTCCTTCTCGAGCTTGAGGAACGCGCCGTAATCCGCGAAGCGCACGACCGTTCCCTGCACCTTCTTGCCCACCGGGTAGCGCTCGGCGATCTCTTCCCACGGGTCCTTCGTGAGCTGCTTGATCGAGAGCGAGAGCTTCTCGCCGTCCACGCCGATCACCTTCACGGTCACCTTGTCGCCCGCTTCCGCGTGCTCCGCGGGATTCTTCACGTGGCCCCATGCGATCTCCGAAATGTGGACGAGTCCCTCGAGGCCCTCGAACGACACGAAGAGGCCGAACTTCACGATGCCGCTCACGAGGCCGTCCTTCACGTCGCCCACCTTCAGATGTTCGAGCGCCTTGGCACGCTCCTCGGAGAGCGCCTCGCGCTCGGAGACGACGATCTTGCCGGATTCCTCGTCCATGGTGATGATTTTCACCGTGAAGGCGTGGCCGATGAACTTCTGGAGGCGATTGATGATCTCGCTGGCGTCAGCGTTATTCACGCGCGGGTAATTGACCGGCGCCAGTTGGGAGACGGGGAGGAAGGTGCGGATGCCGTCGATGTTCGCCAGGAGTCCTCCTTTGTTCGCTTCCTGAGGAATGAACTTCATCGTCGCGTCGGTTTCGACGAGCCGGTGGAACTTGTCCCATGCCTTCTGCTGGCTCGCCATCCGCAGGCTCAGAACGACCATTCCCTCATCGTTCTCCTCTTCGAGCACCAGCGCCGAAACGGGTGCTCCCATCGTCAAATCCTTGAATGTGTTGAAGGAATCCCGCAGTTCCCTGCCGGAGACGATTCCCGTGGCCACGCCCTGGATATCGAGCAGCAGCTTGTTCTTCCCGCGGAAGACGACGACCCCTTCCACGAGCTCCCCGGGCTTCACGCGCAACACCTGCGGCGATTCGCGGAGGAGAGCGTCCATGACGGATGTGTCTTTGCGGCGAGAGGTTGCGGTTGCCATACGAAAGAGGGGGTGCGAGCGGAAGAAATGAAGAGAGTCAGTGTCCTCGCACGAGCAATACTGACGATGCAATCGTATTTCCATTGTGGCAGCGTGTCAATGGCGAAGCCGACGGAAAATGACCAATAACCAAGCACCGATTAGCGGTTGGTCATCGGTCATTGCTCATCGGTCATTCGTCAGAGAACGTTCCTCGCCAGCTTCAACGCACTCTCCTCCTGCGGCAGCTTCTGCTCCTGGCTCGTCCTGGGATTGTAGATGTGGTAGAAGAGCTCGATGAGCTCGTGCGTTTGCAGCCTCTTGCTCATGAGGCCGATGTTCTCCAGGCCGGCCTGCACGAGATTCACTCGGTCTTTGAGCGCCTTGCCGCCGGCGGAGAATTCCCGGTTGCGCTGGAGGGCCTTGCTCGCGGAATCATCCTGCTGCATCCATCCGAGGAATTGCTCGACCAGATTCTTCTTGCGTTCCTGCAGATCGAACGGCACGACCACATAGAAACGCTTCTGCATGATGTCGGCGATATCGACGAGCTTCTCGATGAAGTCCGCGTACGCGACGGTCTGTTCCTTGAGGAGCGCATTCTCCTGCTTTTCGGCGATCGTCCGCAGCTGATCCAGGTACGGATCGATGTTCATCTTGGTGGAACTGATCACGACCTGGAGCGGGAAATTGATCGTGTTCACGAA
>JACOTD010000023.1 GCA_016178535.1 Candidatus Peregrinibacteria bacterium
CGCAGAAAATGGTTCCTGCGGCATCTATCACCTCGTCATGCAGACCTCAAGGGCTGGTGAGTGTCTGCAAGAGGGTGCCAGGGGGAATTGCTGGTCGGGACGAAAGGACTCGAACCTTCGGCCTCCTGCTCCCAAAGCAGGCGCTCTAGCCAACTGAGCTACGTCCCGAGAATAATTGAAGTGAAACCAAAGAGCAGAATAACCTCCACACTTGCCCACCGTAGTCAGCCGAGGCTGACGAAGGTGGGAGCTGCGTCCCGATGTCGACAGTATAGCTGGTGAGACTTCTTCCAACGAATCCAGCCTCCTCACCTCCGGCCACAATCCGGCCACCGCGAAGACGACGATGATCGTGCCGATGCCGCCGAGAACGACGGAGGGAACAACAATTTCTCAATTGGATTGCTTTACACGAATCCTGTCTGTTGATACTATAAGGGTACAGAATCAGTCGAATACTTCCCTTTCGGGTTGGTGGCCATTCGCTCGTCGGATGGCCTAGATTGATTATGTCAGCACTTCTTGATGATGTGCTTCGTCATTGCGCGGCGATGGAGCTTTTGCATGTCGGTGTCACCTTCCAAACTATCGCGGAGAAACCCTGCGATGGCGTCGCAGAGACGGATGAATTCATCAGCCTCATCCGTGAGGCCACGCACAAAATCCACATGCACGTGCAATCTTCGCAGACCTGCCGTGAATGCACGCCGCTCACTCTTCTGCAATCCATCAACGTAAACTTTTGCATCGTATGGCCCCTTGCCTTTTCAAGAATCGCTTTGGCAGTGGAGAGGATGGTGAGGTCTACATACGAACGGGAATCCGTGTAATGCGAGTAGTAGATCAATTCTGAGAATCTTTCATCCGTAACGATCTGCTCCATGTATGCCTTTCTCTGTTTGCGCGTCGCCTTCGTCCATTTCTTCTGTCCCTTGCCGCTCTCTTTCTCCAACTTCTTCAGCCATTCCTTCAATTCCTCACGCTTGTGATCGAGAATGACAATCGAAACGAGAAAAAATTCACCGGACGTATCTTGTCCTGTCTCATCAACGTAACAGGTGAGTTTCTGCATGGCACTCATCGAGAGAAGTGTACAAGAGAACACATGCAGCCACGATTGTTTTATGCCTCTCTAAGCTTTGTTTCTTCCAACGAATCCAGCCTCCTCACCTCCGGCCACAATCCGGCCACCGCGAAGACGACGATGATCGTGCCGATGCCGCCACAGAAGCTACCTCTCGGGTTGGTGGCCATTCGCTCGTCGGATGCAGGCTGATTATGTCTCACTTTTCTTCCGTGACTCGCTCTTCGCGTGGCCATTGCCTCGCGCTTTCTTCACCAGCTCACGCTGCATTTCGTTGGCGCGTCTGGCAACGCGAAGGAAGAACGTTCTGCGCTCAGGGGACTTCGTGGTGATGAACTGGGCAGTGGTCATAGAAGCTCTCGTAAGTCATCTATACTGTACTTGATCTGCACTACAGTGTCAATGCGCTCGACATCTTCGATGAATCGCTGCGTTTGCTTTACATAGTCTTTTCGAATGACATGCACGGTGATCTGATCGCCATAATGCTCCTTGATCTTCCGTACGTTCTCCCGTGATTCGAAGAGGGTACGGATGAAGAACTCACGTGGAATGGACCGACCTTCGATCTTCTCGCGTTCTTTCGTGAAATGCCATGCCACGAGAGGATCTTGATCAATGGAGATGACCGCAGTTGGACGATTCTTCGTGAGCGGCCGACGCACATTGGCCTCGATCTTTCGATACGGTGTGAAGGTTGAATCGAGAATCATGCTCTTGTCTGCTCGGAGCACGAAATCGTAGAGCTTCTCCACGGCGAGAAACGATGCCCCTTTGATGGCATCGGTGTTGCTTCCCGTGTACTGTGGAATGAGCATGCGAATCTCATCGGGGTCAATGCGAACAATCGCGTCACCGCGCCTTCTCAGCATCTCAACAATCGCAAGGGAAGATTCGGTCTTTCCTGCGCCTGGCGAACCCGCCATGAAGATCGAGACAGGTTCTTCCGTTGAAGCACAGACATCATCACCTGCGAAGTGCGCGATGATCGCTGTCTTATTCGCACGAACCCAGTCAATTGCCTGCCCTGAGACTGACTTGTTTGCCACTACGCACACCGTACTCCTTTCTCCCGATACTGCGGTTCGAGAAGGGGTGCCTCAAGGGAATCCAGCCTCCTCACCTCCGGCCACAATCCGGCCACCGCGAAGACGACGATGATCGTGCCGATGCCGCCAAGAACGACGGAGGGAACGGCGCCGAGGAGATGCGCAACCATGCCGGATTCGAAGCCGCCGAGTTCATTCGAAGAGCTGATGAAAATGGAATTCACCGCTGAGACTCTTCCGAGGAGAGCATTCGGTGTCATCAATTGCATGAGCGTGAAGCGGATCACGACACTCACGGCATCGAAGGCGCCGACGAGGAAGAGCATGAGCATCGAGAGCCAGAAGCTCGTGGAGAGGCCGAAGAGGATCGTCGCGATGCCGAAGCCCGTCACAGACGAAAGCAGGATCATGCCGGTTCGTTTTCGGAGGATCGGAAGATGCGCAATCGTGAAGGCCATCGCCATCGAGCCAACGGCGGGTGCCGCGCGCAGCCACCCGAGCCCCTGCGGTCCCACGTGCAGAATGTCGAGTGCGTAGATCGGGAGCAGCGTCGTCGCACCGCCGAGCAGCACTGCGAAGAGATCGAGCGTCATCGTCGCCAGCACGAGCTTCGTCCTTCGAATGAACTTCGCGCCGAGCAGCAGTGAATGGAGTGAGAACGTTTCCGCTTGGCGTTTCTGGTGTGGAACGCGGACCTGGAGGAGCAGCGCGATGAAGGCAAGCGAACTCATCGCATCGATCACGTAGACCCAGAATGCTCCGCCGGTGAGGGCGATCAGGAGTCCTCCGAACCCCGGTCCGATCATCGTCGCGAGCTGGCGACCGTTGCTGTTCCACGTGGCGGCATTCGGGAGATGCTCGCGAGGGACCAGCGATGAGAGCATCGATCCTCTGCTCGTCATGTTGATCGATTGGCTGATGCCAAGCAGCGCGAGACACCCGAAGATCAGCGCAATCGGTCCTCTGCTCGCCGAGAGAATCGCAAACCCCACGGCCGCGAGGAACGTCAAACACTGCGCCAGCAAGACGAGATTCCTCCGATTGTATGTATCCGCCGCATGACCGACGGGGAGCGCCAGGAGCACGACGGGAAGGAACTGCGCGAGGCCGACGAATCCCAGAATCGCCGCCGACCGCGTGCGCTCGTAGAGCTCCCAACCAACGGCCACCGCCTGCATCTGGTTGCCGACGATATCGAAGATGCTGCCGAGGATGTAGAGGCGGTAGTTGCGGCTGCGCAGCGCGGCGTAGGGGTCGTGAGGGGAGGGCATGATGAGGTCTGAGCTGAGTGTACAGTGTGTAATGAGGATGCACCCATCGTTCGTTTCCTCTATCATCGAACCAATGACAAACGGAACGCCCCATCGCATCGCGGGTTTTCACAAACTCGGCATCGCCGCGTCCTTGCTGCGCGTCATCGACCAGAAGAAATTCAGCGTGCCGACCCCCATCCAGCATCAGTCGATCCCGATCGCGATCGAGGGCAAAGATGTGATCGGCATCGCGCAGACGGGAACGGGCAAGACGCTCGCGTTCGGCATTCCGCTCCTGCAACGCCTTTCGATGGGCCATGGGAGAGCGTTGATCCTCCTCCCCACACGTGAGCTCGCGTACCAAGTGGAAGAAGCGCTGCGCCCCTTCGCCTCTCCGCTCGGCATCGGCATGGCAGTCTTCGTCGGTGGGGCTTCGATGAAGCTCCAGCGCGAGATGTTGCGGAGGAATCCTCGGGTGCTCGTCGCAACGCCCGGTCGGTTGAATGATCATTTGCAGCAAGGAACGGTGACGCTCAAAGAAGTCTCGATCCTCGTGCTCGATGAGGCCGATCGCATGCTCGACATGGGCTTCAAGCCGCAGATCGACCGCATCCTCGCGCACGTTCCCCGCATCCGGCAGACGATGCTCTTCTCCGCGACGATGCCGCACGAGATCGTGAAGCTCGCGACGGCGCAGATGAAGCTGCCGCTGCGGATCGAAGTGGCGCCCTCAGGAACAACTGTTCAGAATGTCGAGCAGGAACTTTTTATCGTTCGCAGAGAAGAGAAGTTCCGTCTTCTCGAACGTCTCCTCGAGCAGTACAAGGGCACCGTCCTCGTCTTCTCCCGTACCAAGCACGGCGCAAAGAAGATCACGCGCGTTCTGCGCGCGATCGGCCACAACGCGGCGGAGATCCACGCCAATCGATCCTTGAACCAGCGACGCGAAGCTCTCGAAGGATTCAAATCCGGCAAGTACCGCATTCTCGTCGCCACCGACATCGCGGCGCGCGGCATCGACGTGACCGGCATCGCGGTCGTCATCAACTTCGATCTCCCCGATGATGCCGGCGACTACGTGCATCGTATCGGCAGGACTGCGAGGGCGGGCAGAGAAGGCCGCGCGATTTCCTTCGCGTCTCCCGATCAAGCTTCGAGCGTCAAGAGCATCGAGCGCCTGATTCGCTCTCAGCTGCGCAGGAAGCCTTTACCGCAATTGCCCCCGCCCCGCGCGCTTCCTCCACAATCTCCATCGCAGGATCGTCGAGAGCACCGTCATGCGCAGCATTCTCATCAACGATCATACGGTCATCGGCATTCCGAACATCACGCGCATCGCGGGGGACGATCGGGTGGAAGGAGGTAATTCCCGATTCCCACGCCTAGCGC
Source organism: Candidatus Peregrinibacteria bacterium (assembly GCA_016178535.1). GTDB lineage: Bacteria > Patescibacteriota > Gracilibacteria > Peribacterales > Peribacteraceae > JACOTD01. The sequence continues at coordinate 4,776 of JACOTD010000023.1, forward strand.
AGATTGACTTGCCATGTTCTGAACAACTCCTGTATACGTATTGGCCATGCCGGAAGTCTGGTACTTGAAGGAGATACGCGAGAGGGACAAGGAGGTCCGTCGTCTGAAGCAG
>JACOTD010000081.1 GCA_016178535.1 Candidatus Peregrinibacteria bacterium
AGCGCCTGTGCGGTGATTTTCCCCCATCTGAAAGGAAAAATCGACGGCATGGCTTTCCGGGTGCCCATCCCGACGGTGAGTTGCGCCTCCATGGCGTTCTTCCTGAAGCGAACGACCGACGTGAAGGAGGTGCACGAGGCGCTCATTGCCGCATCGAAGACGCCCGCGATGCATGGAATCCTCGATGTCTCCTTCGACCAGTGCGTTTCCATCGATTTCCAGACCGATCCGCACTCATCCATCGTCGATGCGCCCTCCACGAAAGTCGTCGATGGAAGAGCCGCGCAGATCCTCAGTTGGTACGACAACGAGTGGGGCTACGCGATGCGCGTCACGGAGATGACGGTGAAATTAGGATCGTTTCTTTGAAGAATTGCGAAGTGCGAAATGGACATTCATTCGCAACTCGCAACTCGCCCTTCGCAATTCAAATTATGGATTCTTCCCTCCTACCGTCACAGTCCAGGGTTTCCTTGAATCATCACCTCTACGCTCATGCGAAGGTGCCGGACGGGTTGCGCCATCTGATCCTCGATATCGCGCGGGCCACCAAGTACATTCACTCTGCGATCCGCACCACGGAGGCGGGGCTCGCGGGGACGATCAATCAGTTTGGAGAAGAGCAGCTCCAGCTCGATGTGCTCTCCAATGAAATGTTCGAACGGCATCTGGAGGAAAGTCGACTCGTTGCGACGTTCGTTTCCGAGGAGCAGGAGAATGTCGTGGAATTGAATCTCAAGGCTCCCTACTCCGTCGTCTTCGATCCGCTCGACGGATCGTCGCTCGTGGATGCGAACTTCGCGATCGGTTCGATCGTCGGGATCTATTCTGGAAATCAGGTGATTGGAAGGAAGCCTCGGGAGCAGGTCACGGCCCTGTACGTCCTCTACGGGCCCCGCACGATCCTCGTGTACGGCGCGGGGAACGGCGTCCACGAGTTCATCCTCAACGACGTCGGAGAGTTCATTCTTCTGCGAGAAAATCTCGGAGTGGGCGATGATGCCAAGAACTACAGCCCCGGCAATCTGCGCGCGGTCACTGACACTCCCTTCTACCGCAAAGCCATGAATCACTGGCTCGATGCGAAGCTCACCTTGCGATATTCCGGTTGCATGGTCGCAGACATCCACCACATTCTCAGCAAGGGCCAGGGCATTTTCACCAACATCGGCGGCAGCAAGTATCCCGAGGGAAAGCTCCGCCTGGCATTTGAATGCGGCCCCTTCGCCTACCTTGTCACACAGGCGGGCGGCGCGGCCTCCGATGGCGCAATCTCCATCATGGATCGTCCGATCGAGACCGTTGACCAACGCACGCCGCTCATCATTGGATCGAAGAATGAAGTGGAGAAGGTGGCGGGGATACTCAAGAATGCTTGAAAGAGATTTGGCGTGAACAATGAATGATTCGGAGGATTTGCGATTTACGATTTGCGAATGACGAATTGGTTTTTCATTCGTACATCGTCATTCGCAAATCGCACATCAATCCCAGTACGCCTGTTCCAATGCCTTCTGGATCACTTGGTCGAGCGTTTTGTCCGGGTCGACTTTCTTCTGCTTGCCTTCGAAGCGGAAAAATCGCTTCATGGAGCGGTACGTGCCCCAGGGGAAGTACGTTCTCCAACTGCGCTTCTTTTCGCCAGGAACGGAACTCTCGGCTTGCTTTGGGATCGGACGCGACTTGGGATTGCCGGACTTGCTCCATTCCACCGGCCCGACCACCGTACGTGACTCGGGGTCCGCGTAGACGAGTTCCTCGTCACGATAGGTGCCGGGAGCCGAAGCGGAAGGGGTTGGGTCGTTCATGGATACAGACGATGGTTCTCCGGCTCGGGAGCGGGCGGAGGGGGCGGGGGAGGCGGAGGGAGCGAAGACTCGCGCTTCTCGGGAGTGTGAGAATTCTCCGGGTGATGGAAGAGTTCATGACTCTGCGATCGCCGCTGCTCCTGCAAACGGAGGAACGCGTAGAGCAGAGCGATGAGGCAGCCGATGATCGTGATGGAGATGCCGAACCGAACTTGCATGTGTGAGAATTCGAAGGTGATCTTCGTGAGGACGGAGAGCATGGCGAAGGTGAGGACGGTTGCTTGGCTCGTGAGGCAGAGGCGGACGATTTCGCGGCGGCGCTTCTTGACGAGTGAGGGTCCTCCGCAGAGCGGGAGCCCCGTGATGAGCACCGTGGAGAGGAGCAGCAGGAACACCGCAGTCCCGAGGAATGACGTGTAGAAGCCGAATCCCGTGTAGGTGACGCTCTCGTCGCCGAGCCACTGGCCGCTCAGCCACGGGAAGAAGAGCCCGAGGATCGCGACGAGCAGGCCTCCATTGAGGATTTTCTCCTCGAGTTCCAGGTTCGTGATGGCGTGGCGAACACGTGATGGCATCGGTGGGAGGATAGCAGATGTCGATGGAGTATTCGAGTGCTGGAATACTGGGACAAAACGCATCCTGAGCTTGTTCTTGCTTCGAGCATTCTCGTACTCCAGTATTCCCGCATTCCATCCCCAGTACTCCATGCACCTCGCAATCGACGTCCGAGAAGCGTGCCGGGCTCATCGTACCGGCAAGGGGCAATGGACGTTCGGCTTCGTCTCGCAGCTTCTCACCCGCGATCTTCGCTTGACGCTTTTGAGCGATGCCTCTCCGCCTGCGTCCTGGGACGCGCGGAAATTCTCCCTCAAGAAGATCGATCGACGCGGTCTTCGTTGGCATCTCGCAGCGGCATCCGCGCTCCATTCCCTCGAGAATCTCGATGCCTACGTGAGCCCGACGAGCTTCCTCGTCCCCTCTCTTCTCGGGCGCAGCGTTCCCTGCATCCCAATCGTCCACGACCTCATCGCGTTTCGCGGGGAACCGCACGACTGCAAGGCCACGATCATCGAGAGATTGACGCTCGGACGCAGCGTTCGATCGGCTTCCGTCGTCTGCACCATCAGCGAATCCACAAAGGCCGATCTCCTCGCACGCTATCCCCTTCTTCCCAAAGACCGCATTCGACCGATCTTCGCCGGACCGATGCACGCGACCGTTCCGCCGCGGAATACCGACAGCAAGACGATCCTCTGCATCGCAACACTCTCTCCGCGGAAGAATCAGCTGCGGCTCATCCAAGCGTATGCCCAGCTTCCAGATACACTTCGAACCCGGTACCGGTTGGTGCTCGCGGGCGGGCGCGGGTGGCGGGACGATCCGATCCTCCGGCTCGCACGGCAGACGCCCGGCGTCGTCTGGCACGGGTACGCATCGCCGAGCGATTACGATGCTCTCCTTTCGTCGTGCACGGTCTTCGCCATTCCCTCCCTCTACGAAGGCTTCGGGATGCAGATCCTCGATGCGCTGCAGCGCGGCATCCCCGTCCTCACCTCGCACGTGGGCAGCATACCGGAAGTCTGCGGAGAGGCTGCGCAGTATGTCGATCCGCTGAATGTCTCCTCAATCGCACTCGGACTCGAGGAACTCCTGGAGAATGCCGGTCTCCGCGACGAGCTCTCGAAGCAAGGCCCCAAGCGAGCTGCGCTGTTCTCGTGGAAGAGGACGGTGGATTTGTTCTTGGACGAACTCAGCTTGTTGCGAAATGATTGATGAAGCTAGCATAAGAGAAGAAGCGCGAATGGCGAAGGGCGAATTGCGAAAATGGTCTCTCATTCGCAACTCGCAACTCGCAACTCGCAACTCGCAATTCTATGCCCCCCTTCCGCCGCATCGGCGTCACCATCAAATCCGATCTCACGGAGCGCGACAGCGTCGTGGAGAAGATTTTGGACATTCTTCAGAACTGCCATGTCGAAGTCCTTCTGGATGCCGAGCGATGTTTGCATGTCGCACAACACAAGCATGTGTCTTCCTTTACGGAGGAAAAGGATCTCGATCTGCTCGTCGTGATCGGCGGCGACGGCACCATCTTCCGCACCGTGCGGGAGCTCAAGGATTTTTCGATTCCGCTGCTGACGATCAATCGCGGCGCCGTGGGGTTCCTCGCGGAGACGGACGTGGACGAAGCCGCGGAGGTCCTGCCGCGTCTCCTCTCCGGCGAGGGCATACTCGACGAGCGCAACGTGCTCGCGGTGTGCGCAAAGCGAGGGAAAAAGATTCTCTTCGAGGGCTGTGTCCTCAACGAAGCCGTTCTTTCCCAGGGGACGATAGCGCGACTCGTGGATCTGCGGACGAGAGTGAACGACGAGGAGCTCGCCACCTTCCGCGCCGACGGTCTCATCCTCGCGACCCCAACGGGCTCCACCGCCTACTCGCTCGCGGCCGGCGGTCCCATCGTCCATCCCCGTTTCTCCTCCATGATTCTCACGCCGATCAACCCGCACAGCTTCAGCCAGAAACCCATCGTCGTCCCCGGCGATTCGCACATCGACGTGGAAGTCCTCACCAAGGAGAACAAGTTCCGCGACGTCGAAGTGAGCCTCACGCTCGATGGACAATCGTACGTCCGGCTCCAACGTCACGATGTCATCCATGCGCATCTCAATGACAAGACGGTCAAATTCCTGCGGCGAAAACAGGACACGTTCTTCTCGACGCTGCGGAGTAAGCTCCGGTGGGGGGAAGGTGTGGATGCTTGAAAACGCAAGAGAATTCAGAATTCGGATTTTAGAGTTCAGTATTTCAATGATGCAGCGTCATCCATTGCTCTGATCCGTTGGATTCTGAATTCTGAACTCTACTTCACAATCATCTCCTCCCTCCCCTGCCCCGTTCCGATCAAGCGAGCGGAAAGATTGGTCTGCTTTTCGATGAATTCGATGTAATGCTTGGCTTCTTTCGGAAGCTTCTCGAATGCGGTAATTCCGCGCGTCGAAGTTTTCCAACCAGGCAGTTTTTCGTAGAGAACGTTTCCGCGATCGTCCATTCCCGTGCCGACGGGGATCACCTCTTCGGTATCGAGCACGTCCAGCTTCGTGATGTTCCAGCAATCGAAGCCATTGACGATGGCGCTGTAGCGGAGGTCGGGAAGATGGAGCCATCCGCAGCGGCGCGGGCGGCCGGTGACGGAGCCGTACTCCCCTCCCCGCTCGCGCAGACGGTTGCCTGCTTCGGCAGTGTCTTCGGTTGCGAATGCTCCCGAGCCGACTCTGGTGCAGTACGCCTTCGCGACACCGATGCAGGAGGTCAGTGTCCGCGGCGCGAGCCCGAGTCCCTGGAGCGCCCCGGCAGCGGTCGTGCAGCTCGAGGTGACAAAGGGGTAGGTTCCCTGATCAATGTCGAGGAGGGTCGCCTGCGCTCCTTCGATCAGGATGCTCTCCTCTCTCTCGAGGAAGTCTCGCAGGAGCTCCGGACCATTCATGACCACGTGAGGTGCCAAGAGTTTCTGCGCGCGCGCGAATTCCTCACACTCCCGATCAACATCGATCCGCACGCCATACATCTGCACAACCGCTCTCCGACGGTCTTCGAGCTCCTTCTTCACCAACTGAACGTCCCATCGCAGACTTTCCAGTCGCAGGCCCGACCGTGCCGCCTTCTCCATGTACGCAGGACCGATGCCCTTGCGCGTTGTGCCGATCCCCTCGCCTTTCTGGCCCATCCGCCGCTCCTCCAGCACCGCGTCGATGTCTTTGTGATACTCGAAGACGATGTGGGCGTTTGGGTAGAGGGAGAGCCGGTCGAGGATTGAAACGCCCGCCCCCTCGAGCGAAGCGATTTCTTCCAGCAGGGTCGGGAGATGCATGACCATTCCCCCGCCGAGCACGACGCTCTTCCCGCTGTGCAAGCATCCTGAGGGCAGCAGCCGGAACACGTGCTTCTTCCCGTCGACGAGTATCGTGTGCCCCGCATTCGCTCCACCGCACGCACGCGCAATCACGCCGAAGTGCTCTGCGAGCAGATCGATCACCTTCCCCTTCCCCTCATCTCCCCACTGCGCGCCAATGACGGCGCAGACGAGGCCGAGAGGAGGAAAACTCTTCTTCATGCGCAGAGTATAGATTCAGGCCGAAAGCGAGGGAATCTGATCCTTTTGACACTCGACCGCAATGCCTCTGCACTGACGATGATTCTCCGCCTCCATGAAGAGTGTCTTGAGGACGTCCGTCCCATTTGGCCCTGCGAAGAGCGCCTCGTGCGGTTCATACTCCGTGACATCTTTGGGAAGCGTCGTTCCCTCGGGAATGTACGGCGGATTCGAGACGATGATGAAAGGCTGATCGAGTTCGAGTATTGGCTCCAGATTTTTTCCGTGACGGAATTCGATGCGATCGGAAACGCCATGACGTTGCGCATTTTTTCGCGCGATCTTGAGCGCATCCCCGCTCACATCCGTCGCGATGATCTGGAGATCCGGCCGCTCGAGCGCGAGCGTGACCGCGATGCAGCCGCTGCCGGTTCCGATGTCGATGATTGTTTGAATCCCTGGAAATGATTTTTTCCCCTGAGGAGCGGGCATGTCGCCCTGAGCGCTGTCGAAGGGTGCCTGCGGACAGTTCCCAGAGGCTTTTTTGAATTGTTCTCGGTGCTCAATTTTTCGTGCGACCCCCACAATCTCACTATCCAGTCCCACAATCTCCCCCTGTCCAGTCTCGAGAAATCGCAGCGCCAATTCCACGAGTCCTTCGGTTGCGGGACGCGGAATCAATACGGATCGATCCACGAAGAAGGATCGTCCATAGAATTCCTTCTCGCCGACGATGTACGCAATCGGCTCCCCGAGTAGCCGCCGATCGCTCCATTCCTCAAATTTCTTTACGACTTGAGGATCAATCACGTTCTCCGGATGCGCGAAAATCCACGCCCGATCGCGTTGGAGGAGGGCACTCAGCAGCACCTCGCAATCGGTGCGAGCAAGTCCACCCATTTTGAGTGCGTCGGCGATGCGCATGTCGGTAGTATCGTATCGATGAAGCGCGTGGGTATCGATTGCCGGTTTGCCGCCTCGCGCGCGGGGCTTGGGCGCTACACGCGCGAGCTCGTCACGCGCCTCTTGGCTCGCGAGGATGGCCTGCGGTACACGCTCTTCGTGGCCGATCCGCACGAGCCCTGGCTCGAAGCAATCCAGAAGCGCGATTTCGATATCATCCCTGCAAATTTCCGTCCCTATTCTTGGGCTGAGCAAGGGCGATTTCCTTTGATTCTCGGGCATGCGAACATTGATCTCCTCTTCGCACCGCACTTCAACGTACCTCTCCTGTGCCGTGTGCCCTTCGTCGTCACCGTCCACGATCTCATTCTTCACCGCTTCCCCAATCGCGCCTCGTTCCTCCGGCAACATGCGTACCGTTTCGTGATGGCGCATTCGATCCGCCGCGCGCGGCACGTGATTGCGGTGAGCAACTTCACGCAGCGCGAAATTCTCTCCATCTACGGCAACCGGCTGCGTTCCAAGGTCTCCGTCATCCATGAGGGAGTGGGCGGCGAGTTCCGGCGCATTCCTGCCGATCGGTGCCGCGAGGTCCTCGCGAAGTACGCGATCGATCGCCCGTTCTTCCTGTACGTGGGGAATGCAAAGCAACACAAGAATGTGCAAGCGCTCATCGATGCCTTCGCCATCGACCATCCTGCGAACGCCGATTTGCTCCTCGTCACGACGGGGCGGGAAGCTGACGGATTGATCCTTCGCGATGACGTTCGTCTGCTGCGAGATATCGACGATGACGATCTTCCCGCACTCTACTCGAGCGCCATCGCGTTCGTCACTGCGTCGCTCTACGAAGGCTTCGGGTTGCCGATCATCGAGGCGGAAGCGTGCGGCTGCCCGGTGATCGCGCTTCGGAAGGGCGCGATTCCCGAAGTCGCCTCGCCGTCGGCGGCGCTCCTCTCTTCGCTCGACGATCTTCCGGGTGCGCTCAGGAATCCTCCAGCCTCTCCCGCCATGTCCCGACGATGGGATTGGGAGGAGACGGCGGAGCGAACAGTGGGCGTGTTGCGGAGAATGATCGACTCTGTGCCCCGAAACATGATCGTTTCTCGATTCCCGATCAACGAGCAAACGAGCTAACCAGAGAATTTCCTCATTCCTCTTGTCACTGCAGTCTCGTCGGAGTTTGCTATTCGTATGGATTCCCTCCAGTCCGTCCTCCCGAAGGTACTCCGTAAGCGCGGTCTCTACGCGCACGCGCAGTCCGCCCAAGTCGTCCACCTCGCGCAGCAATGGCTGGAGCAGGCGCTCCCCTCCCTCGCCGCGCACGTGCGGGTGCATACGCTCTCCCACGCGACTCTCACGATCGCGTGTTCCCACAGCATCGCGGCGCAGGAGTGCCAGCAGGTGGCGCCGATGCTCCGCGAGTTCCTCGCGCGCGAATGCCGCGGCATCGCGATCGATGACGTCCGCATCCAGCGAGGACGTGCGGAAGATACAAGATACAAGATACCCTTCGGCTGAGCTCAGGACAGGCAAGATGCAAAAAAATACCAAGAATGAATCATTGGGTCAGTGGATCATTCTTTGTATCTTGCGTCTTGTATCTTCAATCTGGTCTCTTCGATGTCAAAATCCGCTTGCGGAGGATCTCCGGAATCCCTACACTTCAAGCCCGTCTTCGCGTCGAAGACTGTTTTGATTGCCCCATGCTCGTCATTCGTCTGCAGCGCACCGGCCGCGAGAATCTCCCCACCTACCGGTTGGTCGTGGCGGAGAAGGCGCGTCCCGTGAAGGGCAAGTACCTCGAGATCGTGGGGCACTACCTCCCCGCACGCGATCCCGTGCAGTTCGAGCACAAGGATGAGCGCATTCAGCACTGGATCGGCAAGGGCGCCATCCCGAGCGACACCGTTGCGAGGCTCCTCAAGCGCGCGGGGCTCTCGAACATGGAAAAATTCATCGTGCGGTACGCCAAGCGGAAGTCGAAGAAGGAAGCCGCAGCGCAATCCCCCGCCCAACCAGCCTCTTCCGCAGAAGTCCCCGCTCCGGCCACTGCGGGAACGCCGGCAGCGTAAGACACAAGGAACAAGATACAAGGAATGACTCAATGAGGAATTCCCACATCCGTTTTGTATCTTGTTTCTTGTATCTTTCCTCGTAACAGGACTATCCTTTGCACATGTCCGATTCTACAGTCATCGACGTTCCCGGGCTCTCCTTCCTCCGCTTCGTCCTCGAATCGGTCATTGAGGACAAGGATCAGCTTTCCATCGAGCCGACCGTCGATTCGCTCGGCATTCTCTTCACGGTCCGCGTGAGCGACAGGGACATGGGAAAGCTCATCGGCAAGGGGGGGCAGACGGTGAAGGCGCTCCGCACGCTCTTGCGCATCATCGGCGGCAACATCTCCCAGCGCATCAATCTCAAAATTCTCGAACCGGCTTCTCTCGCGTAACTCCTCCCCTCCCCTCCCATGCTCCGCCAGTTGCTCGAAAACGGCGATCCCATGCAGATCATCGCGACGTTCATCGCGCTCGCGCTCATCGCGGCCTCGCTCCTCTGCCTCATCTTCATCATCGTGGGCGGTATCACGTTCATCCTCTCCGCAGGCAACGAGGACAAGATCAAGAAGGCCGTCCACACCATCCGCTTCGCGATCATCGGGCTCTTCATCACCTTCATCGCCTTCTTCGCGGTTTCCTGGATCGCCAAACTCCTCGATATCCCCTTCGAATTGAACTTCTCCACGATCATCGGTCTCATGCAGCAGATCTTCGGTGCGCTGAAGCAGTAAAGACTTTTTCCGGATTGCTTGTGCTTTCGAAACCCTCTTCGGCGTGCCATGGTATTCTTGGATGCATGGGCGCCTAGCTCAGTTGGTGAGAGCGACTCGCTTACACCGAGTAGGTCAGGGGTTCGAATCCCTTGGCGCCCACCACCGAAAGAAAACATTGTCCATCTGTTCGAAGGAAACTATACTTATTTCATCTTTAACTTCTTTGTCTCCATGCCCATCCTCACCTTCCTCCTGATCGCCATCAGCCTGCTGCTTTCGCTCCTGATCCTCCTGCAGCACCGAGCCTCCGGCCTCACCGCAACCTTCGGCGGGAGCGGCGCGACGTTCGTGCAGAGGAGAGGCGCCGAGAAGGTCATCTACAAGCTCAGCATCTGGTTGAGTGTGATCTTCTTTGCGATGACAATCGTGCAGCTCTACTTCTCGGCGTAAATCTTCGCATGAGCCACTGCTGAGCCTTCTCGCTCGGGGTTCTCTTCGGTAGAATGCTCGGGATGCTCCGTCGACCCGTTCAGCTCTTCAACGCCATGACCCGGTGGGAACGCTGGGCGCTCATCGTCTTCGCAGCGCTCTTCGTGCTGGCCGCCGTGGCGCTCGTGCACAAGTTCTACGTGGAGAACACGATCCTCGTCCCGACCACGGGCGGGACGTACATCGAAGGATCCGTCGGGGAACTGCGGCCTCTCAACCCCTGGTTCACGATCCAGAACGACGTGAACAGGGACATCGTCTCGCTCGTGTTCGCGGGGCTTCTCAAGTACAACCCGCAGACGAAGAACATTGAGGATGACCTTGCGACGATGCAGATTGCGAGTGACGCCAAGACGTACACGCTTCGTCTCAAGGACAATCTTCTGTGGCACGATTCGACGCCGAAGGACCCCCATCCCGTCACGGCCGACGACGTGCTCTTCACCTTCGGGACCATCCAACATGCGGGGTTCCCCAATCCTCTCCTGCAGCAGAATTTCCGCGGCGTTGCGATCACGAAGCTCGATGATCGCACGGTGCAATTTTTACTCGACCAGCCCTACAGCTTCTTCCCGAGCAACCTCACGCTCGGGCTCCTCCCGGCTCGCTCCTTCGAGGGAATCCCGACACGCAAGATGGATCAGGCGCTCGACTTCGCGTACCACCCGATCGGCGCCGGACCGTACCGATTCAAAAGCCTCGTGCAGACCGATCTCTCCACCGAAGTCACCATCGAACGGTTCCCGCGCAGCATCCCTCCCCTCGAGCACCTCGACCGCATCGTGTTCCGCATTTTCTCGGATTACTCGTCGTTGCTCACCGATCTGCGCACCCTCCAGGGCGTGCGGCTCGTGCCGCGCAACAAGAAGGGCGAACCGATCATCCCCAATCGCTTCCACGCGACGAATTACACGCTGCCGCAGTACGTGGCGCTCTTCTTCAATCTCGATCATCCGGCGTTGCAGGATCCCAAGCTGCGCTTGGGTTTGCAACTGGGAACGAACAAGCAGGAGATCGCCGACGGCATCCACGAGCCGTACATTGTCGATACGCCGCTTCTGGAGATCGACGTCTCCGATTGGCGCTACCACTTCGATCCGGATGCGGCGCAGGGGGCGCTCTTTGCTTCCCGATGGAATCTGCCCGAGAAGATCCGACTCCAGCACCTGCTGGAGAATACCCAGGCGAATCACATCGGCCCCCTGAGGGCTGCCACCGTCGTTCTTGCTCAGACGGGATCCTCCTTCACGATCACCGGCTCGCTCGCCGATGTTCCCCTCGGTTCAAAAATCAACGGCGACCCCATCGCGAAGAATCCGCATGGAACGGGATCGTGGATCGTCGAACTGCCCGCGCAGGACGGCACCGGGGCTCTCAAGCTCGGCGAAAATATCCTCCGGCTTACCGATCCTCATGGTAAGGTCGTGGATTCCTTCTACGTCCTGCGGGCGCGTGACGCGGATGACTATGCCCGCGCGATGGAGGAGCAGCGTCTCGTTCAACTCTTCCTCGCGTCGAAGGCGGGTACCGCCCCTCCCGACCAGCGCATCGGCCCGGGAGACTTCTTCCTGGAAAGCGCGACGCTGCGGAGGAGAACGCCACTGGATCCCGTCAGCATCCGCACGAACGACAGGGGGAAGCCTCTCACGCTGACTCTCCTCACGAGCCCCGCTCCGGCCGCGTATCGAGACGTGTCTGAGCGCATCAAGCAGCAATGGGCGAAGCTCGGCGTTGCGGTGACCGTCGAGATTCCCGCCACGCGGCAGGAGTTCCAGGACCGTTTGTTGCGGCGCCAATACGATGTGCTGCTCTTTGGACAATCGTTGCTCGATAACCTCGATAGCTTCCCGTACTGGCACAGCAGCACCGAGCAGAAGGTGACGGCAAACCCCAATGCCTTGCGCAGCAATGCCTACAATCTTTCCCAGTACGCCTCGTTCCCGGCAGACGCCCTCCTCGAGACGATCCGCCGTACGCGTGACGAGAAGGAGCGCGCCGATGCGCTCAAGAAGCTCAGAGATATTCTGAAAACCGATGTCCCCGCCGTGTTCCTCTACTCCCCTCTGTATACGTTCGCACATCACGAGAATGTTCAGGGCATCGAGCTTGGTGCGCTTTCAGTGCATTCCGATAGGTTTTTGACACTGTACAAATGGTATGTCAAGCAAGATCGAACCTTCGCGCAAGGCAAGAGCTGGCTGTCATTCTTCGGCTGGGTTCGCTCTCTCATGCAGAGATGAGCAACGCGTCGATCCGCGCCTGATTGACTCACAAGTCTGCATTCCGTAAGCTTGCGTCGGGTCGGATGTCAAACGGGACGGCATCGTTTCTTATCGGGGTATACACTCCAGCATCTATGGAAATTCTCCTCCTCGAGGATGTCGCCGGCATCGGGAAAAAGAACGACCTCCTCGTCGTGGGCGACGGCTTTGCCTTGAATTGTCTCCTCCCCCAGCGTAAGGCGCTCGTGGCCACCCCCACGGTCCGCAAGCGCTATGCGGAGCAGATCCGCAAGCGCGCGGAGGAGAAGGAACATGACCGCCAGATGCAGACGCAGGCCGCCGCCATGCTCGCGGGGAAGTCACTCCTCTTCCGCCGGAAGGCGACCAAGACGGGCAAGCTCTACGCGGGAATCTCTCCCACCAACATTGTGGAGGAACTCGAGCGCGCCTTCGGTCTCAAAGTCTCCGAGGATGCCGTCACCCTCCCCGAGCACATCAAGCAAGTGGGCACTTTCTCCGTGACTATCAAGATCGGCGACCTGACCCATTCGATGCCCGTGAAGGTGGAGGCGGAGGAGGCGAAGAAATAATGGCAGTGAACTCAATCTGTTCGATGGCGCGTCAAGATGCTCTATGCTCTCTGTATTGGGCGAGTAGCTTCCACCTCCGTCAGCCTCGGCTGACTACGGCGGACAGGCAGTTGGTTGCCCACCTTCACTCATTCTTGTTTCGTGGGCGAGTAGCTCAGTTGGTTAGAGCACAGGACTTATAAACCTGCGGTCGGTGGTTCAACCCCACCCTCGCCCACCATCAACCTCATCGGTCATTCAGTCGCTCAACGAACGCCCGCGCTTCCTTCTTCGTTGTGATTTTTTCAGTGACCTGAGCGTCATGGAGCTTCGAAAGAATTTCCCCCACTCTCGCTCCCGATCCGATCCCGAGGATGCGCATGACCTCGTCGCCCGAGAGGAGAGGCTTTTGAGGGCGCGGATGTGCGTCGAGGAAGTGCTGCTGATCATTCAAGATTCGCTCATAGAGCCCGTAATCGGCCGGGTCGGTTCCAGCGATATCCAGGTACATGAGCTTCACGAGATCGTTGAACCACGGGTGGAAGTACCAATGCGCCTTGCGACTCTCCGGCATCTCCAGGAACGCCGTCATCATCATGTGGTGCGCGATCATCCAGGCGATCTTCTCGATGCGTTTGCGCGGATACTGCAGTCGATTGAGCGCCGTCTGCGCCTTATCGGCCGAAACCGTCGCGTGGTGATCGAAGCGGATGCGCTCTTTCAAGCTGAACGTTTCCGCCTTCCCGCAATCGTGGAAGAGGGCGGCGATGCGGACGTCGATGTCGTCCTCTTCACGGAAGCCGCGCAAGACCATCATCATGTGCTCCCACACGTCTCCCTCGTGATGGAAGTCCGCGGGCTGCGGAATGCCTTTGCAGACGGAGAGCTCCGGCAAGAAGTGCGCGAGCATCCCGAATTCCCTCAGATCCTCGAGAGCGCGATCCGGATGCGGCCCCCCGAGCATCTTCTCCACTTCTTCGCGTTGCCGAGAGCCGGAGAGGATCGTCACCTGTGCGGCGAGTCCCAGGAGAGACCTGTACGTTTCGGGGTGGTACTGGCCGTTCAGGAGAGCGCGAAAGCGAACCGCGCGTAGCAGCCGCAGAGCATCGTGGCGGATACGCACCGTCGGATCGCCGATGAAGCGGATGAGTTTCTCCTGGAGATCCGCTGCCCCCTCGAATGGGTCGTACAGCTCGCGCGAGATGGGGTGCCAGTAGAGCGCGTTCACCGTGAAGTCGCGGCGCTTGGCGTCCTGTTCCCTTGTGCCGAAGACGACGGATTCCGGATGGCGCCCGTCCGATGCAGTGTCATCCTCGCGGAAGGTCGTGACTTCGAAGACATCCCTCCCCACGCGCACGCGAACGCTCCCGTGCACGGCGCCCTCGGCGACATCCTGTCCGAAGACCGTTTGGATTTGCTCTGGAATGGCACTCGTTGCAATGTCGATGTCCTTGGGAATCACTTCCTGCAGCATCCCCCGCACCGCTCCCCCCACCCACCAGGCGTCGAATCCCGCATCGGTCAGTCGTTCGACCACGTGGTAGGCGTGCTCTGCTTTGGGAGTTTCGAGAGTCCCAGTGATGATAGATGTGGAGAGGGACATTGGAGTAGAAGTGCGAATTACGAATTACGAATTACGAATTACGAATTACGAATTATTCCAGTACAATCTTTACCCGTAAATCGTAACTCGTAATTCGTCACTCGTCACTCTTCCCATGCTTCACTTCGCCATCGCCGGCTGCCCCCTCTCCACTCCCAAATCGGGCGGCACCGTGGAAGGACTCAAGCGCGCGCATGAGCTCGGCATCGAAGCGATGGAGATTGAGTGGGTGCAGAACGTTCCTTCCGATCCCAAGCGGATGGAGGAGATTCGCAGGACGGCGGAAGATCTGAAGATGTCACTGACCGTCCACGCGCCGTACTACGTCAATCTCAATACCCCTGATCCCGCGAAGCTCGCCGCGAGCAAGGGGCGCGTCCTCACGTCGCTTGCGATGAGTGAGATCGCCGGCGTTCGATCCGTGTGCGTTCACGCCGCCTTCTACCTCGGCCTTCCTCCCACGCAAGCATATGACAATATTCGGCGTTCCGTTGCGGACATCGTGAAGCAGAAGAACAAACTCTTTCCCTCCGTGAACCTCGCGCTGGAGACGATGGGCAAGCCGAGCCAGTTCGGCACGCTCGAAGAAGTCTTGCAGATCAGCAAGGAATTCGACCTCTACCCCTGCATCGATCCCGCGCACCTCCACGCGCGCACCAACGGCGCCGTCAATTCTGCAATGGAATGGAATGCGATGTTCGACCGGTACGTGGAGTTCCTGGGAAAAGAATCGCTCAAGCGCGTGCACATGCACTTCTCGGGCATCGCGTACGGACCCAAGGGAGAAAAAAAGCATTTACCGCTCCAGGAGAGCGATGCGAAGTGGGAAGAGTTCCTCGGGGTGCTCAAAAAGAGGAAGATCGAGGGGGTGGTTGTGTGCGAGTCGCCGCTCCTCGAGGTGGATACGTTGCTCCTGAAGAATGCCTATTCGTCGCTTTGAATCAGACTTCATTGAAGATTGCACTGCTTACATTTTGACTCGAGGCCTCTGGACATGTACATCATCGCATGTGGAAATTTCATCTTCCCCGACTGTGGATCCGTTGTACTCTCCTGAGACAAATCCAATCTCTTCTGCGGAAGCGAAGGTCTCCGCGCGGAGACGACAGACTTTTCTCGCGACACTCCGCGCAGTAGTTACGCCGCTTTTTTTTGCCGCAACAACGATTTCTCCAGGCGAAGCCCCCGCCCAAACTTCACAGACGGAACAGGGACGCAACGAGCAATCGCAGATGATGTTCGAGATGCTCCTGTGCAGTGATCCTTCGACGTGGCAGAGTCCACGGCATGAGAACGCATGGAAACTGCTGAAGCAGGATGCGTGTCTTCGCAGCGAGATTTGTTCAAAATTGAGTGCCGTCGTTGCACAACGGCCTCAGGATGTTACAACCACGTTGCGAGCCCTGAAGGCCTTGCAGAAGATTGGCTCTTGCCCGGAAACACGGGCAATCGTTCCTCTCCTCATCAAGGCCATCTTGCAAGCTCCTTGGTCCGACCCTCGTCTTCTTCATGTCTATCAACCGACCCTCCATGCCGTTCGCTTGTTTGGCGTGGGTCCGTCCGAAGCAGCAGTCTATAGGGCGCGTTCGTGGTGTGCACTCTCGGAATCCATTTGGTTCGACGCGCTTTTTGGCCCCGAAGCTGCATCCGATTTCCTCGCACGGGAGGCATCGAACAGAGTCTTCGAGGTCGAAGGAAGAGTGTGCTTGCATGCGCTTCAGCATTTGGGAGAGGACGGTATCCATCAGCTGATGAATATCTATCGAAAGAATCCTCACGAGCAATCGGGCATGGCGGCATTTCGTGTTTTAGCGAACCTGCGAGGAGAAGATGCCTCGCGTACCATTCCTTTCTTTCGTGAGGTTCTGGAGGGAAAGAAGGCAACGTCGGATGAAAGACGACAAGCGCTTGAGGCGCTGGCTGTGCATCTTCGCGCTCACGAATCGGAGCTCCTTCCCCTCTTCTTCCAGTCGCTGGAAGATCCGCAGCAATTTGGTACGGCTCTCAATGCTCTTCGCGACTTCATCATCGAGACGGAATCAGCACCTGCACTCAAAGGAGTGATCGATTGCGCCCGCCGGTCTCCTCCTCCCATCCGCATGCATGCGGCGCGGACAATCATGCTCGTCGCACGAAGAGCGAAGGGTATCAGCGATGACATTCTTGCCGCCCTTGACGATACGTTTCCGGATGCTCCGGACGAACGAGCGCGCGGGCAAGACATGAGTCGCGAGCGCTATCTCACGAAGTCGCTCGGCCTCCTCGGGAGCTCGCTGAATGGCACGATCGATGCAGAGAGCCGCATCCAGCAGAAGATTCTCGCCAAGCTCCGATGGTTGCTCCGAGAATCTCCCGATGACATGACGCGCATGTTCGCAGCGCAAGGCCTCGGTCGAATGTCTGTGGAGGCTCGCGATGCTCTGGCCGAACTTGAGAATGTCATCGTCGCGGCGTCTTCATTTTCGCTCGCACGAACAATCGCACGCGCTCTCGTGGATATCGCCGGTCTCGACTGTTTGCGAGAATTGCTCGCAAGCCATCCCGATGCATTTCTCCTGAATTACGTCGCAGCCGATGTTCTCGTCGAGGTTCATACACCAGAAGCGCGACTCGAACTGGAGAAACTCGCGAAACATTCCGACAGAGAGATTTCTGAGCATGCTGATTCCTGTCTCGTCTCATTTCGGGATCGCTAGACTTGTGAGATTCCATGCGGGGAGCTAGAGTCGAATCACTATGAACCTCGCCATCAACGGATTCGGACGCATCGGTCGTCAGGTCTTGCGCATTATCCAGGAGAATCATCCGGACATACGTGTGGCGCTCATCAATGACCTCACGGACGGCGAGACGCTCGCCCACCTGTTCGAGTTCGATTCCACGTACGGGCACTACGACTGCGCCGCGAGCTTCAAGGATGGAGTTCTCAAGACCAAGAATGAGGAAATTCGGATCACCACGAGCAAAGAGCCTTCCACTCTCCCACACAAAGATCTCAAAGTTGACGTCGTTCTCGAGTGCACGGGGATATTCACGAAGCGCGAGGAGGCGGCGACCCACCTGAAAGCCGGCGCGAAGAAAGTCATTATTTCGGCTCCCTGCAAAAACAAAGCCGACGGCACATTCTGCATGGGCGTCAACGAACAGACGTATGACTCCGCGACCATGCATGTCATCAGCAACGCATCGTGCACCACCAACTGCCTCGCACCGATGGCGAAGGTCCTCAACGATTCGTTCGGCATCGCGTTCGGTTTGATGACCACGATCCACAGCTACACGAACGATCAAAATCTCCTCGATCTTCCGCACAAGGATCTTCGAAGAGCGCGCGCCGCCGCGGTGAACATGGTCCCGACGAGCACGGGCGCCGCCAAGGCCATCGGCCTCGTGATTCCCGCGCTCGAGGGGAAGATGAATGGAGTCGCGATCCGCGTGCCCACTCCCACGGGCAGCATCACCGATCTCACCGTCGTCACGCAGAAGTCGACATCAAAGGAGGAAGTCAACGCCGCCTTCGAGAAAGCCGCGAACGGCCCGATGAAGGGGATCCTCGGCGTGGAGCATCGCCCGCTCGTTCTCAAAGATTACGTGGGCGATCCGCGCAGTTCCATCATCGATGCGGAGCTGACGGAAGTGATCGGTGGAACCCTCGTGAAAACGTTTTCCTGGTACGACAATGAGTGGGGGTACTCGAATCGCTTGGTGGAGCTGGCGAAATTCATTGGCAGCAAGCTCTGATTGCATGTTCATCGAATCAGCACCCACTGAGCTTTCCCCACGAAAAAAAGGAGCACTCTCGCCCTCTGACGTCCGAAAGCGACATTCATTCCTTCTTCTCATCCACCACCTCCGCATCGACCGCTTTTTCGTCTTTGCTTCCTTGCCCTGAGCTTGTCGAAGGGTTTTTCTGCGCTTCCTCATAGACCATCTTCCCAATCTCCTGCGCCGCAAGGCCAAGGTCCTCGGTTGCCTTCTTGATCGCCGCTCCGTCCGCTGATTCGTTCTTGAGGAGATCCTTGAGTGCATTGATCTTCTCATTCACCGTCTTCTTGGTCGCATCGGGGATCTTGGCATCGTACTCGCGCATCTGCTTCTCGATGCTGAAGACGAGCGCGTCGGCCTGGTTGCGGGTCTCGACCGTTTCCTTCTTCTTCCGGTCGTCCTCCGCGTGCAACTCGGCGTCCTTGCGCATCTTCTCCACTTCATCCTTCGAGAGGCCGGTCGAGCCTTGGATCGTGATGTGCTGCTCCTTGCCCGTTCCCTTGTCTTTGGCTTTCACACTGAGGATGCCGTTCGTGTCGAGATCAAAGGTGACTTCGATTTGCGGCATACCGCGGGGGGAAGCGAGGATGCCATCGAGGATGAAGCGACCAAGCGACTTATTGTCCGCCGCCATCTCGCGCTCGCCCTGCACCACGTGAATCTCGACGGACGTCTGGTTGTCCGCGGCGGTCGAAAAGACCTGGCTCTTGCTCGTGGGGATTTTCGCGTTGCGTTCGATCAATTTGGTCGCGATCCCTCCGAGCGTCTCGAGTCCCATGGAGAGCGGCGTCACGTCGACGAGGACGATGTCCTTATCGATGTCTCCACCGAGGACTCCCGCCTGGATCGCCGCACCCACCGCGACCACTTCGTCGGGATTCACGCCCTTGTGCGGTTCCCTGCCGAAGAGTTCCTTGGCCTTCGCCATCACGGCGGGCATGCGCGTCATGCCGCCGACGAGGACCACTTCGTCGATTTCGCTTTTGCTGAGGTGCGCATCCTTGAGCGCCGACTCGCACGGTTTCACCGTCCGTTCGATCAAGTTCCCGACGAGCGCCTCGAGCTTTGCGCGCGTGAGCTTCATCGTGAGGTGCTTGGGTCCGCTCGCATCGGCCGTGATGAACGGCAGGTTGATCTCCGTTTCCGTCGCCGAGGAGAGTTCGATCTTCGCCTTCTCCGCCGCTTCCCGCAGCCGCTGCAACGCGATCTTGTCCTTGCTTAAATCGACGCCCTGATCCTTCTTGAACTCCGCGAGGATCCACTCGATGATCACTTGGTCGAAGTCGTCGCCCCCCAGGTGCGTGTCGCCGTTCGTCGCGATCACCTCGAAGACGCCGTCACCCATTTCGAGCACCGAGACATCGAACGTGCCGCCACCCAGATCGTAGACGATGATTTTCTGGCTCTTGCCTTTCTCGAGTCCGTAGGCGAGCGCCGCGGCCGTCGGCTCGTTGATGATGCGCACCACCTCCAGCCCCGCGATCTGTCCGGCTTCCTTGGTCGCTTGGCGCTGCGAATCGTCGAAGTACGCCGGCACGGTGATGACGGCCTTGGAAATCGACGTGCCGAGGAAGGCTTCCGCGTCCTTCTTCAGCTTCTGGAGCACCTTCGCACTCACCTCCTGCGGGAGCATCTCTTTCCCGTCCACGACGATCACCGCGCGCTGTTCCTTCCCCTCCTTCACCTCGAATGGCATGCGCTTGGCTTCCTCACCCACTTCCGAGAACCGGCGACCGATGAAGCGCTTGGCGGAGAAGATCGTGCGCCTGGGGTTCGTGACAGCTTGGCGCTTGGCCGCCACACCCACGAGAACCTCGCTATCCTTATACGCTACAACTGAAGGAGTCGTATTGTTGCCTTCGGCATTCGGGATCACCGTCGGCTCGCCGCCTTCGATGACCGCCATGCAGGAGTTCGTTGTGCCGAGGTCGATTCCGAGAATCTTGGACATAAAAAAAAATGAAAAATTTAAAATGTAAATTTCAATCGGGATTCTCCAATTATCACTCAACATTATAGAGTGATAGTTTTTGGAGTCAATGGAATTCAGTGCTTTTTCAAAGAAATTTGCATTTCGAATGGCTTTCACGGAAAGTAGCTCTCTTTATTAAACTTCTTCATCTTCATTGTAGATTCTACATTCTACATTTCCTCATGTTTCTCGATCAAGCCATCATCGAAGTCCAGGGCGGCCACGGAGGACGCGGATGCGTCAGCTGGAGGAGAGAGAAGTACGAGCCGCACGGCGGACCGGATGGCGGCAATGGAGGGAGTGGCGGAGATGTCATCCTCATAGCCGATGAGAATACCGACACCTTGAGCGACTTCGCGAGCACCAAGAAGTTCGAAGCGCAGAAGGGGCGTTTCGGCTCGGGGAAGAATCGGACAGGCAAGGAAGGAGAAGATCTGGAACTCAGAGTGCCTCCGGGTACGATCTTGCACGAGGTCGTGGACGATGGAACGGTTGCGAAAGAACCCTTCGCGGATCTGGAGCATCCGGGAGATCGCATCGTGGTGGGCAGGGGGGGGCGCGGCGGCTACGGGAATGCGCACTTCAAGAGCTCAACCAGGCAGAGACCGGATTTCGCGGAGCTGGGAGAGCCAGGTGAGAGACGTTCCTTGAAGCTCGAGCTCAAGCTCGTGGCGGATGTGGGGATCATCGGCTATCCCAGTGTCGGGAAATCAACGTTGATCTCCGTCATCAGCGCGGCACGACCGAAGATCGCGGACTATCCGTTCACGACTCTCGTGCCGAATCTGGGTGTTGTGCATGCCTACGATCGGTCCTACATCATTTGCGATCTGCCGGGACTTATCGAAGGCGCGAGCGACGGAAAGGGGCTCGGCCTCCAGTTCCTCCGCCACATCGAACGCTGCGGCGTCCTCCTCCACGTCCTCGATGTTGGTCGTGCGCTCCCGCACGGCTCGACGAGTTCCGAAGATCTCGATCCACAGAAGTTGATCGACGATTACCACGCCATCCGCAAGGAACTCGCCGCGTACTCCCCAACACTCGCCGCCAAAAAAGAACTCGTCATCCTCAACAAAATCGATTTGCTTGGAAGCGATGCTTCGAATATTTCTTCTTCGCTTGAAGAACATAACATCCCAGTCTTCGCTTCGATATCCGCTGCCGGAAGAATGGGGACGCAAGCGCTTGCCCAAGATCTCCTCCCGGTTGTTCTCGAAGAACGAAAACGTAGAACTCGCGAAGAAATTGTCGATGAGGAAGAGAAAGCCCTCCCCGTTCTACGACCGCACCTTGCCTTTCCCGAGCGCATGGGATCATTCCAGATTCGGCGAATGGATGACGGCTCCATCCGCGTCACGGGCAGGCGCATCGAGCAATTGGCGGTGATGACGGACTTCTCTTCGCGCGGAGGCGTCAAGCGTCTCCTCGACATCCTCGAGCGGACGGGGATCCGCAAGTCCATCAACCGGCTGCGTCCGGATGAAGAGATGCCGGTGTACATCGGCGGGGTGCGGGTGGATGAGTATCTGTAATCACGTCACAGCTTCTATTGCGAAATGCTGTATGATTCTGGTCATGGGGCTGTAGCTCAGTTGATAGAGCGCTACATTCGCATTGTAGAGGTCAGGGGTTTAAGTCCCCTCAGCTCCACCAGAATTATGTACTGTGCATACGTTCTTCAGAACCCAGGCGGCATTTTATACAAGGGTCATACCGACGATCTTCAAAAACGCATCGAGCAGCATAATGCAGAAGACG
>JACOTD010000026.1 GCA_016178535.1 Candidatus Peregrinibacteria bacterium
CGCTTCCTGCGTTCTCTCTCTCCACTGTCATTGCAGAAGTAACGCGGTGGCGAACGGAGGGGAGATCGCTGTTTGAGAAGCAACTGCAGGGAATCCTCGCCAGAGCGCCACCGGGCTAGGCGTGGGAATCGGGAATTACCATGGACCCCTGATCTGGAGGGGGGATCTCATCATCATGAATAACGATTGTTTCATGCGGAGCCATAAGTAAGCGAAGAAAATGATAAAGGGTCGAGTCCAATGGTTGCGGGGGGAGGATTTGAACCTCCGACCTCGAGGTTATGAGCCTCGCGAGCTACCGGGCTGCTCCACCCCGCGTCGATGTGCGCATTCTGAAGCAGAACCTTTGATCTTGCAAGGAAAGCGAAGACGTATACAATAATCCGGTCCACCCAGAACGGTCGCGATTCCGTTGCGAAGCGTCGTGGCGTCAAACGATTCGGAGGACAGACCGTTTCCGCTGGTGAAGTCTTGGTTCGTCAGAAGGGCTTCTGGTTCCGGCCGGGAGAGAACACATACCTGGGGAAAGATTGGACGATTCACGCTTCCGTGGATGGGGCTGTGGCTTTTTCGAAGAAACGCATGCTGAAGTTTGATGGTGCAAAGGAACGCTGCACAATCATTTCGATTGAACCGGTGTGCGCAGCACGATGATGCCTGCGGATGCTGTAAGATACTTCGAGAAAAAGTAGCCCCTTTTTATGAGATCGTATCAGGACCGAATGAACACCGCGCCGTTTCAACTCATAGAATCTTCGAAAGAAGAACTTCTTTTTGACGCTGATCGTGACAATCAAGGTAAGGGGGTCAGGCCGGAAGATGCCATCGGCATTTTGACAAGGATTGATCGCGAATGAATCTTCTCTGCTCGCTTATAGCCCCCTCCTCAATTCCTCCAGCTTGTCGCGGTGGAAGAGGTACAAGTTCCAATGCTGGATCGTGGGCATCTGGCGCAGGATTTCGTCGTAGGCGGCTTGCTGCTGCTCGCTTGGCGAGAGAGCGTCGCCCGTGGCGAGAACGGGTGATTGATCATTCTGGCTGATGATGAGGACGTTCTCGCCCGGGGTGATCCGTCCCAGATTCTCCTTGGCGTACTTGTCCTTGTACTGTGCCGAGCGGTAGTATTCCAAATCCTGCTGGCTCTGGAGGATGTTCTCCTTGAGCTTCTGATTCTGCGCGCTGATGTTCTGCAATGTCTCCTCGAAGAGGACGTTTCTGTAGAACGAGAGCGCGAGGCCGAACGTCATGAATCCCACCACCGTCAGTCCGATGACGATCGTCAGCTGTTTGGAGATGGGTTCGAGGTTGCGGTAGGGCATGAAAATTGAAAATGAAAAATTGACCCTTCGACGCGGCTCAGGGTCACTCGCAGATTACTCTGATAACTGAATCATGGGTCATACTGAGCGGAGGCGAAGTGTGATAATTGCTTCGCCAGTCCAGACTGTTCTTTTCTGCCATCATTTTCAATTATCAATTTTCAAGTATCAATTGGTTCTTCGAAGAAAGGATTTTCGCTACCATATCCCTATGAAGATTTTCTGTTCCGGCATCGGCGGGATCGGCCTCAGCGCGTACGCGTCACTCCAAGCGCACCGCGGACATACCGTCATGGGGAGCGACCGCGCGCGAACGCCTCTCACGGACGCCCTCGGCGATCTTGGCATCGAGGTTCTGGAGGATCAGAGCGGAGCCGCGCTCCCGAATGACGTCGATCTCCTGGTCTACTCGGAAGCGATACCGCAGACAGCTCCGGAGCGCGTGCGTGCCCGGGAACTCGGCATTCCCCAACAATCCTACTCCGAGGCGGTGGGAGCACTCGCGAACGGTTCGAGACTCATCGCCGTGTGCGGCACGCACGGGAAATCGTCCACGACGGCGATGACGGCGCGTCTCCTGATGGGATCGGGCTTCGATCCCACCGTCGTCGTCGGGACGAAGATGAAGGAACGCGACGGCAAGAATTGGCGGGCTGGAAAAAGCGGGTGGTTCGTCCTCGAGGCGTGCGAGTACCGCCGATCGTTCCACTTCTACAATCCGCAGATCATCCTCCTCACGAACGCCGACGGGGACCACTTCGATTACTACAAATCCAAAGACGACTATCGCAGAGCATTCGTTGACTTTGTCCGCAAACTTCCAGTGGACGGTCTCCTGATCACGCATCTTTCGGATCCCGATTGTCGTTCGATCACGCAGGCGGCCGGTCGCCCCGTTTTGGACGCGGACTCTTTCCCGTTTATTTCTCTCGGCACGCCCGGGCTCCACATGCGGCAGAATGCGCAGCTCGTCCTGGCGCTTGCGCAGCATCTCGGTATTGCATCGGAGGAATCAAAAAAAATCGTCTCGCGGTACGGCGGATCCTGGCGCAGGATCGAAATCAAAGGGACGCGATCGGACGGCGTCACGGTCATCGACGATTACGCCCACCATC
Organism: Candidatus Peregrinibacteria bacterium; assembly: GCA_016178535.1. Lineage (GTDB taxonomy): Bacteria > Patescibacteriota > Gracilibacteria > Peribacterales > Peribacteraceae > JACOTD01. Next base: position 2,435 of record JACOTD010000026.1, read on the forward strand.
CGCGCGAGATCCGCGCGACCGTCGCCGCCGTGAAAGATCAATTCCCCGTGCGACGACTCGTCTGCGTTTTCCAGCCGCACACGCACGACCGCACGTTCAAGCTCTATGAGGATTTTCTCGAATGCTTCGCGGGCGTCGACCGCTTGATCGTCACCAACGTCTACGATGCGAGAAGCGATGGCGAAACGCGTCACGTCGACGGAGCCAAATTTTCCGAAGACATCGCCGCGCGCGGCAGAATCCACACGACGTTTGGACGATCGCTTGGGGAGACAGAGCGGATGCTCAGAACGGAAATCCTTGAGCTTGGTGACATTCTCCTCTGTCTTGGAGCGGGGGACATCACGAATCTTGCGACGGAGATGGTGGAATAAGGAACAAGAAACAAGATACAAATAACGTTCGAGTGGGCAAAAGACAAATTTGTATCTTGTATCTTGTTTCTTGTAACTTCTCACTGAAATTATCGCAATGAGGAAATCGACGAAGAGGCACCGCGGAATTTCTCCATCACGACCGTCAGAATCTTCGAGAACTCCGCGCGCGTGACGGGCTCTTCCGGGCCGAAGAATCCCGTTTGCTTTCCTGACGCGTTCGCTTTGCCCGAAACGAATCCCATCGCTGCCGCGGTTTCGACAGCGGACGCGTAGCGCGTTCGGCGCGTCACGTCCTTGAAAACCGACCCCTTCGGCCACTGCAAGGGGGTATCCATCACCTGGAGCAAGGTAACGAGAATTTCCGCGCGCGTTGCGGGGCGGTCGAGCGAGAGTGTGGGGTCACTGTAGATTCTCCAATCCCGTTTCTCCGCCGAGACGACATAGTTGCTGTACCATTTCGCGCGTGCGGATGGATTGTCCGGGATGCCGGAGTACTCATCCTCGTCGATCCCCAGGACGCTGTGGGTGATCTTCGCCAGTTCCGCGAGAGTCACGGGGGCGGAAGATCCGAAGTGTCCCGTGAGATTCCCCGACGCATCGCGGTAGCCCGACATGATCCCGAAGCGCGTCACCTTGTATACGAACGGCGCGAACCACGCATCGCGCGGCACGTCATCGAATATCACCGTCTCGCTCGTCATGCTTCCATCAGGTTCCGAAGAGGGATCCGCATTCACCACTTGGAGGGAATCGCACTTGATCGTGATCGAGAAGTACGCATGCCCATTTTTCTCCAGGCGGTTGGACCTTGCAGGAGAGACAAGACAGCCGCGCGGTTTGTAGGTTACCGCGTACTCCCCGATCGGCATCGTCTCGAACGATTTCGGCGTGATGCCCTTGCCGAGGAAGTCGTTGGGACCGCGCAATTCAAAGGGGATTCCTGCCGGGTCGCTGCTCACACCGACGAGCCCGAAGCTGACGAGATGGTACTCGACCGCGACGTGGAGCTGATCCCCTTCACCGACGTCGAACGACACTTGGGGCGTGTCGGCTGAGGCGATCGTGCTCGCCCCCTTCACGACGCGGATGGTCGTGCTCGTCCCATTGGGAGACGCGACGAAGAGCGTGTATTTCCCGGAACTGAGTGCCGTTGCCGTGGAAGCAGCGGTCGTGACCGTGACGGTCTCCTGATTCGGTTCCAGGAGGGTCAATGTCCCAAGAGCTTGGCTCATGCTCTTCTGCTCGAAGGTGATGCTTGCCGTTCCAGCCGATTCGTCATTTGCCGAAGAGTGAGAAACCGTTCCCGCAAGCAGAAGGCAAGAAACGCTCAAGACGAACAATGCGCAGCGCGCAGGGAAGCGAAGAAAGGTATGCATGAGTCCGATGCTTCGCTTTTTTGTTCAAAAACGCAATGTGTGGCGTCCCAAAAATTGGTGTGGAGTTGTACTGCGGCGGAGAGTTCAAGGCGACAATGCCCTCTCGAGTCCATGATCCCACAAGGCAAGTAGATCAATGAGTTTCGCGCGGAAGAGTTCATGTGATTGCCGTTGAATCGACAGTGTCGGTGATGCAATGGTTCTCCCGATTGGATGGAGATGGATGTCTTGAGCCTCCGCGAGTTCCAGAAGTTCTTGTGAATGACGTGCAGCGATTTCGAGCACGAACCCCGGCGTCTGCGTGAAGAGCAGCGTGTCGGAGCGAAGCGCCGACGGGAGGGAATCGAGTGCAACTTCCATGCCGAGAACACCGCCGATTTTCCGCTGCGGGACGAGCATCTCGAAGAGCGTCATCAGGAGACCGCCCTCACCGATGTCATGACTTGCGAGGATGAATCCCCGCTCGATTACCTGAGAAAGGAAGCGGATCATCGCCGAACATCGCTCGAAGTTCGGCTTCGGGAGGTTCGCGCCGAGGAGGGCGTCGCGAGGAGATCCGCTGAGCATTTCGAGGATCTCGTAGTAGGCCGATCCTCCGCATTCGTCGGCGGGATCGCCAAGAAGAAAAATCTGTGAGTCATTTCTCTTGATCTGCTGCGTGAGAGCTTTCCGGGCATCCGGGAGGACGCCAATCACGCAGACGATGGCGCTGGGGGGAATCGCCCCGCCATCGGGCGTCGAGTTGTAGAGGCTGACGTTCCCGGAGATGATGGGCACGGGCTCGCCGCCGAAGCGCATGCCGTTCGCCGCATCCGCGATTCCTTTCACTCCCTGCTCGAGCGCGCCGAGATGCTCGGGATTTTCGGGATTGCCCTCATTGAGGCAGTCGGTGAGCGCCCGCGGAATAGCGCCGACCGCCGCGACATTGCACATCGATTCGACGGCGGCAGTCACGCCCTGCCAGTACGCCGAAATGCGTCCGTAGCGGGGATTCCCGTCTCCTGCCAGCGCGACGCCGATCCAGCGGTCGTCTTCAGGAAGATCCCATCCCGGATGCGTTCCGCGGTGAACGTAACTCTCCAGATCCTGGAGGGGCGCGATCACGCCCGCGTCCGCCTCACCCGCTTCGATGAGGGTATTCCCGATGACGGATTTGTCGTAGTGGCGAATGATCGGCGCTTTGCTCGTGAGACTTGGGTGCAAGAGCATTGCTTTGAAGACTTCATCAATCGCGATCTTGAAGGGAGAGGGAAGAGGGGAGTGCGCGATGATCTGCGATCCGTTGCATGCGATGTGCGGTTCGGATCTCTCCCGGTCAGGATTCACCGTCTGCCTGATGTACTGGAGACCGGATACGATGTCGATTGCCCGCGCGTCGCATACGAGTTCCCCTCGGTAGCGGAGCCGGTACATGCCGTCTCCCGTCACGGTTCCGATGACGCAGGCTCCGGCGCGCTCCGCGATACGGGGCAAATCCCAATCGACATTGTAGTGATGGAGAATGTGCTCCGTGAGGCTTGGGTGACACATCCAACAGAAGCGCTCCTGTGTTTCCGCACAGGCGATGACTTCGGGCGGGAGATTCTCGATCGAGACGTGCACGTTCTCCAGATCGATCTCCGCGCCGAATCCCTTCTCCGCCACCTGCTCCACGCTGCTGCACACAACCCCTCCCGCGCCGAGGTCTTTGAAGCTGCCCTTGTCGAGCTTTTTCTCGGTTGCAAGCCAGTCGAAGAGCGCGTAGGTGGAAGCGAGGAGGTGCCGCTCGAGGAAGGGATTGGGCTCCTGCACGGCCCCCGTATTCTGATCGCGCTTCTCTTCTTCCATGGTCGTGCTCGCGAACGAAGCGCCGCCAAAGCCGCTCCTGTCCGTGGGCTTTCCCACCAGGATGATGTCGTAGTGCTCCCGAGCGGCTTCCTCAGGGACGAAGCTGTGGATCACTTCATCCTCCCGCACGAGCCCGATCGCGACGGCATTCACGAGGCAATTGTCATTGAATCCAGAGTCGAAGACGGTATCGCCCCCGAGGTTCGGGACTCCGAGTGGATTCCCGTATCCCGCGATCCCGCGCACGACTTCGTTCGCGATCGTCCGCGTCTCTTCCGTCTTCAAGTCTCCGAATCTCAGCAAATCCATGCATCCGATCACCCGCGCGCCCATGCACACGACGTCGCGGACGGTGCCGCCCACCCCCGTCGCCGCTCCCTCGAACGGCACGATCTGCGAGGGATGATTGTGCGACTCGTGGCTGATGACGATGCCCCATCTCTTTCCCTTTGGCCCATCCGTGATAGCGACGATGCCGCTGTCCTCCTTCGGCCCCAGGATCACGTGCTTCCCCGTCGTCGGGAATATCTTCAAGAACCGACGCGACGATTTGTAGCTGGAGTGCTCACTGCCCTGGATGCCCCAGATCGTCGCTTCCACAAGGGTCGGGTCGCGTCCGAGCATCCGGGAAATCTTCCGCGCTTCCTCGACAGTCAATCCGATCGAATGCGCTCGCAGAATCTTCGATAGCTCCTCATCGGACATCTTCGAGAAGGAGAGCACTGTGGATGTTCGCTTGGAGGGAGCGTTCATGGGTGGATTATACGTACGACTCGCATTCTGAAAAGCCCGATATCCTTCGAGGAGAAGCGGAGAGCAAGCATCTGCGATCGCTGCTATCCTCTTCGCCATGCGCTCGCTGAAATCTCTGGGCAAGCACCCGCTCGTCAACGGCCTCGCCGTGCTCGCACTGACGCAGTTCGGGGCATCGCTCGCGGGACTCCTTCGGGAAAACATTCTCGCGCGGACATTCGCCGGCAACCTCGGCGTCGTGGACGCCTACATCGCCGCGTTCAACCCGAGCGATCTGCTGTTCCAAACGTGCGTCGTCTCGGCGATGGGCACGGTGCTCGTGCCGGTGCTCGCGCAGTACAAGGCGCGAGGGAACGATCGGGAAATCGAAAAGGTCCTGAGTGGCACCATCGGCATAACTGCCCTGCTCTTTGGATTCGTCGCGCTGCTCCTGGCGATCTTTTTCCCCATGCTGATGCCGTTCTTCAATATCCACTTTCGAGGCGAGACGCTGCGGCTCTACATCCAGTTCGGACGCCTGGCGCTGCTCTCGAACTTTCTCTTCGTTTTCGGCAATGCCTACGGGCAGTACCTCGTCACTGTCGAGCGGTACTGGATCTACGGCATCACGCCGATCCTCTACACGTTGGGTACCGTCTTCGGAACCATCTGGCTGACCCCGATCGTCGGGCCGTTCGGTCCGATGTATGGCACCGTGCTTGGCGCAGTCATCTACGTTCTCCTCCGGATGGTTGCGGTTCGCTTGCACGGATGTCGCCTCGGGATTTCACTCTGGCATCCCGACCTACCGGAGATGGGCAGGCTCATGCTCCCGCGTGTGCTCTCGCTCGGCGCGTTCCAAATTCAGCTTCTGTACTTGAACGGCTTCGCCTCGGCGCTCGGGAAGGGAGCCGTGACGATCAACGCCTTCACCCGGAACTTCCAGTCCGTCCTCGTTGGTGTGGTCGGGATCTCCGTCGCGCAGGCGGTGTACTCGCGCCTCAGTCAGGCTGCTGCGAGGGGGGACGGCGAGCGGATGCGCTTGTACTTCCGCAGCGGCGTATGGCTGGCGTTGCTCCTCACCGTCCTCGGCGCGATCGCCATGATCCTCCTCGCCCCGTTCGAAGCGTGGCTCGTCCACCTCTCGGCATACCTCCGCGTCTTCACGATCAACCTCACCCTCTACGCCGTCAGCATCCCCTTCGAGAGCATCAGTCACATCCAGTACCGTGCGTTCTACGCGCTCAGAGAAACAATCTTCCCCGCATTCATGGGCGTGCTCGGGGGAGCCGTTGCCATTCTCGTCGGATGGTTCTTCCTCGGACGATTTGGAATCTATGCTCTTGCACTCGGCTACACGGCGGGGGAGATTGTGCAGACGATCGGACTCGGCGTCATTCTTCCTTCAACGACACGGCGACGAATGGAATCGACGGAAGCGGAAATAGAGCTTGGGGAAGGGGAAAGGAGGATGAGTGGGTGAAGATGGTTTGTTTGTTGTTTGTTGGCTGTTTTGTAGGTGACCTCACCCCCAGCCCCTCTCCTTTTCTTGGATTCTCCTTTCTTCTGTATTGGAGAGCATTCTTGAAGGATCAGAGGAAGGAGAGGGGAGTGTTTGTGTTTGTGTTTTTTGCTGCCACCAAACAAGACAACCTACAAAACATTCCCCTCTCCAGCTCCTCGAAAAGAGCAACGCTTCCTCCCATTTCGAGACAATCGACGCCCAGGGCTGGAGAGGGGTTAGGGGTGAGGTCACCTACAACAAAAACATACAAAACATATTTCCCGAGGCAACAATCTTCACGTACGAACCTCAAACCCCTCGCATCCTTCCTCCGGAACTTCCTGTACTTCCACCCGCTCCACCTTCGCGCCCGGCGGTCCTCGATGACACCACTGTTCAAATTTCTTCAGAGCATCTTCGGTTCCCTCCGCATGAATTTCCACCGAACCGTCCTCCGCATTGCGTATCCATCCTTTGATGCCAAGTTCATCGGCAACCTGCTTCGCTCTGGCGCGGAAGAAGACGCCTTGCACGGAGCCGATGATTCGCATCAGTCGAGTTTTCACTTTTTTTCTTCAATATTCGAGACAGAACGCTCAGCAATTTATTTCTTCTTCACCTGCGTAAAATCCAATTCGACCGGCGTCTCTCGATCGAAGATCAAAACCAAGACATTCAACTTCCCTTTGTTCACGTCCACACTCTCCACGGAACCATCGTAGTTCTTGAACGGACCATCGATGATGATGACGAGGTCGCCGACCTGGAAGTCGCTCTTGAACTTGGCTTCCTGCTCGCCCACTCTGCGTTCGATCACGCCGTATTCTTCCGGAGTCACAGGGACGGGAATGTTCCCCGAGCCCACGAAGCCGGTGACGTTGGGGGTGTTTCTGACCACGTACCACGATTCATCCGTCACGACCATGTCGACGAGCACGTAGCCCGGGAAGAGCTTGCGTTCCTCCTCGATCGGCTCGCCCTTCTTGAAGACGAGCTGCTTCTCCTTGGGCACTTGGATGCTGAAGATGTAATCCTGCATCCCGAGCGAATCGACGCGCTGTTCAAGCGCTTGCTTCACGCTGTCTTCGTAGCCGGAGTAGGTGTGCAGGACGTACCAGTTGCGTCCCGCGCGAGGATCTTGCTTGCCCATGCTCAGAGGAGAGAGAGGAGGAGGCGCGTGAGGGACGCGAGCGCAAAATCGATGAGGCCGAAGCTGATGGAGCAGGCGGCGGAGAACCCGAGCACGATCGCCGAGAGCCGCATGGCCTGCCTGCGCGTCGGCCACCGCACGTGATGCAGCTCCTCGATCGCTTCGCGGATGTAGACGACGATCCGGTTCATAGAGTGATTCCTTCCGAAAAAAGCCCCGTCGGGCCATGAGCAGTGTAATGGAGAGTGTGTGAGATGCAAGGGCAAAAACATCCGTCAAAACCCATACTGTGGCTGCACCAAGGCATGAATCTTCGTCACGGGAAGCGCCACGAACCACACTTTTCCTTTGATGTCGCTGCTTGGAACGAAGGGTTCTGGCTTGCCATCGACCATGAAGCCACGCGAATCCGAGCTGCCCTTCCGATTGTCGCCGAGCACGAAATAGAAGCTTTGGGGGACATCGTAGACCACCTTCGTGCGATCGTCGCTGGAAGGCGGGTGCCGGAAGGTCTTTCCGTGGTTGCGATCGCTCAAGTAGTCCTCCTCCAGTTTGCGCACCTCGGATTCTCCGTTTTTGCGGAGATACACGTAGCCGTCCTGGATGATCACCTCGTCGCCCGGTTCCCCGATCACGCGCTTGACGTAGTACTTGCCGTGATCCGTTCCGGGCGGATTGAACACGACGACGTCCCCGCGCTGCGGATACCCGATGTAGTACGCGAGCTTGTTGATGATGATGTATTCGTGGTCCCGAAGCGTGTCGTCCATCGAGCTGCCTTCCACCTCAAACGGCGCGACCAAGAAGGTGCGTATGAGAGCGACCACGGCCACGATGACGATGATGTTGAAGAGGACGTCGAGGATGTGAAACCAGAGTCCGCGCTCTTTGGATGCCATCTTCGGCAGTGTACGGAGGGAAGATCCAAGATACAAGACACAAGATGCAAAGCGAAACTGCTTCCATTGGCGAAAATCTCATGAGTCGTTTTTGTTTCTTGTATCTTGTTTCTTGTTTCTTGTATCTTGTTTCTTGTCATGTTCGATCGCTTCTTCTTCGCGCAGCACCTGGAGGAGGATGAGAAGGCCGTCCTGATCGTGCACAAGCATTGGGTGTTCGGTCTGCGCGTGCTCTTCTGGCCAGCTGTATCTTTCATCGCGGCGTGGTTGCTTCTCTGGAGGGAGCCGACGCGCATCGTGCTCATCATCATCGCGGTCTGGAGTTTCCTCTCGATCGTATGGTTCGCCCGCAATTTCTTCGACTACTTCCTCGATGTGTGGATCATCACCGATCACGGCATCATCGATCTCGCCTGGTTCGGGTGGTTTCATCGCCAGTCGACGCGCATCCTCTATAGCGACGTGCAGGGAGTCGCGTACGAACGCAAGGGCATCCCGGCGGCGCTGTGCGGCTACGGAACGCTCACCGTCGAAAAAATTTCCACGGGATCGGTTATTTCTCTTCCCTACGTCCATCACCCCAAGCGCGTCGAAGGCATCATGCTCCGCACGATGGAAGCCTACCTCCACGGCAAGAATCTCAAGAACGCCAAGCACGTGCAGGATATTCTGGCAGATTTTATTGCGCAGCACGTTCAGGAGACGACGTTGCAACCGAAGCAACCCGAGCGAAACTCCTTTCTCGTCTCCGAATGATCTGGGGAGTGTTGATCCTTCTGGCGCTTTTGGTGATTGCCTTCCTTTATGTCTTTCATTTGCGAAAAGGAAGACTTTCTCCTCATGGGAAGGAACGTCTCAGGAGAAGGTGGATCGACGCCCAAACGCTCTCGGACACGAACAGCAGAGTTCTCGAAGGCGACAAAATCCTCGATGCTCTCTTGATGGAACTGGGATTCAGCGGAACGCTTGGGGAGAAGTTGCGCGCCGCGGATCCGAATGCCGCATGGCGAGCCCACACACTGCGCAACCGCATCGCCCATGAAGCGGGATTCATCGCGAGTGAACGGGAATCCGATGCGGCCATGCGGGCCTTCGGGAGCGTGATTCGATCATTCACTCGTTGATCCGTTCGATTGCTACACTGTCATCATGAAGCCGTCGCTCTTGATCATCGGCTTGGGCAATCCCGGCGCCGCCTACGAGAAAACGCGCCACAATGTCGGATTCCAGGCTCTCGATCGACTCTCGGAGTCATTCGGGCAGAGCACATGGCAAGACAAGCAGAAATTCCTCTCCCTCGTCCAGGAGGCGCGCATCGTCACCGCCCCGGTCCTTCTGGTGAAGCCGCAAACGTACATGAACCGCTCCGGCGAAGCGATCAAGAAGCTCGTCGAGTTCTACAAGTTGGATCCTTCCGAACAACTGCTCGTGCTCTGCGATGATGTGGATCTTCCCCTCGGGGAAACGCGACTGCGGAAGTCGGGAGGGCCGGGAACGCACAATGGTCTCAAATCGATTGCCCTCCCATTCGGCGAACGCTTCCCTCGTCTGCGCATCGGCCTCGGCCCGCAGCCTGCGGGGGCGGATCTCTCCGCATGGGTTCTGAGTGTTCCAACGCAAGAAGAGTACCAGGAACTTGAGAGGTCTTTCGCGAAGCTGCCCGAAATCGTTCGGTCATTCGTCTTGGGAACGAGCGGCGGCGTTTAGAAGAAGAACCGTCGTCCCAGGAGTCCGCCGCTCACGCTGCCGATGGCCGCGATCGTCGACCAGAGGATGAGCGGAATGGAGGCTGCCGCCTGATCCGCGGGCGAATGCGAGAAGAGACGCGCAAGCGAGAGCGGGTCGCTGAATTGTCCTCCACCGGTCTGGGGCAGGCTCGATACCACGCGCACGTCGGAGGAGGCGAAGCCGGGCGTGGGCAGATTTCCCCCTTGTACAGTCACGGAGTTGTGAAGGACGTCGCCGTTGCGCGCGCTGCCGGACACGCGTGCGCGGTAGACGATCGTGCGCACTTGATTCGGAGCGAGTGAATCGATGGTCCACACTGCCTGCCCTCCGGAAACTTGGGGGACGTCGAACAGCTGCACCTGGCCCGGTGTGAAGGAATCGATGACCTGCATGCCCGTGAGCGAGGCTTGCGAGGTGTTCGTTACGGTGATCGTGTAGGCGATCTCGTCGTTGGGTGCCGCATTCGAGCGGTCAGCTTGCTTGGTGACGCTGATCGTCCCGACAACGGGAGCGATGGGCACGGGAACGAGCACGTTCCGGTCGTTGATGACTCGTGTCGTCTCATCGGCGGTTGCGCCATCCGCCTGTCCATGGAGTCGCAGGGTGTCTCCGTCGCGCGCTCCGCAGTCGATTCGAACGGTGAGGCGCAGTGTGGTGAGATCGGAACGGCTGAGGAAGACATTCCGCCATTCCACCTGCCCGCGACTGCGCTCGTAGCCGTTGCCCGAGGCGGAGAGGAAGGAGGTTTGCGGGTCGAGAACCGCACGGACGGTCACGTCGTTGTCGCCATTGTCGTTGCGCACCGTCAGCGTGTAGTCGAGCGTGTCGCAGGCGCGGACGGGATCGGGGGCATCTCGGATATCGAGCGAGATGTTTCGGTTGTTCCGGAAGTCTTCGATCACTCTCGTCGTCGCCTCGGCGCTCGCGTTTCCGGCGGTGACGGTCGTTCGCAGAATGTCGCCGTCTCTGGCGCCGCAAGAGACGCGAACGGAAACCGTGAGGGTTTTCGTTGATCCCGTCGGCACGGAGAGGGTATTCCACGTGATGGTGCCGTTCCTCTCTGCCCCTCCATCGCTCGCGAAGGTGAACGACGTGCGATTGGAGAGAATCTGCGTGACCGTGAGGTTTTGTTGCGAGCTGAAGTTCGTCACGTTGATGGCGTAGTTCAGCGTATCGCACGGCCGCACCGGATCCGGGTAGTCGTTGATGGTCAGCGAGACGTTCCCGCTCGTCGAGGTCTGGATCGTCGTGGTGTCCGTCGCCGTGGCACCTCCCGTCACCGTCGCGATGTTCGTGATGACGGTCCCGTTGATGAGGTTCGAGTTCGCGAGGGCCGTCAGCGTGATGACCTTCGTCGAATTCGCAGGGATGACGAGAGTATTCCACGTGACGGTCTGGCCGTTCGCCGAGCCGTTCTCCGAGGCATTCACAAATGTGAGTCCGGAAGGTAGGGTGTCGTTCACCGTCGCGGCCCCCGTCACGTTCGACGTATTCGTCACCGTGATCGTGTAGACGAGCGCATCGCCGGGCGCCGCCGTCGCATGATTCACGGTCTTCGTGATGGCGAACGTCGGCGTTCCCACAGCGATTTTCTGGTTCTTGAACGTCACCCCGACGCACGCTCCCGCCGTGACGTTCACCACTCCGTTGCTCGGCGTCACGAAGATCTGGTTCCATCCGCTGAGCGATTGCTCGGTAACCGTATGTGTGCCGAGCGAAACATTCTGGAACGTCGCCTGGCCCGTCGAATCATTCTGGATCGTCTGACCGTTCTCCAATTGGAAGGTGAATTGCGGCAGGATCGAAACATTTGCGCCGGTTGCGGTGAAGCCTTCTTTCACGATGCTGATGCATCCGTTCTGCTGGCCACCGATCACCGTGATCGTGTCCGTGGTCGTCGGTCCGCCGACCACCTGCGCCGTATTCGTGATCGATGTTCCCCCGGAGAGACCAGCGTTGACTTGAGCGAAGACCGTCAGCATCCTGGTCGATTGCTTCGGAATGCTCAGTCCGCTCCACGTCACTGTCTGGCCGTTCAACTGTCCATTGTCCGAAGAGAACAGGAACGTAAGCTGACCGGCTGGCAATTGATCGACGACGCTCACGTTTGAGGCATCCACCGGAGAAGTATTCGTGACCGTGATCGTGTACGTGACGAAGTCGCCGGGATTCGCCGTTCTCTTGTTGTCCGTCTTCGTAATACTGAAGGTCGGATTGCCGATCGGATTCTGGCGATTGCGAATGGCAACACTCGCGCATGCCGGACCCGGAACAACGGTGACAATGCCGCCCGCGGGATTGATCTGCTGCTGCGTCCATTCCAGCGGAAGGATTTCCGAAACCGTGTGCTGCCCCGCCGGTACATTCGCGAAGGTGGCCACGCCGCTCGCGTTATTCTGAGTGTGCTGCCCGTTTTCGAGCCGGAACGTGAACTGCGGCACGGTCGGGAGAGGATTGCCGTCGGGATTGTCCGCTTCCTTGTTCACGAGGATGCAGCCGAATTTTGGAGGTACGACGACGGTCGTCGTGTCGGTTGCCGTCCCGTCGAGATCAACTTGCGCTTCATTCGTGATAACCGTTCCGTCGCTCAGGTCTCCGTGCGCCTGTGCCTGCACTGTGAGCGTCTTGGTCTCGCCCGGAGTGAAGCTCAGGTTATTCCAAACGATCCTGCCGCCATGGAGTGTTCCGTTGTCCGATGCCGATTGGAAATCGAGCAACTGCGTGGGGAAGAAATCAGTGATGATCGTCGTTGCTGCGAAGGGCGAAGTGTTTGTCACCATGATCCGGTAGGTGTCGTTCTCACCCGGACGAATGGTATCGCGATTATCCGTTTTCTTGATCGTGAAGGTCGGCGGCGGACACTCCACGAAGACACTCGCTTGGGTCTGGTTGTTCCGGAGGTTTCGATCTTCCGTCGTCGAAGACACCGATGCCATGTTCCGAATCACCTGGTTGCAGGAGGCAGCGGGGGAAACTCTGAAGTGGAGGAATGCCGACCTGCTCGTGCCGGGGGGAAGATGCGGCGTCGTGCAGACGATCGTCGAGTCCCGTCGAGAACACGTGAGGAACGGGAGCGGAGAGGGCAGCGGTCCGTAGAGTCCCGGATGATCCTGATCGGTCAGAACATCGATGAATGTCAGATCCTTCGGAATGGAATCCGTGGCGGAGACGTTCGCCGCCGAGGAAGGTCCGTCGTTCGTCACCGTGAGTCGATACGTGAGGAAATCACCCGGTCGCACCGTGAATGAGAATGGGACTTTCTGAATTCCCAGATCCGCGGTCTGCAGCGGCGGGCAATCGACTCGGGTGCTCACGGTGTCGCTCTGGTTGTTGCCCAGGTTCGGATCGGGTGTGGATGCCGATACTGATGCCGCGTTCTGAATGCTTCCGTTGCACTGTGCCGAATCGGAAACCTTGAAGCGCAAGAGGACAGTCCTGTTCCCCCCCGAGGCGATCGTGGCGACGTTGCAGACGACCCTTCTCCCTTGTTGCGTGCAGGTGGAGGGAGGGAGCAGGAAAGGCAACGGTCCGTCGACGCCGGTGCTCCCGGCATCACCGAGAGAATCGAGGAAGGAAAGGTCAGAGGGAATGGGATCAACGATGGAGACGTTCGCCGCCGCATCCGGACCGGCATTGCTCACGGTGAGCCTGTAGGCAATGATGTCCCCTGGCTGCACCGATGAACGCAGAGCGAGCTTCTGTATCCCGAGATCCGCCGTCGGAGGAGGAGGTGGAGGAGGGCACTGCACCGTCGTCATCACGGTTTGGCTGCGGTTGTTGTCCAGATTGTCTTCCCGCGCCGAGGTGGCGATCGTCGCGCTATTGCGCACGACGCTCCCGCACGCGATCCCGTCCGTCTGGAAGGCGACCGTGAGGGGAA
>JACOTD010000085.1 GCA_016178535.1 Candidatus Peregrinibacteria bacterium
ATAAAAACGGCTCACGGAAGTGAGCGGCGTTCTTCCTCCTTTCCATGCTCATCTTGCATGATAATTCGTCATCTCTCCTCATGCTCATTTGCATGAGAATCGGGTGTACGGTCCATGCTCATCTTGTATGGGAGAAGACTGAAGATGCTTCTCACGGTCCTTTTGTGCTATACTGGGTCCATGACATTCGGAACTGGCATCCCTCTTCGGCAGTTTTCTCCTCATCTCCGTCATGCGGCCCAGCGGCATCGCATTATTCTCGATTGTGCGGAACGTGACAGCGTCATTGAGGGTTTGCCACGATTCTCGAAGAAAATGAAGAAGGAATGTTTGCGTGAACTCAAGAATCTTTCCGTGAAGCCCTGAGCGCATTCTGAACGATTCGTGCCATCGGAAGAAAGTTTTGAAGAATTGCCGTCTGCGCCGTGTGGATGTACTCTCGTCGGCCTTTTTCGCTCGTGTCATAACGGAGCAGTGACCTTTTCGTTTGGACGGCGAGAAGGTTTGTGACGAGCTTGATAGTCCGTGCATTCCCTTCACGGAAGGGGTGAATAGCGAGAAATTCTCCCTGGATATGTCCGATGCCGGAGCAAAATGCTTCGTCTGAAACGAGAGCACTCGCCGGATATCGCATGAGCACTGTACGTTCGAATTCCTGCATCGCCTCTTCGAGAAAATCAGGAGGCGGCCACGTGATGCCAGGCTTGCTGATTGTCACCGTTCTCCAGCGTCCGGCCCAATCGTACAGTTCGCCAAAAATTTCTTTGTGGGCATAGCGAATCAATTCGGAAGTGATGGATGCATTCGAACTGACTGTGGTAAGCACAGTCTCATATGCCTTCACAAGGGATTTCTCCTCTTCGATTTGCAGAATGCGCAAGTCTGAGATCCCTTTCTTGTTCTTGAGCACCCTCTGGGCGGTATCCATGTACTCGTTCTCGCTGCCGCCAGAGTTGTAGCGCGATCTGCTGCGATGGTTCTTCTTCGCCATGTCCCGAGTATATCGTGAGAATTTATGTTCGTCCTTCGTCATGTCTCCCCGCCAAACACCGTCTCCTCCGCCAGCTTCTCCCGCAGCTGCTTGTTCGTCGGCATCTTCTCGATGGGGCATGTTCTCTTCCTCCAGATCTCGCGGAGACGATCGAGGTACGGAGCATCCGATTTCAATCGTTCAATGAAACTGTGCACCGAGTTTTTGAATCTGCTCAGTTTCGCATTGGTCGCCATCGCATGGATTGTCGTGACGAACGCGTCCTCGCCACCGCACACTTCGCTCGTGATGGCATCCTGCACGGCATCCGCGATGCTCTTGGCGTCGAGCCCGGCGAGGAACTTCAGGTCTTTATCCGATCCGGAAGGGAAGTAGTGATTGACGCCAAGCCGTCGGAGACTGCATGGGAGCTGGAAGTCGGCGATGACTTCGGCGATCTGGGTCGCAAGTCCTCCTTCGCTGTGATGATCTTCCACGACGACGAGGTGGAAAGTTTCGAGTGCGGTTTGGATCACCGCTGAAGCATCGAGCGGTCGGATGCAGGAGACATTCAACACGCGGGCGCGAATTTTCTCCTCGTTCCAGAGCCGGTCTGCCGCCACGATCGCGTCGTGGACGGGGATGCCCGTCGCGACGATCGTCACCTGGTCGGTTTCCTCTCCCGCTCCGCGCACGATGTCCATGGTGCCGTCGAAGACGTAGTCCTTTCCGTAGATGATGTCGCCCTTCGGTGTCTTCAGTTGTTCGTGTGAACTTCGAGGAGAGAAGACATACACGCTCGTCTCGCCCTGCGCGATGAGCTGCAGGCCGCGCTCGGCCGCCGCCGCGGCCTGATTGGAATCCGCCGGCATCCACACCTGCGTGTGATCGAACGGGAGGTTCAGGTAGTTTCTCTCCTGGTGTGTCTCGCCGTCTTCGCCGACCGAAAGTCCCGCGTGCGTACAGTCGTTGAGAATGGCGCAATGCGTGTGTCCGCAGTTCACGTCGATCAACCGCGCGTTCGCACGCGCCTCATTCGTCCCGAACGCCGCGAATGTGTACGTCACAGGAAGGAGACCGACTTGCCGCATTCCGGCCGCCATCATGTACATATTGGCCTCCGCGACGCCGACATTGATGATGCGATCGGGAAATTCCTTCGCCACTTTGTCGTACCCTCCCGATCCCGCCAAATCGGCATGCAACACAACGATGCGCGGGTCGGCCTTCATGAGATTTTTAATGTGGATCGCGCCGAAATCCTGCCGCGCCGCGCCTTTCTCGGTTGTGATCGTACGATCGAGCTTGGGGGGAGGAGGAAGAATCTGCGCGCGAATGGCGAATGGCGAATGGCAAGTTGCGAATTTTCTGCGATGAGGTTCGTACTTCTTCACAAGGTCTTCGAGCGGCGGCAGCTCCTTCAACGCTTCGGCGGCGACATCATCCTTCAGCGGAGAGCCGTGGTAATTCGCCGTGCCCGTCGTCGAGCCTTCTTCCATCACGCGCACGCCGTGACCCATCGTCGTGTAGTAACAGATGCAAATGGGGAGGCCTGTTCCGATGAAAGAATCCGCCAGATCGAGTGCGGCCGTCACTTGCCCGGGGTCATTGCCGTTCTGCACTTCGATCACGCGCCATCCGCACGCGGCGGCGATCGATGCGAAGTCCGCGGCGACGGTCTTCGATGGGAGATCGGAGAGTTGAATATCGTTGAAGTCGCCGTGGACGATGAGATTGTCGATGTGCAGGTGCGATGCCAATCGAAATGCCTCCATGATCTGACCTTCCTGTGAATCCCCGTCACCCATCACCACATCCAAGGTGCCAGGCAATTTCTGATACTTCAATCCGAACGCCGCGCCGAGCGCATTCGAAACACCCTTCCCGAGAGGTCCGGACCCAAAGGGAACGGTGCCGATGCCGGCTTCCACGTGCCCCGGCAGCCCCGAGGGAATGCGGAAATTATCGATGATGGCCTGGGGCGATGCGAGCCGCGAGTCTCGGCCTTCGGTACCGAGCAACCAATCGAGGCCGTAGGCGAGGAGGCTCAAGTGTCCCGCCGAGTAGCGCAGCGGGTCGTCGACATTGAGATTGCGTCTTCTGCGAAGCAGATACGCGAACGTGAAGGCGGAGAGAGGGCCGCCGGGATGTCCGGACTTGTGCTTGGTCGGCGCTTGAATGCACAGGTGCGCCATGATCTGGTGTGCGAGCGTGTACGCTTCGAGATCTTCACTGCTCAATTTCTTCGCATCACTCGGTCCAATCCATAGCGACTGCACCTGTTTTGTCGCTTGCAGAATGCGTTGGAGGGATGCAGGGACGACTTGGGGGTCTTGGCCGATGAGGGTCTTGGGGTCGGGGCGGGAGGAGGGCATGCCGCACGATTGTACTGGAGGTTCTGTGTGATCGCACGCATCACCTTCCGTTGAAAAGCGCATCCTGTTCCCAGTGTCGTGGATTCTGTCGAATATAGGATCGGACGCGTGCAATTGCCTCCGGCGTTCGCAGAATGGAATCGTGGAACCTCGGTTGCCATGCAAAATCGACGTATCCCACGGCGCGAATGCGTTTGGTGCAGATGGATTTGCACTGATTCACGATGGCGCCCAAGGATGCCGATTGCAACCGCGGCGGCATCGGTTGCATTGGGGAAATATCCCATTGGACAGGCGTAGGGACGTCCCGGCGGGACGTCCCTACGCCAACGCCATTGTCATGATTGATCACCATAATCGCATGCAGATGATTCGGCATGATGATCCATTCATCCAACCACACGGACGAACGGATCAGGGGCGTTTTCAGCAATTCATCGCGCACGATGTGTCCCGCAATCGACAATCGCATGGTTTTATCGATGATATCGCCGAACCAACAGCGTCGATATTGCGTGCAGATGGTGATGAAATACCACCCATCCCATCGGTAATCCCACCCGCGCAATCGCGCCGATTCGTTGCGGTATTTTCCTTTGAAGAGGGTCATGGCCGCATGGTAGGTCGTCTCTGTTCAACGGAAAGATCCGATCAGCGAAGATTTTTTCCACCGTCCCAGTTTTGATTTTCAGAGAGCCATCGATGACGTTCTGTCGATGTGCAGAACCCCTTTCGGATTTCCGTGCGGAATGACGTTGTGTATTCTTGCCTTGCCATGCCCACCATCGACGATTTCCAGAAGCTCGACATCCGTGTCGGAACGATCATCGCCGTCGAGGACTTTCCCGAAGCGCGCAAGCCCGCATACACATTGCAGATCGATCTGGGATCCGAGATCGGCATCAAGAAATCCTGCGCGCAGCTGCGCAAGAACTATTCCAAGGAAGAACTCCTGGGCCGACAGGTCCTCTGCGTCGTGAACTCCCCTCCGCGCCAGATCGGTCCCGCAACATCCGAAGTCCTCACGCTGGGCGTTCCGGACGCAACGGGCGAATGTCTTCTCATTGTTCCAGAGCGGGAAGTGCCGCTCGGGGGGAGGATGTACTGATGTCCGCACAGAATCGCGGCACACCTCACAGATCGTAGAGTTCTTCCTGGAGCCTCGTGTAGTCTTTCATGAACTTTTCGAGCTGTTGCGGCGAAACACTTACCTGCTTGCGGCTCTCCGTATCCAGCTTTGAGAGCAGCGTTCGGACCTCTTGCGTTGCGATGAAGCCTTGAGCCAGTGCCTCTTTCCTCTTTGAGTAGGTCAGTCCCGTGTTGCCCGCCTGAGACATCTTTGCATTCATTTCCTCCACTGCAAGTGACAATCTTGTCACGAATTGCGCGAGCGAGAGCTCGGGTCCGGCGCTCCCCCTCTGTTGTGGTGTCGTATGGACACTCAGCGGCGAAGCTGCCGGTTTGCGGCGGAACACTGTCGCGAAGATCCACTGCCCCAATGCTCTCAAGAACGACGGCGTAGTACCTTCTTCTGAAGATGGCTGAACGGTGGGTGTCACTTCCCTTGCCGGTGCATCCTTCAGAGGAGGACTTTCAGTCTCTGTCGTTTCGGAGCGAAACTGAGAGAATGCTCTGTGAATCAGGATGCCATATTTTGCGCATGCATGACGAATACGAGCGATGACGTTTGGTTGATGCCCCGTCACATTGCCGTTGTTGATTGCGGTGAGGAGGTGATTGTAGAGTTGATGAGTGTAGTTTTGCATTCCTGTCATTCCCCGCATATCGGCCTCGGGAATTTCGCTGATTACCTTTCCCCTGTATTTTTCATGGACATCCACTGATTCGTTCTCGCTTGGCATCGAAGAAAAGAAAAGGACAGCATTCTCTTCTCCAGGAAACCATTGGTCAAGTTGGAGCAGCCTCTCCCAACGATTTGCTCTCCACGACGAGCATCTTTCGCTGTCCACGATCAATTTCCTCCTTCACTCCCGTCCAGTCATGGACCGCATGCACGAGGGTCGATGCACTGTACTCGTATCCCTCGCCGCGCTTCGTTCCGGGGTCGTTCGTTTTGAAGATCGTCTGCCCAAAGAAGCCGTGACGGTAGCCCGTGACGATGAGCATGTGGTACCAGGGTCCCTCTCCGCTGAAGTAGGGATTGCCGAGTTCCCGCCCCGCGATGGGGAGGATCACCGGACGTCCCGCGGCAATCGCACGCTCGAGGGATTCCTCGCTCACGTCGCTCAGGATGGAGGAACGGATGCCGTACGCGTCTCGCGCGATTCTGCCGAGTTGCTCGATCGTCACGTCGACGCCGTAGCCGTGCGTCACTTCCCACGCGAGGAGTTTCTGCAGTTCCCGCTCCGCGTCATTGGCAGCGAGCGCTGTGCGATTCAGCGCGTGCACGACCATGATGAGGGACATCTCTTCGCAGGCTTCTTCGTGAGCCGCGTCCCAATTGGCGAAGGGCGCTTGCGGAGAGAACGGGACGCTGGTCGCCGCGGAAGAGGGGAGTGCCTTCGCTGGTGTGGAAGCAGGAGATGCCGATGGGGGAGCATCCGGGATCGGGTTCGGATTGAGGGTGGGCTGACATCCCGTGAGAACCACCACGAGAACGCTCAGGAGAGCCGCGTATGAACGTGTGCGTGGCATGTCGCCATCGTACAGAAGATGCTTCCCTCTATGACACCGGAAGGAAAGGATCTATACTGAGCGCCTCATCCCCCCTCTCGCCATGCGTTTCCATCTCCTCCCGCTCCTCCTCGCCTGGGCAATCCCTCTCACGGCCACCGCAGCCCTCTGCCCGTTCGCAAGGCCTCTTGCGTACGCCGCGTTCCCTCCGGCGAAGGCCATGGCGGCGTCGCACAAGAAGGTGAAAACCGTCCGCACACCGGCGCCGAAGGTGGTTCCCGCGAAGCGAACGCCTGCAAACTCTCACGCTTCAACCAAGCAACTCTCGGCGGCGATCTCGTACTCCGCTTCCGGCTTCTCGCCTTCCACCGCGACTGTGAGCGCCGGAACCGCCGTGACCTTCACGAATGCGAGCAGCGGACCGATGTGGGTCGCCTCCAATCCTCACCCGTTCCACACCGATTCCCCCGGATTCGACGCGGGGAAGAGTTTGCAGCATGGGGAGACGTACCAGTTCATCTTCACCAAACGCGGCCGGTGGGGGTACCACAATCACCTGAACCCCACGCAGGGAGGGACGATCGTCGTGCAATGAATCATTCGCCATTTTTCCCATTCCATCATTATGAAATTATTCATGGACACTGCCAATGTCGATCACGTCGCTGCAGTCGCGGCGTGGGGCGTGCTCGACGGCGTCACGACCAATCCCAGTCTGGTAGCGAAAGAAGGAAAAAAGTTCAAGCCGACCGTCCTCGCGATGTGCGAACTCGTTCCCAATGTCAGCGCACAGGTGACCGCCACCGACTTCGAGGGCATGAAGAAGCAGGGTGAGGAGTACGCGAGCTGGCACGCGCACGTCGTCGTGAAGGTGCCGATGACGGTCGAGGGGCTCAAGGCTCTGCACTACTTCCGATTCAAGAACATTCGCACGAACACCACGCTCGTCTTCTCGGTCAATCAGGCGATCCTCGCCGCCAAAGCAGGAGCGAACATCATCAGTCCGTTCATCGGGCGGCTCGATGACATCGGCGAAGAGGGGATGGATCTCATCGCGGAGATCATGGAAGTCTGGAATCACTGCCACTTCGACACCGAAGTCCTGGTCGCCTCCATCCGCCATCCCCGCCACGTCGCGCAGGCGGCTCGCTTGGGTGCGCACATTTGCACGATCCCATACGACGTCTTCACCAAGCTTCCGAACCACACGCTGACCGACGTCGGGCTGAAGAAATTTTTGAGCGATTGGGAGCGTGCCAAGAAATGAGAAGTGGCATACAGTATGTGGGTGGAAGCAGTGCAGCAATATCTTCGGCATATCGAGGATGAATTCAAAACGGGCCACGCGCAGGAGCACAGCTACCGACCGGCATTAAAAGCGTTTTTCGAGGCAATCACCAAATTGCGCGTGGTGAATGAGCCAAAGGGCTCGGCACATGGCAGGCCCGATTTCATTTTTGTGAGAGGCGATGTTCCGATCGCCTGGTCCGAAGCGAAAGATTTGCATGTGAATTTGGAAAAAATACAAAAGAGTGAGCAGATGGCTCGTTACTACGGTTATCCGAATTTGATCCTAACCAACGGACTTGAGTTCCGTTTCTTTCGCAATGGGCAACCGTACGGCAATCCCATTATTGTCGCCACAAAACACGGAGATGCAATCGTATCTGTCCCAGAGACACATGAGTTGTTTGCTCGCACTCTCGCAGATTTTGTCGCAGACACCGTGGATACCATCCGTTCCGCCGAGCACTTGGCCAAGATCATGGGAGGCAAGGCAAGGCGTCTTCGGGACAACATTGTCGAGATGCTCGACCCCGCATTCGATGGTACGAGAGGGGACATCATGAACATCATGGATGTGCTCAAGACCAAACTCATTCATGATCTCAGTGTTCCGCAGTTTGCCGACTTGTACGCCCAAACATTGGTCTACGGGCTCTTCGTCGCTCGGTATTACGATGACACGCCAGATACCTTTTCTCGCGCGGAAGCCCGTGACAAGATTCCTGCGAGTAATCACCTTCTTCAGCAATTTTTCGATCATATCGCCGGAACGAACTTTGAGAAGCGACTGTCGTTCATTGTCGATGAACTCTGCGATGTCTTCGTTCACTCAAACGTACACGATCTTGTTCATGGTTTGTATCAGCAGATGAGTATGGACGAGCAAACGCACGATCCGATCATTCACTTTTACGAGGACTTTCTGCGCGAATACGATCCTAAGCTGCGCATGGATCGTGGCGTCTTTTACACGCCGCTGCCCATCGTTCGTTACATCGTTCGGTCGGTGGATGCTTTGCTCAAAGAACATTTCGGCCTCGTGGATGGGCTTGCTGATCGTTCAACCATTGAATGGACGTTCACGGAACAGGGCAAGAAAAGCAAAAGAATGATCGACCGTGTCCAGATGCTGGATCCAGCGGTCGGTACGGGGACATTCCTCAACGAAATTGTCCGCACGATTCACAAGAAATTTGAAGGTCAGGAAGGAAGTTGGCCTGCGTATGTGAACGATCATTTGATTCTCCGTCTGCACGGATTTGAGCTGATGATGGCCAGCTACACGATTGCACACCTCAAGCTCGGCATGACGCTCGCAGAAACAGGTGTCAAAAACCTCAAGAAGCGACTCCGCATCTTCCTCACCAATAGTTTGGAAGAAGCGCCGGAAAAAGATGACACACTCTTTGCTTCTCTTGGCCTTCAAGGCGCTCTCACCGAAGAGGCACAACTCGCGCACGAAGTGAAACGCGACTATCCGATCATGGTGGTGCTGGGGAATCCGCCGTACAGCGTGAGTTCGCAGAACGCATCAGTCGAGATTGGAACGGATGGCAAGAAGCGCAAAACGTGGATCGGCAAATTACTCGACGATTACAAGAAAGATTTGAATGAGAAGAAGCTGAATCTGGACGATGATTACATTAAATTCCTTCGTTTTTCTCATCATCTCATCGAGAAGAATGGACAAGGCATCATCGCGATGATCACTAATAACTCTTTTGTGAACGGGTTGACGCATAGGCGCATGCGAGAATGTCTAATCAAAACATTTGATGATATTTATTTGCTCGATCTTCATGGTGATAGCAAGCGCAAAGAAAAAGCTCCGGATGGAGGCAAAGATGAGAAGTAATTCCCGATTCCCACGCCTAGCCCGGTGGCGCTCTGGCGAGGATTCCCTGCAGTTGCTTCTCAAACAGCGATCTCCCCTCCGTTCGCCACCGCGTTACTTCTGCAATGACAGTGGAGAGAGAGAACGCAGGA
>JACOTD010000002.1 GCA_016178535.1 Candidatus Peregrinibacteria bacterium
CTGCTTCAGACGACGGACCTCCTTGTCCCTCTCGCGTATCTCCTTCAAGTACCAGACTTCCGGCATGGCCAATACGTATACAGGAGTTGTTCAGAACATGGCAAGTCAATCTGCGCTAGGCGTGGGAATCGGGAATTACCGGGAACGCTTGGTTGCGCAATCGAGGGCCTCGAGGAAGACCACATCGAAGCCCTGTTCTTGGAGATGCTTCAGAGCAGCCTGTGTCACGCCTCCTTTCGACGTCACCGCCGCTCGCCACTCCCCGGGCGTCTTCGACCCCTCCGCGAGGAGTTCGGCGCTTCCCGCAAGTGTTTCGACGGCGATCGCTTGAGCCGAGGCGGCGTCGAATCCGATGGACTCAGCTTTCTGCTGGAGCAATTCGCAGAGGAAGAAGAAGTACGCCGGGCCGCACCCGCTGACGGCGCTGATTGCATCGATCACCGTCTCTTCGCGCACTTCGAAGGATATGCCGACCGCATCGAATACCTTCGTCACGAGCGCACGGTCATGCCTCGTGACGGCGGGAGACGCGAACCACTCGGTCA
Organism: Candidatus Peregrinibacteria bacterium; assembly: GCA_016178535.1. Classification (GTDB taxonomy): domain Bacteria; phylum Patescibacteriota; class Gracilibacteria; order Peribacterales; family Peribacteraceae; genus JACOTD01. The sequence continues at coordinate 546 of JACOTD010000002.1, forward strand.
CGCTTCGATGGACCTGCACTCCCAGGTTCGGCATCGCGCGCGCGATCCGCTTCGCGCCGGTCATTCGCTCCAATTTCTCGATCGTGATGCCGGCCATGATCGAGACGATGAGTTTTCCTGAAAGCGGCACCGTCATTCCTTGGCAGAGTTCCTCGAATGACTGGGGTTTCACGGCGAGCATCACGACTGATGCATCACGAACGGCGTCATCCGGAAGGATCGTCGTGCGCGTGGTTCCGAGTGCTCGGAGCTTCTCGGCATGGCGATCACAGACGATCAACGCATCTTCTCCCATTGTTTCGCGCAACCCGCGGAAGAATGCGCTCCCCATGTTCCCTGCGCCGATGATCGCGATGTGTTCCCTCACGAGAGGAGGAAGAGGTAATCGTAGTGGATGAGGGGACGCTGGCCATTCTTCCCGAGTGCCTCGCGCGCCTTGTCCGCGCCGCAAGCGGCAACGCCGATCGCGATGGCTCTTCCCTCCTCACTCATGACTCGGACGAGATCGCCCTTCTCGAATTCCCCCTCAATACGCGTGATGCCCACCGGCAGGAGGCTCGCGGCCTTCTCACGCGACGTGATCACATCCACGGCGCGGGCATTGATGGTCACCGTGCCCTTCTCCCTGCCTTCACTCCCCGCCACCCACCGCCTGGCGCTCGACGTCTGCTTCTCGGCACGGAAGACCGTCCCGACAGACGCCCCTTCCACAATCATGGGGAGGATATTCTCCGCGGTGCCGTTTGCGATGTGCGTTTGAATGCCCAATGACGCGAGCTTGCGCGCGGTCTTGCACTTGGTGAGCATGCCGCCTCTTCCGAACTGTGAGAGCCGCGGATGGATGATCCTTTCCCACTCCGCGTTCGAGGAGGGGGCTTCGTGCAGGAGTTGCGATGAAGAATTCTCGGGATCCCCGTCGTAGATTCCATTGACGTTCGTGAGGAGGATGAGGGCATCGCTCTGGAGCATGGACGCCACGAGTCCCGCGAGCTCGTCATTGTCGGTGAACATGAGCTCGCTCACGGAGACCGCGTCGTTCTCGTTGACGACGGGAATGATGCCTTCATTGAGGAGCGCCTCGAAGCACCCGCGCATGTTCAAGTAGTGCTGGCGGTCGCGGAAGTCCTCCTTGGTCGCGAGCACTTGCGCCGTGATGATTTCATGCGCGGCGAAGAACTCAGCGTAGCGGTGCGCGAGCTCCACCTGCCCCACCGCCGCGAGCACCTGACGGGAAGTGACTTTCGTCGTGTTCTTCGAGGGTGTGATCTTTACACGCCCCGCCGCCATCGCGCCCGAGGAGACGAGGATGATCTCCGTTCCTTTCTTCCGAAGCTCTGCAATCTGCCGCGTGAGGGAGCGCATCACGTGTTCCTTCAGGAGCCCGTCCTCCCCCGTGATCACGTTCGTCCCCACCTTCACGACGATGCGGCGATAGCAGGATTTGGCCATGGCAAGAGCATTATGGAGGTTTGCGATGGCGTGTCCAGTAGGGGACTTGATGCGGCGGCCTGCGGGTATTTGCCTCTCTTGCAGCACAAAACGCCCTCAAGCCGAATAAAGGCATTGCGCTCTGACATAATCAAGGTGAACTTCTGGCAGTTCCTTTCTCTCCGACATACGATACCCACATGCTGAAGGCGTTCACCAGCCCAGTGCTCTCGAAACAAGACAGCAAGCTTGTCGTCACCATGCTTGCCCGTGCTTCTGCAGATCGACGAACCTTGGAAACGTCCATTCACAAGGTGGTAAAGTTCGTCCATGCTGATCGTAAGAGCATATCGGGTCATACGTCCAAGAGGGTTGCCCGTACTGCTCAAAGAGCAAGGTGACCCTATAGCGAAGTTTTACTTGCACGATGCAGGATTGTACGAGCGCCAGCGTCTTTGCCGTACCTATGATCTGCTCTTCGAACATCAATGGTGTGGTTTTTTCTCACTCTCCAATCACACTCTCAAAATTCAAGCGACCGCTCAGTGGATGTCGGAACTCATGCGAAAGAAGAACATTCCTCGGGAACCGCCCGGCATCCTGCTGTCGCAACTTTTCATCTGTGAAGCGATGAGAGGAAAGGGGCATGGAGCAGAAGCCCTATGGCATGCAATCCGATTCTGCTTGAAGTCTCCTGCGGGATGTCGAATTCTTGTCGTGGACCCGCTCGATGATCAAACGAAGAACTTCTACAAAAAGTTCGGCTGGTATTCCGCACGTGGGACAGGGAAAAAGATGTACTTCGACCTCTTGCGATACGAAGAAACCATGCGAGAAGTGCGTCGTCTGTATCCGGCAGAATCCCCTGCAAATCAGCTGAAAATCTTCGGAAAGATGGAAACAGTTGAACCATTGCAGCGCAGCCTCATTTGATCAATGCGATCGCCGGAAGCCATGTGCGCGGGGTAATTCCCGATTCCCACGCCTAGCCCGGTGGCGCTCTGGCGAGGATTCCCTGCAGTTGCTTCTCAAACAGCGATCTCCCCTCCGTTCGCCACCGCGTTACTTCTGCAATGACAGTGGAGAGAGAGAACGCAGGAA
>JACOTD010000083.1 GCA_016178535.1 Candidatus Peregrinibacteria bacterium
ATGATGTAGTCGGCAGTATCGACTGCCTGTTGGAGTTTCTCCGCTCCGGGGAAATTGTTCTTGAAGATGGACGTGGCCATGGGGAAGAAAGGAAGAGGGTAGAAGTCCTCATCCTAGACCCACGATCATGGACACTTTTATGTTCGGCGGCAAAGGCGGTTGCGGCTGTGGCTAAGACGCCGCGCCCACGGGGCTCCGCAGAGGAGCCCCGTTTTTCTGTAGCCTAGGCTACTGCGCGGCATTGGTGCGTTTCCTATGATCTCATCATGCATACCTGTCTGACCATGCCCACGTTCGATCTCTACTGCTTCCCGCATTGCAGAGACTGCGAGACACTGAAGGAAGAGTTACGCCGGAGGAACATCCCTTTCTCCGCCCATGATGTGTCATCCTCTGCCGCCGAACTCACGAGCATGAAAGTGCTCACCGAAGGAATCGTGCATTTTCCCGTCCTTGTCGTCGATAAGGATACCGAACACATCAGGGTTGCCGCAGGGCTGGAGGACGCGAAATGGCTCCTCGGCGAAGCGCGGTGCAGACAGTAGCGTGTCAGACGGGCTTTTTTGCTCCCGCTGTGCTCACGTAATGGAAGACGCTGTTGGCTGCGACGGCGCCTTCGCCTGCCGCCGTTGTGAACTGCGCGAAGAAGTTGCTTGCGGTCGTGATGTCACCGGCGCCGAAGACGCCGGGGACGGTCGTCTGTTGCGCGGCGTTCACCGTGAGGAATCCGCGCTGATCCACTGCGCAACCGAGCGTCTTTGGGATCTCCGTTGCAGGAGTGGCGCCGATCTCAATGAAGACACCGTCGAGCGTGATGGTGTCCGATCTCTCGAATGGCTTATCCAGCTTCACAGCAGTGACTTTTTGATCGCCAATGATCTGCACGACATTGCGCTCCAGAACAAAGACGACGTTCTCCTTGGCTTTCACTTTGTCCACCCAGTACGGCTCTGCGCGGAACTCATTCCTGCGGTGAATAAGGTAGACCTTCTTCGCAACCTGTGCGGCAATGGCTGCCCCCTCCACGGCGGCATCACCGCCGCCGAGCACTGCCACATCCTTCCCACGGTAGAAGAACGCGTCACAAGTCGCGCAGTACGTCACCCCCTTGTCGGAGAATTCTTTCTCACCGGGCGTACCGAGGTGTCGCTTGTTTGAGCCCATGGCGAAGATGACGGTTTTTCCTTGCACACTTTCGCCGCCGTCGAGCCTGAGCTGGAAACCGCCCGCGAGCTTTTCAACCGATTTCACGCGTGTGATCTTGTGCGTGACCGCATCGAAGCTCAGCGCATGCTTCTTGAAGTTCTCCATGAGGTCCGGTCCCGTGATATCGATGGTGCCCGGCCAGTTTCCCACTTCGGCAGCAGTTATGCCGAGACCCCCTTCCTCGGCACCGACGATGAACGTCGAGAGTTTATAGCGAGCAGTGTAGATTGCGGCGGTGTATCCGGCGCAGCCGAGTCCAATGATGAGAACATCGTACATAGGGAAAGAGAGGAAGAAGACGTGCAAGAGTATTCGACGAAATCTGTCCGAGTGCTGTAGTCCAGGCTACTGAATCGGGCTGGCCGTCGTCGTATGCTCACGGTGCTTTCACTGTCTCGTTCCCCCTTCCCCCATCCCCCATGACTATCGATCTCTACACGACCCCCACATGCGGGTACTGTAAGCAACTGAAGGCCGTTCTGGGGGAGAAAAAGATTGCGTACGCCGCACACGACGTCACGACATCGGAGAAGGACTTCAATGTTATGCAGCAAGTGACGAATGGCGGTACGTCTGTCCCCGTCACCGTTGTCGATGGGGGCACGCCGAAACAACAGGTCGCCGTCGGGTTCGACGATGCACTGGCGCTCCTGAAACTCTCCTGATGCTCAACACACCCCACCCTCTGCGGGCAACGCTCACATGTCCCACGTGCGGACATGGACAGCGATCAACAATGCCCACGAGTGCGTGCATGCCGTTCTACGTCTGTAGACATTGCAAGGCCATGATCAAGGCGAAGGACGGAGACTGCTGTGTGTTCTGTTCGTACGGCGATCGTCCGTGTCCCCTGAAATCCTCATGAGATGTATTCCCCCTTCTCCTTCCCCCCACTCCCATGAAAGAGAAACGCATCACCTTCTCCTACGCGGACCCAAACGCACGGTCCGTCTGTGTCGCAGGGAGTTTTAATGATTGGAGCGCCGATGCTCTGCCACTGCGAAAGAAAGGCAAGAAATGGGAGGCGGCGATCACGCTCCCGCCCGGACGATACGAGTATCGGTTCGTGGTTGACGGGAGCCGCTGGACAGATGACCCCCTCGCCCATGAACACTGTCCAAACTCCTTCGGCGAACGAAACTGCGTCCTCATGGTCGGCTGAGATGCGAAGCAGAGATGCGGCTCAGCGAGAGGAACACGCAGACTCTCTCAGAGAGGAGCCTGGTCATGGAGAAGAGTCAACAGCCAGTCTCCATGTCTCGATGTTCGGATGGGAATATCCACCTCGAGGAGAGGGAGGATTGGGTGTTGCCTGCGCCGGACTTGTAAAGGGACTCCGCTTGCATGGAGTGAAGGTGACGCTCGTGCTCCCCGGTGAACGAAACGACGACGGAAACGACACACGCCGCGTGAAAAGCACGTTGCATCCCTATGACGATGTCATGCATGGGAATCACGCTATGGATGACGGAAGACATCTCCATGACTTGTATGGAGGAGATCTGGGGAGAGCAGTGAGCGTGTTCACTGACACCGCCGTTCGGCGCACGAAGCATTTGAAACCGGACATCATTCATAGCCACGACTGGATGACGTTCGGCGCCGGTGTCATGGCTTCAAGAACGATCGGCAGGCCGTTCATTGCCCACGTGCATTCGACCGAGATGGACCGGACGAACGGCAAGCCGCATGAGTGGATTTTCGGGCATGAACAGTGGGGCCTGAACCATGCAAATCACATCATTGCCGTGAGTCGTTATACCAAGAACGTACTCATTTCCTCCTACGGGATTCCTCCGGAGAAAATCACGGTGATCCATAATGGAGCGCCGATGCTTCCTGCGAAACACCTTTCGAGGAAGAATGCCAAACTGCGACATCCTCTCGTGCTCTTCCTCGGTCGATTGACCGTTCAGAAAGGGCCGCATGAATTTCTCTCGGCTGCAAAGCGTGTCCTCGAACAGAGGCCGGATGTGCTGTTCATTGTTGCAGGTGACGGCTACATGCTTCGTGAGCTCATTGAACGCTCCTGCGCTCTCGGCATGCAGGATTCCGTGCTCTTTACGGGAAGAGTAGGATCGGAAGAAGCGAGAGCTTCTATGATCGTGGCATCTGGACGAGAGCAAATGCTATTGACACGACTACATATGGGAAGGAACAGCGGGTGCAGGTCTGTCGAGGGTGTGGGTGATGAACCCGGGGAAGTCATCGTTGATACGGGGGAGTGAGGA
>JACOTD010000084.1 GCA_016178535.1 Candidatus Peregrinibacteria bacterium
CGTCCACCGCGACACGACCCGGGCGATGTCCTCCTCCGTCACTTCTTCCTTCAGCATCGGGTTCTCCTTCTGGATCAGTGTCAGCTCCTCCTTCGCCTTCGCGAGTTTCTTCTCGAGCTCGGGCAGGAGGCCGTAGCGGATTTCCGCCACGCGCTGGAGCTCGCCCCTGCGCTCCGCCTGAGCCGATTCCTCCTTCAACCGGTCGATCTCCTTGCTCGATTCCTTCAGGACATCGATGAACTTCCGTTCGTGCTTCCATCGCAGCTCGATCTCCTTTGCCTGCTCGCGCAGCTCCGCGATCTCCTTTTCGATCGTCTCGAGACGATGTTTGGAGGATTCGCCTGCACTGAGCGAAGTCGAAGTGTCTTTCTCCTTCTTCAGCGCCTCGCGCTCCACTTCGAGCTGCCGCAATCGCCGTTCCAATCGGTCGAGCTCGGTCGGTTTGCTCGCGAGTTCGATTCTCAGCGTCGACGCCGCCTCGTCCATGAGGTCGATCGCCTTGTCGGGGAGGAAGCGGTCGGCGATGTAGCGGCTGCTCAGGGTCACCGCGGCCACGACGGCGCTGTCGCGGATGCGCACCCCGTGGTGCACTTCGTACTTCTCCTTGATGCCGCGCAGGATGGAGATCGCGTCTTCAATGGACGGTTCCTCCACCATCACCGGCTGGAATCGCCGCTCGAGCGCCGCGTCTTTCTCAACGTACTTCCGGTATTCCTTCAGCGTCGTCGCGCCGATCGTCTGCATGCGCCCGCGCGCGAGGGCGGGCTTGAGGAGATTGCCCGCATCCATGGCGCCCTCCGCGGCCCCCGCCCCCACGATCGTGTGGAGTTCATCGATGAAGAGAATCACGCCCCCCTCGCTCGCCTCCACTTCCCTGAGCAGCGCCTTCAAGCGATCTTCGAACTCGCCGCGGTACTTGGTGCCCGCGATCATCGCGCCGAGATCGAGCGTCAGGATGCGCTTCCCCTTGATAATGTCGGGCACGTCGTCGTCGACGATCTTCTTCGCGAGCCCCTCCACGATCGCGGTCTTCCCCGTTCCCGGTTCCCCCACGAGCACGGGATTGTTCTTCGTGCGTCGACTCAAGATCTGCATGACGCGGCGAATTTCCTCGTCTCTCCCGATCACCGGATCGATCTTCCCCTCCCTCGCCATCGCGGTGAAGTCGTGCGTGTACTTCTCGAGCGCCTGGTACTTGCTCTCGGGCTCCTGGTCCGTCACGCGCTGGCTCCCGCGCAGCGCAGTCAGTTCTTTCAGCACCTGTTCCTTCGTCACCGGGAGGATCGCTCGCACATCCTTCTGATCGAGGAGAGCCAGGAAGAGATGCTCAGTCGACACGAATTCATCCTTGAGCTTTGTCGCCTCCGTCTCGGCCTGATCGAACACCTTCTTCAGTTCCGGGGTCGCGTACGCGCCGTCCGTTCCCGAGATCGTCGGCAACTCGCCGAGTTTCCCGTGGAGGTTGCGCTCAGTCTGCGATGGACGCTGTTCGAGCTTCTCGAGGAGCGTCGACACCAATCCTCCTTCCTGCGTCACGAGGCTCAGGAGCAAGTGGAGCGGCGTCATCGCCTGGTGCTTCATGGTCGAAGCCAACTGCATGGTCGACTGGACCGCCTCGGCCGATTTCGTCGTGTAGTTCTGGAAGTTCACAGCGGAAGTCTACGCTGTTGGCACTCAGGTGTCTAGAGTGATAAATTCGAAAGATACAAGAAACAAGATACAAATCGTGCGAGTGATTGGGAAAATTTGCTTCTTGCTTCTTGCTTCTTGTATCTTCGATCTTCCATGCGATCATCAGAGGACACCTTCGGCACGGCCATCAACTGCATCGACGGCCGGGCGCAGAAGCCCGTTGCGGACTGGCTGAAGTCGCAGAGGATTGCGTACGTCGACACGGTCACCGATGCCGGGGTCGACGGCGTCTTCGCGCATGGCGGATCTCTGGAGGCTCTCAGGAAGAATGTCGATACTTCCGTGAGCGCCCACAAATCCTCATTCATTGTCGTCGCAGGGCATCACGATTGCGCGGGAAATCCAGTTTCAAAAGAAGAACACTGGAATCACGTCCGGACAGCGGTTGAGATCATCCGATCGTGGGAGCTCCCCGTGAAGAACATCGCAGGGTTGTGGGTGAATGAGCGATGGGAAGTGGAAGAAATCATCTCCTGTCCGGGTGCTGCGGCTAGGTCGTAAAGTAAAGAGCCGAAAATATTGATGACGGCTCTGCGAAGAGTGTACATTGTCTTCTATGATCGTGGCATTTGGACGAGAGCAAATGCTATTGACACGACTACATATGGGAAGGAACAGCGGGTGCAGGTCTGTCGAGGGTGTGGGTGATGAACCCGGGGAAGTCATCGTTGATACGGGGGAGTGAGGA
>JACOTD010000087.1 GCA_016178535.1 Candidatus Peregrinibacteria bacterium
TAGGCGTGGGAATCGGGAATTACCCTCCTACGAACCTTTCCTGATCTTTCTTCTTCTGTTGTAACCCTATCGTGCGCTCATGCTCATTTGGGTGTACGAAATCTTCCTCCTCCATGCTCATTATTCGATGAGAAAAGACTTCTTCATGCCAAAAACTACCAACTATCCGTCAGCAGCCGGTTCTGCATCTCAAACGCGCGGCGAATGTCGCCGGAGGAGAGGAGGAGCGAGACCTGCTGCGAGAGGAGGTACGTGAGGTAGAACCCGAGCATCTCCTGGCCCCTTTCCGCCTGCTTGCGATAGAGCGGATGGTCGATATTGATGTAGACGATGCCGCCCTCGGTAAAGGCGGCGGGAGAGCCGCGCCCGAAGCCATCGAGCGCGCAGGTGATCCCCGTGCCGCCGATCATCATCTTGCGCGCCACGATCGTCTTGCCCTGGAGATTCCTGACACGGACTTTCTTCGGCAGCGGCTCTTTGACCTCGGATGTGTCCGGAGAATTCTGAGTTTCCACAGGCGGCATGCCCTCCATCTGCATCTGGATCACATCAGAGGCAACTCCCTCTCCCGACTCATCCACTTCCCCCGTTGCCGAGAGCATTGGCGGGGCGATGTCGGGGTTGCGCTTGATCGCTCTGCGCATGCGCACAAGGGTATCCTTGAGCGTCTCATCGGCTTTCTGCTTCTCCCTGCGCTCGGCGAGATCTTTGATCTGGCGGCTGATGTGGTGGAGTTCTTTGGAGAGAACAGCGAGGAAGACGCGGTACTCGGGGCTGTCGGATATGAAGCGGCTGCGGTCGCTCGTGATCGGGAGGAAATCCGCGGCGATGCGTCCGCGCAGGCGCGAGAGCACGGGCAGATCGAACCCGAAGGTGCTGCGGCAGATGACGACGCCTCGCACGACGCACTCGATGCCGGCGTTTTCGGGCTTGCGCGGCGCGTGCAGGGGGAGGATGAGTTCGCCCCGGATGGGGCCGAAGGCGGTCGAGGCCTCGATCGCGAACTTGCGGCCCGGGATGACGGTCGCCTCGATCCGCCTGTCGTTGAGGAGGATCGTGAAATTCGGGTCGTTGAGGGGCATGCGCTCGCGCAGGAAGCGCTCGATGTCCGGGAGCGCGAAGATGCGGTTGAGTTCTTCGAGGATCACCGTCGTGCCATCGGATTCCGCTTCATCGAGCTCACGACGGGTCAGCGGCACGTGCCATTCCTCGTCGATGTTCCACGAGCGCTTGTCGAAGACGACTTCGGCGGCGAAGTCGCTCCTCTGAGTGCGGACCCGGAAGCGCTCGCAGGCCGTGAGCACCGCGAACTTGCCGATCCCGAATTGCCCGATGCGTGTGCGTCCGAAGCGCGGAGATACCGGTGATAGTTTCTTATTCTGCGAACCGATGGTGAAGAATTCCCGCAGCCCCTCCTCGTCCATCCCCCATCCGTCATCCCGCACGCTGATCCGCTCCGGCGTCACCTCGATCCACACGTGCCGCGCATCGGCGTCGTACGCGTTGGAGACGAGTTCGCGCAAAAGCTCGAGACTCTCGCCGTAGAGCTTCTCTCCGAGCGTCACGAGATGCGATTTGTCGAAGCGGATTTGGATGGTATCGGCGGACATGAACAGAGTATGAAATGTTCACATTGAAATGACAATGGAAAGAAACTTGGGCATGTTTGTTTTTTGTTCCAGCCCTCTATCCCCCGGCCCCTTTCTCCGGGGGAGAAAGGGGGGGCCTTGATTATTGGACATTCTCCTCTCCTCCCGTGGAGGAGGGGGTCGGGGGTGGAGGAAAAAACAAACAAAACATATTCAAGGGGTGACGTATCATCTGGTTTTTCGTGATGTTGTCCTGGAGAAGGTCTACCATTCCCTCCCATGACCACTTCCACGGTCGCAACGTGCCCCCTCACCTCGTGCCAAACCAAGGCGCTCGACGTGCTGCAGCGCGAGGGCAACGTGTTCCTCACGGGCGCCGCGGGCACGGGGAAGAGCTTCCTGCTCGAGCGCTATCTGAAGGGAAAACCGACGGAGGCGTTCCCCGTCGTCGCCAGCACCGGTGCGGCGGCGGTGATCGTCGGTGGGAGAACGTTCCACAGCTTCTTCGGGCTGGGAATCCTCGAAGGCGGGGCGGAGGCTGCGGTCATGCGAGCGATGCGCAGCAGGAAGCTCGTGAATCGATTGGAGCGGGCGTGTTGCGTGGTGATCGACGAAGTCTCGATGCTTTCCGGAACGACCCTCAAAGCCGCCGAGACGCTCGCGCGACGCGTGCGCGGGCGGGATGTTCCGTGGGGCGGGCTTCGGATCATCGCCGTGGGCGACTTTGCGCAGCTGCCGCCCGTGACGGCTTGGAACGAGCGGAAGAACTGGGCATTCCTGCATCCGGTGTGGCAGGAGAGCGATTTTCAGCCTGCATTGCTCTCGACCGTGATACGCACCCAGGATCTCGAGTTCCTCGCGATTCTGAATTTCGTCAGAAACGGCACGATGAACGATGCCGTGAGCGCATTCCTCAACCAACGGACGAATCGACCATCGCAGAATGTGGAAGCCACGCGCCTGTACCCGCACCGCGCGCAGGCGGAGGAATTCAACCTCAAGCGCCTCGAAGCCATCCCTCGCCCTCTGCGGACGTTCCCCACGGAGTACGTCGGCAAGCAGAAGTTCCTGGAAGTCGCGAAGAAGGCCTTTCCCATTCCCGACACACTCTTATTGAAGGAAGGAGCGCTCGTGATGATGCGCAAGAACGACCTCGCTCTGCGGTGGGTGAACGGAAGCCTCGGCACCGTCCGGCGCATTCACGAAGACGGGCTCGGGATCGACTTGCTCTCGGGCGAGGCAATCGAGATCGGGAAGGAGAAGTTCTCGTACCTCGACGGGGACGGGCTCGAAGTGCTGGCGGCGTGGAATTTTTCGGTCACCCTCGCGTGGGCGACGACCATCCACAAAGCGCAGGGCGCGTCGCTCGACCGCATGATCGTGGATCTCGACCGGCTCTGGGAACCCGGGCAAGCCTACGTCGCGCTCAGCCGCGTGCGCGCGGGCAGCGGGCTTTCAATCGAACGGTGGAGCCCCTCCTCCATCCGCGCGGAACCGCTCGTGACGGAATTCTACGATCGCCTCTCCGATCAAGCGCAGAAATACGTCCCGCGGCCGCTCTTCGAACCGATTGTCCCGGAACGCGAGCGCCCGAAATTCAGCTCGCGCGACAGGATGGAGCTGACGCAGATTCTCCTGGAGGATCAGGAAGATCTGGACGTCATCGCGGGCGCGTGCGACGTGACCATTGGCACGATCGTGACGTACATCGAGAAGCTCTTCGCGATGGGCATCCACTTCGATCTCTCCTACCTCCTCGCCGATCTGCCGAATCCGGATCGCATCCGCTCGCTCTTCGCATCGCTCGGACTCGAGCGGGTGAAGCCGGTCTTCGATGAACTCGACGGCGCCGTCTCCTACGAAACGTTGCGGATCCTCCGCTGCGCGATGATGGCGGAGAGAAAGAAGACGGAGCGAACGGTCGCCGGGGAAGGAATGAAAGAGAACGAGTGGATGTGTTGTAGTTCGGATCTTCCTTTCTGATTCAACGGGCAACCACCTCCATTCCCCGTGTCCGATTCCGCTGGAAGAATTTGCGGAAGATCCTCCTCGCTTTCTCCTCCTGCGAACAAGAACGTTGCAGAATTCTCTCAACAATCTCCGCGAGCGAATCTTGTTCTTCGGGCGGGAAGATCATGCTCGCGCCCGAAAGCATGCGGAATCGGGGGAAGGGAAGCACGCGCCCGAAAAGCAGAACGCCCGCTTCCGCGCTCTGGCTCAGCCCGAAATCGATGACAGTGGTGAGCTCGCCATGCAGAACGTCGCGAAGGTGGATTTCCGCGCGGCGCGGATCAACTGCTTCGAGGCGAAAGAGCGACGTGCGAGACGCCATCATGGCATCCAGAACGATGTTTCGATCCCGATCATGAGGGCCGTGATTCTGCGCGTAGCGCTCGACGCACGTATTCCCTTCATCATCACACCAGTCATTCAAGAAGAAATCCTGAACGAGATCACACTCCGATTCGCTTTCGAAGACGAGAATCCCTTCCCTCCAGAGCTCGAGGTATGCCGCTGCTTCCTCATACAATTCTTTGGACATCTCCTTCTCGAGGATGTCGCCATTGAGCGATAGCTGGAGCGCGCGATACTTCCGGTACGATCGAAGCCGAGAGGAGAAATGAGACAGGACGTTCATGCAAGAGCAATACGTTCTTGTCGATTGTACTCCTGTCGACCGACATCTACTGTGTTGTTCGTCGCTGGGTGAAACCAAAGCCCCCCGGCATCCTATGACCACGAGAACGTTCCGCACCGGCGAAAAGCGACTCGGGGAACTCATCGAGGAGGCGACCGTCGACGCCTACGACGAACATGAGCAGATGTCCGGATTCTGGTCCTGCATCGAGGAAAACGTCGTCTGCCCCTTCCGGGCGACGGTGGCCGGCGGGGACGTGGAAGTGAGCGAGTTTTGTTGGGAAGAAAACGCCATCGAAGCAGTCTGTCGCAAAGGGCAGAAAACCTACGCCATCGATGTCGGCTCGCTGGAATTCAACGAACCTCTCCCGAAGGGCTACGAGTGGATCGAAGCGTATCTGTCCTGGAGATCGTATGCGCACTGAAGAATCGATTGCGAGTCGTCAACGCCCGTGTCGGTGCTTCTTCCTGTTCCTCCCCGTCCCGGGCCGGGGAATATAGCGGAGCAGCCGCCAGAGAGGGTTCTCGCTCTCGCCCTGCTCTTCCACGATCTCCGCGTCCACGGCTTCCGTTTCCAGGATCCGCCTGAGGTAGCACGGGCTCACGTTCCAATGCCTCCCCTCATCCGTGATGATTGTTGCGGTGCGGCGGTTGAGCTTGATGATCATGCCGGTATGGCTGCTCCCCGCATGATCGAACTGCACCCGATCGGTGACCTTGAGCTGCGCCATGCGCTCCAGATCGCGATCATCGCGCAGCTTGTGGAGTCGCTCCGCGAGCTTCCTGTGGAGGAGATGCATCTGATCTTCGGAGAGGGAATCGAGAGCGCCGTCGATTGTTTCCGGCAATGTCACGATCATGGAGCGGCTGGAAGAATGGAAGAGGAATCTTGTGAGACAGTATGCCTGGTGGTTCCCGCAAGGGAAAAGCGAATCAACGATTTCCTTCCATGAGTGAGACAGACGAAAGCGATGATCGTTCTTCGATCTTCTCCGAAATGATATCCCTCCCGTTCCTGTAGACTCGATACGCCGCAGCATACGGCTTCGATGGGATCACTCGCGAACAGTGTCCATCCACGAGGCGCTGGCTCGAATAGTCGAACACCATCTCAAAAGAGGAGGTGGATCCTACGAACGTCTCCGCCTCAGGTATTACGACCCCGGTGTAGAGGAAATATCGAGTATGTCAAAGAAATTCTCAGCGTAATTCCCGATTCCCACGCCTAGCGCAGATTGACTTGCCATGTTCTGAACAACTCCTGTATACGTATTGGCCATGCCGGAAGTCTGGTACTTGAAGGAGATACGCGAGAGGGACAAGGAGGTCCGTCGTCTGAAGCA
>JACOTD010000088.1 GCA_016178535.1 Candidatus Peregrinibacteria bacterium
AGCATCCTCCTGCCCTTCCTGCCGATGCTCCCGATTCAAGTGCTCCTCAATAACTTCCTCTACGACCTCTCGCAGCTCGCGATCCCCACGGACGAGATCGATCCGGACGCAACCCGGGAGCCGCGCCAATGGCACGTTTCCTCCATCCGGCGGTTCATGCTCGTCTTCGGCCCCCTGAGTTCGCTCTTCGATTTCCTCACGTTCGGCGTCCTGTGGTGGCTGCTACCCAATGCCCCCGATGCGTTCCACACCGGCTGGTTCCTGGAATCGCTCTGCACCCAGGCGCTCGTCATCCACGTCATCCGCACCCAGAAGATCCCCTTCCTGGAAAGTCGCCCGAGCACGCTCCTGCTCGTCTCCTCCATCCTCCTCGCCGTCATCGGGTGCATCATCCCCTTCTCCGCGCTCGCGGGCGCGTTCCACTTCGTTATGCCCTCCCTCACATCTCTGCTCGCGATCGCATTGATCATCGCCGTCTACCTCGCCGCAGCACAGGCGGTGAAGCAGTGGTACGTGCGGCGATACGGATACGGTTGATGATGGAAGGTACAAGGAACAAGATACAAGACAAATTGTACGCAGTTTCGGAAATTGAGCAGGAATGGTTTTGCATCTTGCTTCTTGTATCTTGTATCTTCTTTCTACGATGAAGTTCCAATGACTGCATGGAAAATACCGCACAGTATCGTGAAGTTGCCACCTTCGCCGCCGGATGCTTCTGGGGGGTGGAGGAGACGTTCCTCCAAACGCCGGGCGTTCTCTCGACGAGAGTCGGGTACACCGGGGGGACGACCGAGCATCCCCGCTACCAAGACGTCTGCACGGGCGCGACCGGCCACGCCGAAGCGGTCGAGGTGACGTTCGATCCCGCACGCGTGTCGTACGAGAATCTCCTGAAAATTTTCTGGGAGAACCACAATCCGACGACGGTCGATCGGCAGGGGCCGGATATCGGCTCACAGTACCGTTCGGCGATCTTCTTTCACGGCGAAGAACAGAGGCAACAAGCCGAAGTATCCAAGGCGACGCTCGAGCAATCCGGGAAGTGGAAGAAGCCGATCGTGACCCAGATCGTCCTCGCGCTGCCGTTCTACGAAGCGGAGGAATACCACCAACAGTATTTGCGGAAGCGGGGATTGCCGTCCTGCCATACGTGACTTGGTTCTGAAAATCACACCGGGCAGCGTTCGCGGCCCTTCGACAAGCTCAGGACCGCTCCTCAGGGGAAAAAATTATTTTCTGAGGGGGGCCCGCGTTTCCCGAGGAATATCCGAGCCAATGGGATGGGCATGGGACTCTCGAGGAAAAGCGCCACCGCGGCAAAGAGCAAACCGACATCCCGCGCGGTGACATCGGAGAAACCGATCGTGAGGACGACGATGGAAAGGTGCAGTGCGCCGAGCAATGCGGCGAGCCACGTCCAGAAGCCCGCGAGGAGGAGCACGCCGACGATGGCATCGAGCACGGCGGATTCGAGCATCACAAGATGGATGGATTCCGGAAGGAGCCTGGCAGCCCATGGTTGGATGATGGCGCCCCAGGCATCGGGCTGCCGCCAGATCAAGACGGCGATCCAGAGGAAGGTGATGCTGAGACCCGTGCGAAGGAGGAAGTGGGAGGAAGAACGCATGGAGAAATGGCGAGACGGCTGGATGGTGCGTGATGCTTCTCAACCATCTTGCCATCAAACCATCCAACCATCCATCTCATCGTTCTACGATAATTCCCGCTCGAAGCAATTCTTTTGACGGGATACGCAGAGAGGACGTGATAGAGTGACGACCGCCCCTTCCATCTTTCCACTATGCGCCGCCGAGGTTTCACGATGATGGAAATGCTCATGACCGTGGGCATGATTGCTCTCATCACGAGCCTGGCCATTCCTTCCTATCGCCAGTACTCCATTCGCAACGATCTCGCGCTTGCGCGGACCCAAGTGGTCCAGGGCCTGCAACGCGCCAAGCTCAACACCATCGAAGGAAAAGGAGGGACCGTGTGGAGTTTCTACGCCCCACAAGGACTCCTCTTCGCCGGGTCGGATCTCGCCACGGTCGAGGCCGATTTGGCAGCGGGGACGGCGGCGACGACCGAGGTGTTTCCCATGCCTTCCACCATTCAATTCTCGGGGCTCACTGATGCGATTACCTTCAACCGAAAGGGGACGCCCAGCGCGGTTGGAACGATCATCCTCACGGCAGTGAACGGCGACCAAACAACCGTCGTGATTACCATTGAGATCGATTCTCAGAAGATTGTGACGACCGTCGGGGATGCGATAACCATCTGCCATCACAACAATCCGGATCAAACGCTCTCTGTGACCGATGCCGAGTGGCCCGCCCGGCAGGCTCAGGGCGACACGATCGGAGCATGCCCACCGTCGTCGAGCAGCAGTAGCAGTAGCACGGTTGGGGCCTCAAGTTCGTCGACGAGCAGCGCTGGTGCGAGTTCTTCGAGCTCTGCCGTCAGCAGCGCGGGTGGCAGCTCGAGCAGCGCCACGGGAGGAGGAGGGGGAGGGGGAGGAGGGGGAAGTTCCTCAAGCAGCAGCGGCGGAGGCGGCAGCAGTGACGTCTCCGGTTTCAACGTGGTCGTCTTCGGCGATGACAAGCAAACTTCCGACGTCGAGGGCCGGCTTGCGGTGGGGGGCAATGCCGTGTTCCATAACTTCAGCGTGGGCAGCGCCCTGTCGTTCGATGCGAGCCGCTATGACCTCATCGTTGGCGGCAACCTCAACTTCACCAATGGGAGTGTCAGCAACGGCAAGGTCTACGTCGGCGGCACCGCCACCCTGACCGGTGTCGGCGTCGGCGGCACCGTCCAGGGTCCGCCCACCCCAAACCCGATCGATTTCGCGGCGGCCAGGATCACCATGAGGAATCAATCGAACGCGTACGGCGCAAAGGCGGTCAACGGCACGACCAGCGTGACCTCGTGGAAGTCGATCACGCTCAACGGCACGGACCCGCTCACGAACGTCTTCGCCCTCCGCGGCAGCGACCTGGGGGCGGCGACGTCCTTGACCATCAACGCTCCCGCCGGGTCGAAAGTCATCGTCAACATCGACGGCACCGCTGACCAAATGAAGAATTTTGAAACCACGATCACCGGCACCGATCGCCGGCACGTCCTGTACAACTTCACGCAGGCGACGAGTTTGCAGACGTCCTCCATCGCCGTCGAGGGGACGATTCTGGCCCCGTGGGCGACGCTTGACACCGAGAACGGCCACACCGACGGCCAGATCGCCGTTGAATCCATTTCCGGTCCCGGCGGCACCGAGGCGAACGGCCAGACCAACTTTGTCGGCGGCGGCTTCTTCACGACTCTACAGCTCTGTCCGGGCAAATTCACCTTCAATCCCTCCACCGGGATTATGACGACAACCGCATTGACGAGCGTCACGTTCAAGAACATGGAAGCGCTCATCACGTACGGCGCGGGCGGTCCGCAAATCAACGTTCATGCGTGCGAGAGCGACGACGGCGGAAGTCACTTCACGCATCTCTTCGGGGGCACGGGCAACTGCTTCGGCGACGGCATCGCGAACGGCAACGCCGTCAAACCGAACGGCACCGATACGAAAACACTCACCATTGGGGCAAACTCCCCGGTTATTTTCCGATCGAATGCTCACTTCGAGCAACCGGGCTGGCTCACGTACGATAGGAGCACCCAATCCAACGACCAAACGGGACGGATGGTCTTCCTCAGAAACGGCGACATTGTGCCGAGCGTTCCGGGCTTCGCGGGGCAGCAATCGCTCAAGGCCTACCTGCAAGGGCAAGCCATGGCGAATTCCAGCAATACGATGACGGTCGGCGCCTGCGAACTGGTGATCGCAACAGAGCTCGGTTCATCGATCAGTGGTCCCGCCGCGGACTTCCAGGACGACGTGATGGATATCAAGTTCGAGTAGCTACTCCAGCAGGAGGAGCCCGTACATCACCGACATGCCGGCGATCATCGCGATGAGTTGGAGCACGCCGTGCATGAGTCTGGTTTCGCGATGCAACTCTGGAATGAGATCGGCCCCGGCGATGTAGAGCAGGTTGCCCGCGGCGAAGGGCAAGAGGGACGCGGCGATCGACGTAACCGCGTTGCTCATGATGAGCACTGCGATTGTGCCAAGAATTGCAGCACTGGCGGAGAGGAGATTGAGGAAGACCGCCTTCTTGCGAGAGTAGCCGCTGTGGAGGAGCACCGCGACGTTGCCGATTTCGTGGGGGATCTCGTGGAACATCACGGCGAGGGTGGTGGAAATCCCGATCGGAATGCTCGTGAGGAAGCTCGCGGCGATCACCACGCCGTCGATGACGTTGTGCACGCTCTCGCCCATCACGCTCATGATGCCGACCGGATGATGATGCTCCTCTTCGGCAGGCAGAAGGTGGCAGTGACGCCAGTGGATGATCTTCTCGACGACGAACGAGAAGAGAATGCCGATGAGCACGACGCCGAGTCCTCTCGCGAAGAATGCCCTGTCTGCAGCCATGTCGGGGATGATGTGGATGAAAACGTCCCCGAGCAGGCCTCCGGTGGAGAAGCTCACGAGCGGAAGCAGCAACCGTTTGACGAGAGGTTCGTCGAACAAGAATACGACGATGCCGAGGAGGGAAAGGGCGCTCACGGCGACGACACCGAGCAGGGAAGAGATGACAATAGTCATGTGAGGGAGGGGTTGGTGCAAGCGGGAAATCCATCGTGCCTTCTTCTCGGGGCAAATTCAACTGTCTTCCGTTCAATGAACTGTTCGGGGAAATGAATCGCGAAGGGAAGATTGTGGCGGTGAGGTTTGTGGTGGAGGTGCGATACTTGTGGAATGGAATCGCAAATGCCGACTTCTCATTTTTCACTCCTCTTCCCCATCCTCTTGAGCATTGTCTTGAACGCGCCCGTCCCGTACTGCAGTGCATGCGAGCCGCGGGTGATTTTGGAGATGCTGACGCCGATCTTTGCGGCAATCTCGCGCTGCGGAATGCCCCTCGCGAGGAGCTGGATTTCCTGCCACCGCTGCGCGAGCGAGGCGAGCTCCTGGGGAGTCAGCAGATCGTTGAGGAGCGATTCGACTTCGCGCTTATTCTTCGCCGCCGCGATGAGTGCGTAGAGTTCTCGATACTGGCGCTGTGGAATGGGCATGGAGAGGGAATGCTACAATGGAAAATGGAAAATGCACAGATCGAACGTGAGAGTGCTACGATGCACGTGATGCCGCAAGCCACCTCAGCACCGCCGTCGACGATCCCCCGCCAGGTCTGGCTGCTCGGCTTCGTGAGCTTGTTCAACGATATCGCCTCGGAGATGCTCTATCCGGTTCTCCCGGTCTTCCTTACGCAAATCCTCGGCGCGCCAGTCGCGGTCGTGGGATTGATTGAAGGGTGCGCGGAAGGCGCTGCCGCCGTCTTCAAAGGAATTTTCGGGCGACTCTCGGACAAACTCGGAAAAAGGAAAATTTTCGTCGTCTCGGGGTACGCGAGTTCTGCAATCAGCAAAGTGATCATCGCCTTGAGTTCCGTGTGGCCGCTCGTCTTCCTCGGGCGCTTCGTCGATCGCTTCGGGAAGGGATTGCGCACCGGCGCGCGGGATGCGATGCTCCTCGATGCGAGTACCGAGCACAATCGCGGGTTGATCTTCGGTCTGCACCGTTCGATGGATTCGGCGGGCGCCGTGCTTGGGCCGCTCATCGCCGTGTTCCTCCTTCATGCAGGACACACCATCCGACTGATTTTGTGGATCGCGGCCCTTCCCGCGCTGGGCAGCATGCTTCTCTTCTTCTTCGTCACAGAATCTCAGACGGACCCTCAACCGGCGGTGAAGGTCTTCCGATTTTCATTGCGAGGATTTTCGCAAGAATTCCAGTGGCTGCTTTTGGCGCTCGCAATCTTCTCGCTCGGCAACAGCTCCGATGCATTCCTGATTCTTCGAGCCAAGAATCTGGGAATGAGTCTCTCACTCGTCATCCTGGCCTACGTCTTCTACAACGTGCTCTACACCCTCCTCTCCATTCCCGCAGGCAAGGTGAGCGACCGGCTCGGCGCAAAGGGCGTGATGATCACGGGAATTCTCATCTACGCGCTCGTCTACCTCGGATTCGCCTTTGAGCAGAATGCGCGCTGGATCTGGTTGCTCTTCGGCGTGTACGGCTGCTACATCGCGCTCACGGATGGGGTCTCGAAGGCGCTCGCCGCGCAATTCATCCGCAAGGAACAATCCGCGGCGGCGTACGGCGTGATGCCGATGATCACCGGGCTCGGGACGCTCTTCGCTTCGCTCATCGGTGGGATGCTCTGGACCTTCATTTCTCCGCAGGCGACATTCTTCTTCGCCGCCGCGTGCGCACTGTTCTCCGTTCTCTTCTTTGCAGGGCTTCCGTCGAAAGCTACGCATGAGTGATCATTGGCGTACTGCCGAACGTTGCATCGGAAATTTCCGCGGTAAGGATTTCCTCCCTCGAATGGATCGCGATGCAGTTGCCTTCGGTGTCGATGAAGACGGCCATGGAGCCGATCTCCGGCGAAATCTGCTTGTGCGCCGACGGCAAAAAAGAAGGCCCCGGGAGAGGGGCCTTTTCTTGAAGAGCGAGAAACTCGTTCACTGGCAGAGCACGAGGGAGTCACTGTCGACAATCACGCAGCTGCCGCTTCGATGGGTGCGCTCTCCGGCTGCTCCGCAGTCACAGCGACGACATTGGACGCCTTGGGGCCTTTTTCGCCCTTTTCGACATCGAACCGGACTGTCTGGCCTACCTGCAGGTTCTCGAACTGGCCATTGCAGGCGGTGTGATGGAAAAAGACATCGTCCGATCCCTGGACGGAAATAAAACCGTATCCCTTGTCCGTCTTCGTTTTAATGGTTCCTGTAGCCATAATGCTTGGGAAGGAAAAAATAAAAGAGGTCGTAAGACAGGTGATCGTACGCCTCTTTGCGCTCCAAAGCCATGCAATGGACGTCATTTCCGAGAACCGGATTTTTGCTCTTCTTGGATAGATTCGATTACCTCCCGAGGCGCTGTGTGCATAGCGCGGGCAAGGAAACGAGGTGCTTTGCTGGCGGGCATGGTGAAATGCGAGTAATGTCCACCGCACGCGCGTTGCGAGCTTCTTCCCTCCTTCTCTATTCAGAAAAATCGCGAGGTGTGCGGCATCAAAGGATGCGGCAAGGCATCCCATGGCAAACCGTACTGTCCCAAGCACATGAGCATTGGTGAGCGCAGAAAATTGCCGGACAACATGAGGGAGCTGATTCGCTCGGGCTGCTGCGATGCGAAGTGTATCAGCGGGAAAGCCCATGAGAGCGGCGAGCAGTACTGCACAAAATGTAAGGAGCCCTGCAATTGGAGAGCGGCGTGATGAGTCATGATGGATTGGATGATGGTTTCGCCTCGATTGCATGGATGATTCCGAAGAACGATCGACGTGCTGAGAGGATCTCGAATCCCGCTTGCCTGACAAACTCGAGCGGCTCACGGTTCCAGCGGCAGCCCATGTGCCGGCGATACCACGCGTCCGAGAATCGGTCCTGGAAGCGCGCAAGCCACTGAATGCTGCTGCGGCCGTGTTCCAAGAGGAGCGCTTTGCCGTCGGGATGGCACACTCGCGCCACCTCTCGTACTGCACGCACCGGCTCGGGAATCGTGCAGAGACTCAAGGAAGATACGACGGTATCGAACGAGTGATTTGGGAAGGTGAGCGCTTGCGCATCCATCACTTGGAGATGAGGATGCAGATGCAATGTCTCCGCTCGTTTGCGTGCGAGCTCCAGCATCTGAGCACTCGGATCGATGGCAGTGATTGCGCAGTCTCTCGGATAGTATGGGAAGTTCCTTCCCGTGCCGACCGCAATCTCCAGCACCTTTCCTGTTGCCTTCCGCAGCAGCTCTTTGCGGAGCCTCGCAATGCCCGTCAGTCGTTCCAACATGGAAACGCGGAAGTCATACCACGACGCTTCCTCATCATACTTCTGCCGAATTTCTTCCTGTGTGAATTCCATAATCTACGATGCGGCAAGTGTAGCGAAAACTCTGGCGAGCGCTTCTTCCGCCTTCGCTGCCGTCTCGCGCACCCTGTCGCCTTCAAATGGTCTGAGAGCCACGGATGGCAGGATCGCCGAGACGAAGGTCTTGCCATGCTCTTCCCTCAAAACAACGTTGCAAGGGAGCGCAAGAGCGACATCGGGATTGTCTTGAAGCGCCTGATACACAAGCTTCGGATTGCACGCTCCGAGAATTTTATGCGGCGGATGGCCGACTCCGAGCTTCTCCTTCAGCTTCGCTTGAATGTCGATCTCCGAGATGATGCCGAATTTCTCCGTTTCCAATGCGTGTCGCACAAGTGTCTCCGCTTCAGGGAGAGACAAGGAGAGAGTGGTAGAGAAGCTGTATCGATCATTCATAGAAGTGCAAAGAAAAATTCTCATTGAGCCTTTGCCCACGACGTGCCCGAGTCCTGACTCGCAAAGATGACACCGGCGTTGGTCGCTGTAAGTGCGAGTTTGGGATTGGTGACATCGAACCATAGTGCACCGACATCGTTCAATTCGGCGCTGACCAGATGGAAGCTTTTCCCTTCATCCTCCGTCCGGTACAGGCCGTCCTTCTTCTCAAGGAGCATCGCACTTTTCCTGAGCGGGTCCGCCGCGATGGCATAGATCGTGTCACTCGTGGAGATCGCCGGAGAGGGCGTCCAGCCACAGAAGCACGCGAAGGAACTGTAGAGACCGCCGCCCGTGGCACCCCAGAGATACCCGATGTTGGTGGAACCCTGCCTCCCCATCCTCTGATCCATCGACGTGAACGCAGGCATGTAGGCGAATGCTTTCACATTCGGATTCTTCGGCCCGTCGTCGATCTTGTTCCAGCTCTTCGCCCCGTCCTGCGATCCAAATAAGCCGTGATCAACGGAAAACACATACACACGCTTCGTATCGAGCGGATTGATGGCGAGCCCATGGATATCCTGCCCCTCGATGCCCGTGCCCGCCTTGCTCCACGTGAGACCCGCATCGGTGCTTTTCAGGAGACCCGCGCCATGGGTGCCTGCATACAGAATTTTATTGCTCGCGTCATACGCGACATTCATGAATTCCGTATCGGGGTTGATGGACGGGTCGGCGCTCGTGATCTTCGCACGGACAAACGTCTTACCGTTATCGGTGCTTTTGAAGAGTCCAGTGTGCGCTCCCATGAGGAGTGAACCGTCTTTAGGATTGCGAAACAGCACATGGATATGTTCATAAATGGCGTTGTATGCAGTCGTAGCTTCTGCCCCCGGAGAGGAAATAGAGCTCGAACTTTCCTGGACAGAGACAGGGCTGGTGCTTCCTCCTCCGCTGCAAGCGGTGAGTAAGAGAGGTAGGAAGATGAATGGCATGAAGCGGAATTTCATAGAGAACGCGAAGAAAATACAAAGGTCAGAGTTTTTGACTTGCCCGCATGTAGTTCAGGTAGAAAACCGCCCTTCGAGCGCGATAGTTGAATAGTTCGCATAACGGTATGGCGCAGAAAAGAGCTTCCGTGCGATGGTGCGGAAGCCGGCCTGACGAAGCAGAGTATCTATCGTACCTTCCTCGAAGAGGTTGGCTTTCCACCATTTCCCTACGAGCCACTGCGTGACAAAGTTCTTCTTGGTTATGAAGAGCAGCAATGAACCGTCTTTGCGCAGGAGTCCCGCCAAATTTCGCAGCGCAAGGACAAGTTGATCCTTGGGAATATATTCCAGCATTGATGCTGAGACGACGAGGTCATAATCCCTCCAGTCTTGTGGCAGTTCCTGCAAGTCGAGCACGTTGGCTCTCGTAACTTCAATAGTATTCTGGAGATTGTTGTTAACGATCCATGTTTGAAATCTCGCGAGCATGGCAGGAGTGAGATCAAAGCCGTGGAAAGTCATATCAGTGCAATGCTTTTCTTCTGCCATGCCGTGTAATTTCTTCGTCACAAGACCCGAGCCACATCCGGCATCGAGGATGCGCATTCTCGATCTCACGCACGCTTCTTTCTGGAGAAAATTCTCTATCTGTCGGTGATATCGATAGAGGATCATGAAGATGAAGTGATAGAGAGATGTCCGCTCCGAATAGAGATTCTCGGCAGCAGAGCACGCTTCCAGATGAGGATTGCGGGGAGATGCCCCCACTGCTGACGGCTGGTTTTTCCTATTGCTCATGCAACGTTGGAAGAAAATTAAGCTAGGAACGTTTTGCCAAACCAAAGCCAAGGAGAAGGCCGAGCAATCCTCCGCCGAAGAAAGTGAAAATGAGCGGAGAGGTTGACGGTCGAGAAGAGAAGACAGGCACGGTGACGGTCTTGTACTTCTCCTTCGCCTCGATGTGGAAATCATCGGGCTCGTAGGTGTGATTCGGCTCATCAGGTAATCGGAACTTCACGAGGAGCTTGTAGATTCCTGCGCTCTTGTAGGTGTAGTCAAACGGAAGAACACCGCTGTGAGCGAGGACATTGTTTTGCGCAGTCACAATCTCATCTTTTCCGCTCTGACTGTTCTCGTACGTCAGGCTCACATCCATACGAATATCCTTTGCGATGAGATTGCCCGGGATATCGGAGACTGCAATCAACATGTGCTGCGTATCCCCGACGTAGGGTGCAATGGGGGACATCGAAACATTCACCACATACTTCCCTTCCGCGATTTCCTTGATACCGCCATTGGCGCTTGCCATGAGTGGAAGGAGGAAAGCACACATGAGGAGAAGCACGTTAGTTTTTGGCATCGAGAGGAGGGGCAGAGACGGCTTTGGAGGATTTTTTCTTCATGTCATCACACGTACCATCGGAGCAACCGCGCCTTCCAAAGAGGAGCATCACACCGCACATCAGCGGGCAGGCGAGGAACGGCAGGATCGGAACAATCGCATACGCATTCACCTTCCCTGTTGCAATCAGAAGCCCGAAGAGACCGGCGACGCCGAAGAGGATGAGCAATGTTTTGCGTGAGCAGCACCACATAAGAAAAGAGGGAAGTAATGAAGGAGGAACTTAGGAACTGATTCTGGCGAAGAGAAAGAAAAGCGCCGTGAAGCCAACAGCCATTACCAATGGCGCAAAATCGGAAATCCAGTTCCTCTTGAGCGGATGAAACCCTTTGAGGAGGAGCGAGTTCGTGACGACGGACACGGAACTGAAGGCCATCGCAAGCCCCGTAAGTTCCGGGCGCAGGATCAGACCGAATGACGCGAACGCTCGAGCGGCGATTGGAATACCGATGACGTTGTAGAACAAAGCAAAGAACATGTTCTGCTTGATCTTATTGACCGTTGCGCGGCTGAGCTTGATGGCCGTGACAACATCGCGCAGATCGTTCTTCACGAGCACGATGCCGCCTGTCTCCATCGCAATATCCGTGCCGCTTCCCATGGCGATGCCAAGGTCTGCTTGGGCGAGTGCCGGACTGTCGTTGATGCCATCGCCGACCATCGCGACTCGTTTTCCGGTTGCCTGCAATTTCTTCACCTCATTCGCTTTCTCCTCGGGCAATACTTCCGCGAGGACATTCTGGATGCCCGCCTGACGTGCGAGGGCATGCGCCGTGCGCTTGTTGTCGCCCGTGATCATGGTGACCTCGATACCCATTTTCTTGAGTCTTTCCACTGCCTCATTGGAAGTTTCCTTGAGGGTATCGGCTACGGCGATGATGCCGATCACATGCCGCTCATCGGCACTTCGACCGGGCTCAGTGCAGGCGAGGAGCATGGCGGTTTTGCCTTCTTCTTCCAATTTCTGCATCGCCTCTTCGGCTGCAAGCTCCGAGACGGCGATCTTCCGCATGAGCTTACGATTGCCGAAGAAGTACATTGTTCCGTTGATTGATCCCTCCACTCCATGGCCGGGAATGGCCTTGAACCCTTCGCTGGGGCTCAGAGCAAGTCCTTTGACCTTGGCATGATGCACGATGCTTTCGGCCAGCGGATGCTCCGATCCCTGTTCCAGACTTGCTGCAATTTCCAAAATTTCATTGTCCATTGTCCATTGTCCATTGCCTGCCCGTCCGTAGTCAGCCGAGGCTGACGAAGGAGGGGCAATTCGCAATACATCCGTGACCTCGGGCTTTCCTTTGCTGAGTGTTCCCGTTTTGTCGAACACGATCACATTGATCTTATTCGCCGCCTCCAGAGGTTCTCCTCCCCGGATGAGGATGCCGTACTCCGCTCCTTTTCCTGTTGCAACCATGATGCCCGTCGGTGTCGCAAGACCCATCGCGCAGGGGCAGGCGATAACGATGACGGAGACGAATGCGAGGAGGGAGAACGTGATTCCTGCACCAAGGAACATCCATACGGCGAACGTGACGATGGCGACGACGATCACTGCCGGAACGAACCATGAGGATACCCAGTCTGCGAATGCTTGAATGGGTGCCTTCGATCCCTGCGCGTCCTCCACGAAGCGGATGATCTGAGCGAGCACCGTCTCGGCGCCGACTTTCTCCGCGCAGAATTCGATGCTGCCATGCCCGTTGATCGTTGCTCCAAAGACGCGGTCGCCCACCTTCTTCTCGACAGGAATGCTCTCGCCTGTGAGCATCGATTCATCGATGGACGTAAGACCCCTCGCGACAATTCCATCAACGGGAATCTTCTCGCCCGGACGGACCACGACGGCGTCACCGACCTTCACTTCTTCGACCGGCACATCGAATGCCTCACCATTGCGAAGAATGCGTGCCGTCTTCGCCTGAAGCCCCATGAGTTTCTGGATGGCCTCGCTCGTTGCACCTTTCGCTCTAGCTTCCATCCACTTTCCAAGGAGGACGAACGTGATGAGGAAAGCGGCAACCTCGAAGTAGAGGTCATGCACCTGTCCCGTGAGCGTTCTGTGCTCGAGGACATGGGCGACCTCATTGTAGAGACTGTAGAAGTAGGCAGTGGACGTCCCGATGGCGATGAGGCTGTCCATACTGAACGTGCCCATTCTCAAGCTCGACCAGAACCCTCGGTAGAATCCATACCCGAGCCAGAACTGCACAGGCGTTGCCAGGAGCAAGGAGAGGATGCCCGCGTAGGGCATGAGCATTCCAATGGAAGGAAGTGTTGGCAGGAAGGAACCCAGCATGAAGTAGAGCATCGGGAGGCTCAGGACGAACCCGATGAAGAACTTGTTGCGGTATCCGGTGCTCTCGGCCTCGCGCCGCTTCTTGTCGGCCTCACGGTCATTCTCATCCGCAAGCGTTGCGCCGTACCCCGCCGATTCCACGGCCGCAATGAGTCCTTCTTCGTTGACTTGTGCAGCATCGAAGCGGATGTGCGCCTTCGCAGCCGCGAAGTTCACGTTCGCCTCTTCGACACCCGGTGTTTTCTTCAGTTTCCTCGTGATGAGCGCACTGCAACTGGCACAGTGCATGCCGGTGATGGCGAGGACAGAGCGGCTAGAAGCCATGATCGGAGGTCAGAAAGAAATGCAAAGATCGTCATAAAAATATCAGGCAAGAGGATGGACTTTGTAGGTGTCTCCGAGGGACTCAATATCCATTGTCCACTTCTGCATGTCGAAATCGTCCGCATGTTCAAGCGTTACCTTTTTGCCCTCGATATCGACATCAACATTCTGAATGGAAGGAAACTCGGCGCTTACGTCCTTCAGGAGCGCAGCACAGGACGCGCAGTGGATGCCGGGGATGGAGACGACGGTTTGCATAGAAGAATGAGGAAGAGGAGTGGAAATATGGATCAGCAGTCTTCGCAGGGATGCTTGCGATTTCACTGCAGCATCGCATCGATGGCTGTCTTGAACGTATCGAACGGATAGGCTCCGGAGATGATCTTGAAGTCGTTCGTCTTCAGATTCACGACGAAGTTTCCAGGCGTTCCTGTGACTCCTGCTGCGCCCCCCGACGTTTCTTCATCATCGACGAGCTTGCTGTACTTCCCACCATCGAGACACGTCTGGAACTTCGCGCTTTCCACTCCTGCCTGCTTCGCGGCAACCGGCAGCTGATCAAGCGGGAACCCAGTTCCATTCGAGGTTGTCTTGTCGAAGACGTAGTCATGATACTTCCAGAACGCATCGTTGCCGCCGAGTGCGAACACGCATCTCCCCGCCTCCGCTTCCTTGTGAGCGTTCTGATGAAAACTCAGAGGGAAATCGCGGTAGACGAAGGCAACCTTGTCGCCGTAAGTGGAGAGCACTTGCTTTGCCGTCGGGAAGAAACGCTTGCAGAATGGACATTCAAAATCGGAGTACTCGATGAGAGCCGCCTTCGCCTTGCTCAGATCGCCGCGGATACGATCCGCCTTTGGGTCGATTGGTGCAGGCGGCTTTCCTGCAGGCTGAGGCGGTTGAGGTTGAGCAGCAGCCGTTGGCGCAATGGGAGGAGCAATGGGTGCCGCAGCAATCTGGCTGCCACCTGCAACGGAGATGTTCGATGCGCGCCAAGAGCCGATTGCGAAACCGACGATGACACCCATGAGGCCGATGGAGACGGCAAACCACGGGTTTGAAGAGGACGAGGAGGAAGAGAAAACTTCTGGACTGGACTTCGTCACCGCTGTTTGAGAGGGTTCTTGCCAATTGATAGGGGCCATAGAGAGGAAGGGAAAAGAAATGGGGGTAGAATATCGCTTTATGTATTGGATGGTAAAGGAGATGGCCTTGGCGCTCCACACCCGACTCCTTGTGCCCCGCCGCCGCAGCCTCCACCTGTGGCACCGCCTCCACATCCTCCGCCCGTAGCCGCCCCGCCGCATCCGTTGCCTTGCTTTGAACCGCCGCCACAGCCACCTCCTTGAGGAGCGGCATTCGGATCAGGCGGACGAATGGTATTCCCCTGTGCGATGAGAGAAGGCGAGGCAGAAGCTGCTTGCGACGGCAGCGTGAACGCGTGGAGGAAGAAGCCGATGATGATGCCGATGAGAGCAAAACTCACGGCCATCCATTGGATCTGGAATGATGGAGAAGATAGAATCGTGGCTGTCGCTGCAGTCGACCTTGAGCGCGCTCGATGTGCGTTCTGAGAAGTGCCTTGCCAGTGAAGAGGAGTCATGAACGTGAGGAGAAAAGAAATAAAATCAAACAGCGGGTTTGGGCTTCACGCGGAGTGTGCCCATCTTGAGACCCATGCCGCAGGTCTCGGGGTAGTCGCCGGGCTCGGCGCGGTCAGTGTCAAGCATGACCGTCACCGGCGGGCTGCCCGGCTGCGGAACGAAGGCGGATTGGTAAAAATTTGGGAAGACGATCGTGCTCATGCACCCGCCAGCAGGCGCTGTGGCGGATACTCGTACTGCTGTCTTTCTTCCTTGTTCCACTTCTAGAATGGGTGGCGAGTAGCCATAGCTCGTCCATGTAAGGTCAACCACCTGCGCATTTGCCGGAATTTGGGCAGCTCCCAACGCGGACGGAGTCGGAGCATCTGCAGCGGCCTCCGCTGTCCCTGCGACACGCACGTTTGCTCGTACCATACCCATTGCGCAGGTCAGGATGAAGTCTTGAGTGGGAGTGAAAGGCCCCAGCGCATTTGTGCTGCCTGCTTGGAGGTACTTCGTGAGGCTAAAGGTGGGAGCGGTCAGAACACTCGTACATCCGCTAATGCCGGCATCAGCCGTTGCTTGTACCGTTGTCGGCTTTCCAGCTTTAATGGTGAAGGAATTAGGTTCGTAGCCGTACGCCGTAACACGCATGTTGATGGTCTGCGATCCGTCGGCGTTCTGAGTGACGTTCGGATCATTGCCCGCATAGGCAACGGGCGTGCTTCCTCTGAAGGTCGAACTGATGATTTCTTGAGCATCCACGCCCGTGAGGAGAAGGCCGCTATTGAGATTGAAGAGAGCCAGAATCAAGACAAGTGCGCCCGAGAAGCGCAGGAAAACGCGTGAGAAGCTGCCTTCGGCCGCGGATGAAATGGCACTGATGCCGATGAGTGTGGGGAGCGTCCCGAGCGCGAAGATGAACATCGTGAGTGAGCCCGTGAGGAAGCTGCCCGAGGCGAGCGCGATGAGTTGCAACGACTGCGTGAAGCCGCAGGGAAGGAAGAACGTCCCAGCACCGAGAGCGAAGGGGGCGCCGGGATGCCCACTCTCTGTGAGATTGGCGATCCAGTGCGAGAGCGCTTTCGGCGGGCGGATGCCAAACTTGCCCTTCGGAATGACTTTCAGGATCGAGAGTGCGAGGGAGAGCATCACGAGCGCAACGACGATGTTCATGTAACCGGTCATGCGCGGTGTGAGCGTGATGGAATGGCCGATGATCCCGACGATACCTCCGAAGATGAAGTACGAGACGAGTCGTCCGATGTTGAAGGAGAGGAGCGGCTTGAACTTCTCCCATCTCGTCTCCGCCTGATGCATTTCATTGTGCTTCGCCGCCATACTGAGGAGGAGACCTCCCGTCACGGCGAGACAGCTGCTTGTGCCAGCAACAAGACCGATGAGGAAAATGCCGCCGAACGTGGCCGCTCCTGCAGTAGAGGAGACAAAACTGACGATGCTGAATGCTTGGAGGATTTTGAAGAGCGCGAAGATCACGAGGAGGCACGCACCAATCTCCATCCATTTACGATGAGGCGGCTCGATCTCCGATGGCGCTTCGTCGGGATGACGCATCTGATAGCCCACGCTTTCGACTGCTTCCTTGAAATCATCCCAGAGCGGCTGCTCTCCTTTGTAGTAGATGTTGGCGGTGCCGCGATGTGAGTGGACCGAGGCATTGTGGACGCCGGGGACGAGCTTGAGCCTCTCACGTAGGAGCCGCTCGTCACTTGAAGAGGCCATGCCGTCGATGCAGACTTTCAGGACGGCCTTCTCGTGGCGTTCGTGTGAAGGTTGCGCTGACGATCCATCGATGAGGCGGTAGCCTGCATCGCGGACAACAGACTCGATCTGCTCGCCATCGGGGAGCGCATTCGCATCGGCCACAATCGTCGCCTTGCCGGTGCGGTGATCGACATGCACCGATAGGACGCCCGGCACCTTCTTGAGCTTGCGTTCGAGCATGATCTCACAGCTCGCGCAGGTCATTCCTCCGATGCGGAGTTCCGCACAACGTTGATGTTCCGATTCGTTCGCCATAGTGAGAATGTGAAAAGGGTACAAAGCAACACAGGCTGACTGATATCAGCACTCATTGTCTGTATCTCTCTTCACACTATCAGAACAATCGTGGTAATGGTGTTGGCAAAATGGGAGCCGCTCGTAAGCGGCGGCGTCCAGGTCTTCGATGAAAGCGAATCGGCAACCGAACGCATCATTGCGGGAAAGGCTGCCCCTCCATAGACATCTCCAGCCGCCGCAGACATGGCAATTTCTTGTTTCAGCCAGTGATCTGTCATGACGCAACTCCCTCCGGGGCATCCTCCCGGAGCCATGGCAATTGGTGAGGACTCAACGTGACGAACCATCACCGGCGCCACCGACATCGGGGCAACGAAGGTCATGGGAATATATGGGCTCATGACTGCTTCCTGCGCCTGCGAAATACGCTCCATTGGCTGGAATGGCTGCATCGCGGATGCCATCGACATCGGGCAGAAGCTGCCAAGGAGGATGCTTGCCGTGTAGAGGATGGGAACCAGTTTCTTCATATACGCATCTGAAAAAGAATAGCATACAGGATTATCCTTATGGAAGCCACAGTCTTCTCCAATGGAAAGGCCTTTTTGATGGTCTGCTGCGGATGTGGTGGCTCATGGGAGAATAAGCCGATCGGCCGGGAACGGACATCACTCCTTCAGGGTGGACGTGCACTGCGGACATCGCAGAGCCTTCGCGGGAATGGAGGAGCAACAGAAGGAACATGCCTTCGTCGTCGATTCTTGCGGCCTGCGCAGCCGGTTGATCTGCTTCACAAGAATGAAAATCGCGAAGGAAATGATGAGGAATTCGATGACGGCATTCAGGAAGACGCCGTAGTTGACGGTCGCCGCGCCGGCCGCCTTGGCATCGGCAAGGTTGGCGTAGTGCTTGCCCGAAAGATTGAGATAGAGATTCTCGATCTTCACATCGCTGAAGAAGAGTCCCAAGGGTGGCATGATGACATCGTTGACGAGCGACGCGACGATCTTGCCGAACGCGGCGCCGATCACGACCCCGACGGCGAGATCGATCACGCTGCCGCGCAGTGCGAATTCCTTGAATTCCTTGAGCATGGGGATGCGGGGCAAGGCACAATCCTTCCGTCAGAGAATACGTCAAGAGTTTTCTGATCGGCATTCGCTGAGAGGACGAAACGAGTACGGACTCTCGTCCATGGGGAGCATCCTACGCACGTTGCGGGAAATCGCGAAGTGCCAGGCGTTGCGGAAAGGAATGTTTGAGGTTCTATGCGAATCCATCTTGTCATCTCTGAGGTTTTTTTCGTGCTATGCTCTTTGCACGGCAAGGCTACGGAGGGCCATCGCAGATACATCATCTGTTACAATCTTGCTCTCCTTGGGGAGTAGCCAAGCGGTAAGGCAACGGGCTCTGAACCCGTCACGCGGGGGTTCGAATCCCTCCTCCCCAGCCAATACTCTACAATTTCCGGTTTTTCGGCTTGTGCTAGCACTTTTTCGCGTTCGAATTTGGTTTTTTCGGGCATTCCAGAAAGCGGAAATTCCATGAGCGATTTGAAGGGTTCTCTGTAGTCCATAGCCAAAGTATGGTCCTTGAGAATAATGTTCGAACATACAATGAGCAGGAGCGACTTTTTATCCTCGACAGACACATTGGCGCTGAGGAATTTCGTTGCGAGTTGTTGTGTGAATCTGAAGAAGTTTTCGCAGTCATCAATCCAGTTGAGTCCCTGCTGCTGCACGGCTGTCAGCTGCTTCTGCACTATATCGAACTCATCCTTGATTACTTTCTTTTGCTTCAGGTATTCATCGTCCGAAAGCATGGATCCGTCCACATTGCTTGGTGAGATCTTCAGCTGGAGGAGAGCATCGAGTCGCTGCTGGCACGCATTGAGCTGGCTTTGGAGCTTACGGCGCTGGGCATCGGTGAACTGCGCTTCATAGGCGTGAACACTCCTCAATTTCAAGAATGCGAAATCGAGATACGACTGCGGCAATTTGACACTGTAGAGGAGGTCGCTAAATGCCTCGCTAATCACTTCCTCTCTTGTCCACTGGATCTGCGAGCAGTGACCGCGATTACGACTGCAGTGATAGTAGACATGATAACGCTGGCGCTCCGCAGTGACAGAACCGCCGCATTCACCGCATTGGAGGAAACAACTGCCGAACGTGTAATTATGTTTCCGATACTTCCCTTTACCGCGCTTGCAGAGGGCGAATTGCACCTCCTCGAAAAGTTCTTTATTGATCAGCGCCTCGTGCTGGATCTTACGGTTTGGATCGCCGGTCTTCTCCTGAATATGAGTGTCATCGTAGATCTGGCTGTTGTACTGGATGACTCCATAGTAATAGGGATTGGTGAGCAGGTTTTCAATTGCATGCTTGCTCAGCATCTTTCCGGTCTTGGGTGCCCTGAGCCCCATGCTGTAGCTGAGTTTGCGCAGCTGAGGCAAACCATGGACCCCTCTCGCCGCCTCTTCAAACAATTGGCGGACAATGGGACCATCGATAGGATCTATTTCCTCGCGTCTGAGGGTTCGATTAAGGACTCGTAAGGAAACAAATGCCCAGACCTACGCTGTCGGAATACGAGGAGAGAGCTTGTAATTCCATTCCCCATGAAACTCTTCACGCTTGAGAGCCAACGCAGCGAACTCCTGCTTCGTCACGACAATCCCTTCTATGATCGTGGCATCTGGACGAGAGCAAATGCTATTGACACGACTACATATGGGAAGGAACAGCGGGTGCAGGTCTGTCGAGGGTGTGGGTGATGAACCCGGGGAAGTCATCAAAAGTCTTTTCTCATCGAATAATGAGCATGGAGGAGGAAGATTTCGTACACCCAAATGAGCATGAGCGCACGATAGGGTTACAACAGAAGAAGAAAGATCAGGAAAGGTTCGTAGGAGGGTAATTCCCGATTCCCACGCCTA
>JACOTD010000086.1 GCA_016178535.1 Candidatus Peregrinibacteria bacterium
ATGGCTTCTGCAAGACAATTTCTTGCTCCTGTCACTCTTGCAGATGGCGCAGAAAATGGTTCCTGCGGCATCTATCACCTCGTCATGCAGACCTCAAGGGCTGGTGAGTGTCTGCAAGAGGGTGCCAGGGGGAATTGCTGCTACTCGCTCTGCGACAATCACAATCGAAAAGGCCTTCTGGAATGGTTCAGGACTCGATCTCGTCGTGCAAGGAAAGCTGCCGCTTATCACGACGAAAAAGGAAGAAGACACGATGGATACGACCCAAGCGATCGAGCTGATCAAACACCTCACAGAACGAACGGATAATTTCAAAATAAATACGAAGAACAAAATCACGAAGAGAGAAGAGTACAGCGGCGTCGACCTCGTCCTTCAGTGAATCTCTTCTGACTGCTTGCGCTACACTCTCCCCCATGCACCTCTTCCGCGATTATCTCTTCCTCATTCCCGTCGTCGTGGCGCTCCTCTCGGAATTCACGAAGGTGGTGCTCCATGGACTCAAGACCGGCAACTGGCACGAGAAGATCCTCCAGCCCGGCGGCATGCCGAGCAGCCATTCCGCGTTCGTCGTATCACTGGTGATTATCGTGGGGCGCACACTCGGGACGACCTCACCGGAGTTCGCAATCGCCTTCGTGTTCGCCTGCCTCACGTGGTACGACGCCATGAGCTCGCGCAGGGCCATCGGCGAACAGGCCAAGCTCCTCAATCGCCTGCAGCACTGGGAGCACTTGAAGGAACGGCTGGGGCATTCCTTCGGCGAAGTCGTGGGTGGCATCGTCTTCGGCACGGTCGTGACGATGGCGGGCATTTGGGTGAGTGGGATGTTTTGAGAATTGAAAATTGAAAATGGATCATTGAAAGTTATGGCAGTCTTTCTTGATGGCAACGCCAGAGAAAATTATTAATTTTCAATTCTCAATTTTCAATTTCGCAGTGGATCTTTCTTCTCTTCATCTGTTCCTTTCCCTATACTTCGACTGTGCCCCGCCTCGCCTCCCAAGCGACCGATTTCCCCCAATGGTACCTCGACGTGATCGAGCAGGCCGGGCTCGCCGAGCATGCCGACGTGAAGGGCTGCATCATCCTCAAGCCGTACGGTTGTGCTCTCTGGGAAGCCATTCAGAAAGATCTTGACCAACGCATCAAGAAACTCGGCGTGCAGAACGCATACTTCCCGCTCTTCATTCCAGAATCGGTGATCGCGAAGGAGAAGGAGCACATCGAGGGCTTTGCGCCCCAGTGCGCGGTCGTGACGCACGGCGGAGGGAAGGAACTGAACGAGAAACTCTACGTGCGGCCCACGTCCGAGACGATCATCTACACCACGTTCGCGCGCTGGGTTCGCTCCTACCGCGATCTGCCGCTCAAGATCAATCAGTGGGCGAACATCGTGCGCTGGGAGATGCGCACGCGCGCCTTCCTCCGCACGCTCGAATTCCTGTGGCAAGAAGGGCACACCTGCCACGCGACGAAGGATGATGCCGACGCCATGGTCCGCGCGGCACTGGACATGTACGCCGCGCACGACCGGGAGTTTCTGGCATTCCCCGTGATGAAGGGGAAGAAACCCGATCACGAGAAGTTCGCCGGAGCGCTCTACACGCTCACGACGGAGGCGCTCGCGAAGGATGGGAAAGCGATCCAGGCGGGGACTTCGCATAATCTCGGGCAGGGATTCTCGGAAGCGTACGACGTGAGTTTCCTGGATGCGGAAGGCAAGAAGCAGCGTCCGTGGATGACGAGCTGGGGGCTCTCCTGGCGCATCATCGGGACGGTGATCGTGGTGCACGGGGATGAGAAAGGATTGCGCCTGCCCCCGACCCTTGCTCCGATCCAAGCGGTGATCGTGCCCATCTACAAGACGGACGGCGAGGAGACCGCTGTGCTCGAAGAATGCCACACGCTCGAGAAAAATCTGGCGGGATCGATCCGCGTGACGGTGGATGACCGCGAGGAGAAATCCCCGGGCTTCAAGTTCAACGAATGGGAAGTGAAGGGCGTGCCGGTGCGCATCGAACTGGGACCGAAGGATCTGGAGAAGAAACAGGCGATGCTCGCGCGCAGAGACACGGGCGCGAAGGAGGCGATGCCAATGGATCAATTGACCGTGACCGCAATGCAGAAGCTCCTCGAAGACATTCAGCAGACGCTCCTTTCTCAAGCGGAAGACTTCATGCGCTCGCACACGCACACGGTCGAAACACGCGACCAATTCACAAAGATCATCGACGGCGACGGAGGCTTCGTATGGGCTCCCTGGGATGGAAGTATCGAGACGGCGGAACACATCAAGGACGAAACGAAGGCGACCATTCGGCTCCTCCCCGAAGAGGAGATGAGCGTACAAGGAAAACCGGATCCGTTCTCGGGAAAACCCGCGACAACGATGGCGCTGTACGCGAAGGCGTATTGAGAGGATTCTGAAAAACTCTGGACGCATGTCGCCCTTCGACACGCGCCGCCGCGATGTCACGCTGAGTAGCGAGGCACCGCGGTGCCGAGCGTATCGAAGCGCGACGAGCGGCGCTACTCAGGGTGACATGCTTTGTTGTTGCTCATCCGTCACCTCCCGCCCTGACCACCCCGTCCTCCGCCTCTCATAGAGCGTGAGCGCATCGCTGATGACGGAGGCAACCTTGGCCGCATGGGGAATGTACGTGAGGGAGAGGCGCTGGCCCGTTCCTTCCTTGAGATCGAAACAGAGGACGCCGAAGGGAAAGATGTTCCAGAACTGCGTTTCCACAGTGACGGAGGCGAGATTCTCCAGGTTCATCTGCCGGATCTCGCGGCGGAAGATGGATGCCTGGTTCACGACGACGAGCTTTTCGTTCGTGAGGAGGACCACGTCGTAGCGCCAATCGATGTACGCGCCGACAATGCGCAGGAAAATGAAGAAGAACCAGACGATGGCTCCGCTGATGGTGAGCCATGGCAGCGGCACGCCCACAATCCAGAGAATCCACAGAACACCGACGAGAATCGCCGTGGAGAGACACGCGAGCAAGAAGCGCGTCAGGAGGAGAAAGGGATGGAATCGCACGCAGAGGATGACGGCTTCATCGGCCGAGAGGAAACTCCTGTTGAACTTCTCCCGATTGGTTTCCAATGCGAAAATTTGCATGGGCATAGCGTATCCGAGAGTGAGGATGGAATGAAGGAAACGGTCAGCGAACGCCGAACTGTAAAGTTATCTTTTCATTGACCC
Source organism: Candidatus Peregrinibacteria bacterium (assembly GCA_016178535.1). Lineage (GTDB taxonomy): Bacteria > Patescibacteriota > Gracilibacteria > Peribacterales > Peribacteraceae > JACOTD01. Next base: position 3,212 of record JACOTD010000086.1, read on the forward strand.
TTCATCGAGAAATTTCCCCGTATACAGATCAGAGGCTTCGGCGTCGGGCAATTTTCTGGTATACTTTTCTGATGTGAAAAACATTCTGATCATCATCGCGCTCGTCGCCGCCATTGTGGGATCGCTGGGATGGGCGGCGTACGTGATCTTCACTCCCGAGCCCTCGGCGAGGATAAAGGCGATGAATGCTGCGGCGAGCGCGGCGAGTTCCGCGAGCGGAGCCGTCTGCGGGAACGGCATCGTAGAATCCGGAGAGCAGTGTGATGACGGCAATGCCTGGTACGGAGATGGCTGTACGCTGTGCGGCATCGAAGTGGGATACGCCTGCAGCGGCTCTCCGAGCGTTTGCGTCCCGGGAGAGGCACAGCACCAAAGTTCATGCGGCAACGGCATCATCGAGAGAGGCGAACAATGCGATGACGGGAACACGACGAATGCGGACGGCTGCAGCGATGCCTGCGCGCTCGAGACGGGGTTCGTGTGCGCCGGCCAGCCGAGCGTGTGCCAGAAGGGGAAGATCGCCTCGAGTGCTCCGCTGGTGCATCAAGCGGCTCCCCCGGAGCCGACGACGTCTTCGGCCTCTTCTTCCTCGCCTGCACCCATCGTCTCCAGCTCCTCATCGGCCCCCGTCGCCTCCAGTGCTTCGGCGTCGTCGAGCGCATCGTCCGGTCGCCTTTCGCACCGCGCCATCAATATGCTCTCCTCAAGTTCCAGCGCGGGAGTGACGCAGACCGCAACCGTGTCCAGCAAGACCATTTTCACGGGCTGCGGGGATGGCATCGTGGTGGGAACCGAGCAATGCGACGACGGGAATACGAATGGAGGAGACGGTTGCAGCGGCACCTGCACGCTGGAAACGGGGTATCACTGTCTCGGACAGCCGAGCCAATGCTACATCCAGTGCGGCGATGGCGTCGTGGCGGGGAATGAGACATGCGACGATGGAGGAAAGGCGAGCGGGGATGGCTGCAGCGGCGATTGCCAAATGGAATTGGGCTACACGTGCAGCGGTTCCCCCAGCAAATGCAAATCACTCACGCCGGGAAGTTCCAGTTCCTCGAACTCGTCATGAGAAAGAACTGCAACAACGATGAATCTCCGAAAGTAATTTTTATCTCCCGAGGAGCGGGCCTTCGGCTTGCGGATCGCGCCCAGAGAAACAGATTTTGAAATTTTGTTTATTTATCTCTCTGGCACCAACCCCTTCCCCGTATTGATCAGGACAACGTTCCTCGCATCTTCGGGCAACCGGTCGATGGCACCCAGAACGACGGCTGCCGAGGGCTCCATGGGAATCCCCTCTTCCCGGGCCCGCTCCACACACGTTCGGACTTCCGCTTCCGTAAGGCGCAGCAAGCGATGACGTGGATCGCGCAGGATGGACTGGATTTGATCGCGGTACGGCGTCCATCGAGCGGGGAGTTTGTCGGCAATGCTGTTCCTCGTGGCACGGACGCCGACGCCGATGAGGGAAGTGGGGAGTCCGTACAATTCGATGCCCTGGTGCAGACCGACGAAGAGTTCGCCGCTCCCCACGGGAGCCACGATGACATCCGGGCACAGGGATTGTAGTTCTTCGATGATGGAAATGAACGCGTCTTCATATCCATGAGTCACGTCCATGATCCTCTCGCTACAGTTGCGACGCGCGAGGGCGATGATCTCCTCGGAAGACAATTCTCGCGAGAGTGACGCGCGGCGGACTGCACTTCCCGCCTGCACGAGAGCCTGTTCAATCGCCGGATCGACATGCGCATCGATGATGTTCACGACTCGAATGCCGGTGCCCTCCGCCAGGAACTTCAAACTACAACCTTGATTCCCCGAGGTGATCGTCACCAACATATGAATAGCGGCATCGAGGGCCCGCTGAACTGCGAGAGCGTTGCGCCGATCCTTGTGGGTTCCACACGGATTCTGATCCTCCCGCTTCACGAAGATACGCGGATCAGATGGCAATGGCGTCAGCGGTGTCGGACTGGTGATCTTCGTCATAAAACGATAGGAAGTATGCGGAATAGAATTTCCTCATTCTGAAGTCATCATCGAGAATCATGTCCTGTGATCAGGAAATATATTCAACATCATATTTTTCACAGGTCAATCATCTCTTGACGATCAGTTTTCGTCACCTATACTGGCTCTATGCTCGCCACCCTCCTGAAATCATTCCAGCTGACCGAGAAGGAGATCAGGATCTTCCTCAAAGTCCTCGAACTGGGATCGCAACCCGCATCCAGCATCGCGAGAGTGTGTGAAATGCCGAGGAATACCGTCCGCAGCATCCTGGATGCACTCGTGAAGAAGGGCTTGCTCGTGAAATCGAGCCGGGCGAAGACGCAGTACTACTCGACTGAGAGCAAGGAAAATCTCGTGCGGTTCCTGAACGCTAAGCGGCTGCGGATGGACGAGGAATGCGCGCGGCAGATTGAGTTGCTCGAACAATACGGTGAGGAACTCTCCGTTCGGCACTGGGCGCAGGGGCGTCCAAAGATCACCTTCTACGAAGGTATTGCCGGGCTGGAGAAAGTGTACGAGGACACGCTGACGGCGAAGAATGGACTCAAGTCCTGGGCATCGTACGACGATCTGTACAGAGCACTTCCCGGCTACTTCCCCAATTATTTCAAGCGGCGGGCGAAAGCGGGCATCCCGATGCAGTCGATTCACCCGGATACGGCGATGGCGCGTGCGGGGCAGAAGCGGGATCGCGAGGAATTGCGCGAGAGCGCGCTCGTGCCAACAGAGAAGTTCACGTGGACACCGGAGATCCAGATGTACAACAACAAGATCAACATCGCCTCGTGGAAGGACAAGCTCGGGATCATCATCGCGAGCCAGGAGATCGCCGATGCGCTGCGCGCGATCTTCGATCTGAGCTTCGAGGCCGCCAAGCGCTACGGGCACGTGACGACGACGCGGAGGAAGCGAAATCGGCGCCTTACGAAAACAGCTTTGCGTACTCCCCATACCCCTCCTCTTCCAAACGTTCCTTTGGAATGAACCGCAATGCGGCGGAATTCATGCAGTAACGAAGTCCCGTGGGCGCGGGACCGTCGGGGAAGACGTGCCCCAGGTGGGAATCGGCACGTTTGCTTCGCACTTCGGTCCGGGGCATGAACAGGCGACGATCCTGGAGTTCCTTGAGATTCCCCGCCTCGAGCGGACAGGTGAAGCTCGGCCAGCCGGTGCCGGAATCGTATTTGTCGCGTGAACTGAAGAGCGGCTCGCCCGAGACGACGTCCACGTAGATCCCATCCTGGTGATTGTTCCAGTAGGCATTGTCGAAGGGGGGCTCCGTCCCCTCCTCCTGTGTGACCTCGTATTCCTTGGGCGTGAGACGGGATTGAAGTTCGGCGGCGGGAGGCTTTTGGAAGGAGCGCCAGTCGTTTTCGGCAGCAGGCATAGGATCAAAAGAATGGAAGGAAGATACAAGGAGCAAGATACCCTTCGGCTGAGCTCAGGACAGGCAAGATACAAAAAATTCCACTCGTCCAAAAGAGCTGGAAAAGACCGGCAACTCCGGTACAATGACTCGTTGATTCCTTCCCCTCTCTCTATGGTTCTTTCGTTCCTCTTAGGCTACTCCAGTTGGGGGCTCCTGATTCTCCGGCTCACGATCGGCGCCGTCTTCCTCTATCACTGCCAGCCCAAGCTCAAGGGCGCGATGGGCGGCGGCTTCATGATGTTCATCGGATGGGCGGAACTCCTCGGCGGCCTCGCGATGGTTCTCGGCTTCCTCACGCAGCTTGCGGCAGTGGGCCTGGGAATCATCATGGTCGGCGCTCTCTACAAGAAGACGCAGGAGTGGCACATCCCCTTCGCCGCACAGGATAAGACTGGCTGGGAATTCGATCTCGTGCTCTTCGGCGGGTGCGCGGCGCTCCTCTTGCTTGGGGGCGGATCGATTTCGCTCGAGGGGATGTTCGGATTCTAGTATTGCCTCCAGGAACGTCATTCACGATGTCTTCGACAACGGTGGACGTCGTCTTGTTCTCTCGTTCTCTCGTTTTCTTGTTAGGCGTTTGACTGGAGAACGAGCAAACACATGGGCTAGAAATTCGAAACGAGAAGGGTAGTGTTGCGTCCACTCAGCGGTTTTTGAATTCTTCGCATGAACGAACCTCCATCGCTTCCCTTCGGATTTTCCCTCGCCAGCAGCAGCATCGGACTGCGGGAAACGCGTGACGCCGTCCTCGTGACGATGCGTGACGGCGCTACGGCGTCGGCGCTCTTCACCAAGAACTCCTTCCCCGCGGCTCCCATCCTCGTGAACCGGGAGCATCTCTCGCGTTCGGAAACGGTGAGAGCGCTCCTCATCAATGCCGTCTTCGCAAACGCCTGCACGGGTACGGCGGGACTCGCGAGCGCCAAGCGGTGCGCGGAGATCACCGCAGAGTCTCTTGATTGCGCGGTCGAAGAGGTGCTCGTCTTCAGCACGGGCAAGATCGGCCCCCCGCTCCCGCTCGAGAAATTCGAGAGGGGCATCCCGCTGCTCGCGGCGAAGCCGGATGATGACATTGGGGGCTTCGCGCGGGCAATCCTCACCACAGACACCGTGGAGAAGATCGCGTGCGTGCGGTGCGGGGAGGCGACGATCCTCGGCTTCGCCAAAGGATCGGGAATGATCTGCCCGGACATGGCGACGATGCTCGCGTTCGTCCTCACCGACGCGCGCATCGAGAAGGAATGGTTGGACGGCGCGTGGAAGGAGATCTGCGACGAGACGTTCAACCGGATCTCCGTGGACAGTTGCGAATCGACCAACGACGCCGCAGTCGTGCTCGCGAGTCAGAAGATTCCCGTGTCGGAGACGGAATTCAGGCAAGCGCTCTTCACAGCCACCGAGAGCCTTGCGATGCAGATCGCGCGCGACGGGGAGGGGGCGACGATGCTTCTGACCTGCCATGTCGCGGGAGCTGCCTCGAAGGCGGAAGCGACGACGATGGCGCGGCGGATCGTGTCATCGAATCTGGTCAAGTGTGCGGCACACGGGCACGACCCCAACTGGGGACGGGTGATGAGCGCCATGGGATCCCTCCACGAGAACGTCGATCCCCGCACCGTCCGCGTCTCGCTCAACGAAACGATCGTCTGGGACAGAGGCTCCGCTCCCCCCATCGATGCGAAGGAGATTTTTCGCGAACCGGATCTGGTCATCACCGTCGATCTGGGCCGAGGGGTGGCGGAAGCGCTGTCTTGGGGCTGCGATCTCTCGCATGCCTACGTGGATATCAACGCCCACTACAAAACATGACGCACCTTCCCATCCGCGTCGGCATCGTGGGGGCATCGGGCTTCGTTGGGCGGGAACTGGCGGCACTGTTTGCTGCTGACCACAACGTTGAGCTCTGCTTCTTGCACTCGGAATCGAGAGCGGGAACGCGATCTCTCGAAGCCGCACTCAATTACGAGCATCTGACGATTTCCGCGATGATCGAGCGCCGTCCGCACTGCGTGTCTTTCGCCACTCCCCACGGCATCGCGATGCGCGATGCGGGGGCATTCCTCCAGGAAGGGATCCGCGTGATCGATCTCTCGGCTGATTTCCGCTTCAAGGATCCCAGCGTGTACGAGCGAACGTACGGACTCACCTACACTTCTACCGGTCCCCCACCCGTGTACGGGCTCACCGAGTTCGCCGGGGAGGAATTGGAGAGCGCCATGCTCGTCGCGAATCCGGGATGCTACGCGACCGCCTCCCTCCTCGCCTCCCTCCCGATCCGAGAGATGATCGAGTGGGCGGTCTTCGACGGCAAATCCGGATTCTCCGGCGCGGGGGTCGCTC
>JACOTD010000089.1 GCA_016178535.1 Candidatus Peregrinibacteria bacterium
CGATGATGTAGTCGGCAGTATCGACTGCCTGTTGGAGTTTCTCCGCTCCGGGGAAATTGTTCTTGAAGATGGACGTGGCCATGGGGAAGAAAGGAAGAGGGTAGAAGTCCTCATCCTAGACCCACGATCATGGACACTTTCCGAATGCTTGCCAAGGATCATACCCATCACTAGCCTTTTTCGGATCTTCACCGTGTTTCCTCCGCATTCCTCCATTGCATCCCATGCGCAGCTTCCTCAAGAGCGGCAGGCAGATTCCGAACAAGTGCGCCGAGTACGCGCAGTTCGCCGGCGTCGAATCGACGATCCTTCTCGGGAAGTTCGGCACGTCCCTCAAGGGTCTCCGGAGCGCGCGCGCGGAGGAATTGCTCGAGGAGTATGGCCCCAATGAGCTTGCACGCAAGAAGAGGCACAGCGTCGTCTTCCAATTCCTGCTGAAGTTCGGGAATCCTCTCGTCGTCGTTCTGCTGATCATCGCAGCGTTCTCGTTCGTGCTCGGTGACCACATCAGCGGCGTGCTCGTGACGTCGATGGCCGTCATCAGCGTGCTGCTCTCCTTCTTCCAGGAGTTCCGCGCGGGAAAAGAGGCAGAGAAGCTCAGCGAAATGGTCCGTTCCACCTCCACCGTGTACCGCGACGGAAAATCGCGCGAGGTGACGATGAGCCGGATCGTGCCGGGGGACATCGTCGATCTCTTCGCGGGGGACATGATCCCGGCGGATCTGCGCATTCTCTCCTCCAAAGATCTCTTCATCAATCAGGCGTCCCTCACGGGAGAATCGCTTCCGGTTGAGAAGTTCCCGGCCCCCGTCGCAACCGAGGATTGCAGCATTGCCGACCTCGCGAACATCGCGTTCATGGGATCGAGTGTGGTGAGCGGCACGGCGCTGGGGCTCGTCATCAAGACGGGCCTCGCCACGCAGTTCGGCGAGATCTCGCGGCGCCTCGCCACGATGCACGTCGATACCAGCTTCGACAGAGGCATCCGCCGCCTCACGTGGTTCATGATCCGCACCATGCTCGTCCTCATCGCGATCATCTTCGCCATCAACGTGCTCTCGAAGGGCAATACGATCGAGGCGCTGCTCTTCTCGCTCGCCGTCGCCGTGGGGCTCACGCCGGAGATGCTCCCGATGGTCGTCGCGATGAATCTCTCCAAGGGGGCGATCGCGATGTCGAAGAAGAACGTGATCGTGAAGCGACTCAACTCCATGCAGAACTTCGGGGCGATGGATGTGCTGTGCACCGACAAGACCGGCACGCTCACGCTGGATAAAATCGTCCTCGAGCGCTTCTGCGACGTTGTGGGCAACCAGGATGAGACCGTGCTCCGCTACGCCTTCATCAACAGTTTCTTCCAGACCGGCCTCAAGGGGCTCCTCGACCGCACCATCCTCGGCCACCAGAAGATCGTGCTGGAGGACATCGCGAAGATCGACGAGATCCCCTTCGATTTCTCGCGCAAGTTCATGTCGGTCGTCGTCCTCATGAACGACAAGCATCGGCTCATCGCCAAGGGAGCTCCTGAGGAGATCTTCAAGCGCTGCAGCCACTACAAGCTTCACGAGGAAGTGTATCCAATCGAGAAGGAGAAGCTGAGTTTCCTCAAGGAGGAGTACGACAAGCTGAGCGGCGAGGGCTTCCGCGTGATCGCCGTCGCCTACAGAGACATCGAGACGACGGAGCGAAGTTTCTCCCGGGACGACGAGCGTGACCTCATCCTGCGCGGCTACCTTGCCTTCCTCGATCCGCCCAAACCGACCGCCAAAGAAACGATTGATGCTCTCCACAAGCTGGGGATCGAGGTCAAAGTGCTCACGGGCGATAACCCGCTCGTCACGCGCAAGATCTGCAGCGAAGTGGGGCTCGACGTGAAGGGGATGATGGAGGGCGATCAGATCGAGGCGATGGGGGATGAAGACCTGCGCAGAGCCGTCCGGACGACGAACGTCTTCGCGCGTCTCTCTCCTCTCCAGAAGGAGCGCATCATCCACGCACTCCACGCCAACCAGCACGTCGTCGGGTTCCTCGGCGACGGCATCAACGACGCCCCCGCGCTCAAGGCGGCGGACGTGGGGATCTCCGTCAATAACGCCGTCGACATCGCCAAGGAATCGGCCGACCTCATCCTGCTCAAGAAGAGTCTCACCGTCCTCCAGGAAGGCGTCATCGAAGGGCGCAAGACCTTCGGGAACATCATCAAGTACATCCGCATGGGCACGAGCAGCAACTTCGGCAACATGCTGAGCATGACCGGCGCGAGTCTCCTCTTGCCCTTCATCCCGATGCTCCCCATCCAGGTGCTCCTGAATAACTTCCTCTACGATCTCTCGCAGCTCGCGATCCCGACGGATGAGGTGGACGAGGATTCCGTCCGCAAGCCCCGCAAGTGGGACATCAAATCCATCCGGCGCTTCATGCTCGTCTTCGGGCCCATCAGTTCCTTCTTCGATTTTCTCACCTTCGCGGTCCTCCTGCTTGCGTTCCACCTGGGACAGGTGCCCTTCCACACCGCATGGTTCCTGGAATCGCTCATCACCCAGACGCTCGTGATCCACGTGATCCGCACGGACAAAATCCCCTTCACGCAGAGCCGCCCGAGCACGCTCCTCCTCGTTTCCTCCGTCTTCCTCTCCATCGTCGGCCTCGCGATCCCGTTCTCCCATCTCGCGAACGCCTTCCACTTCGCAGTGCTGCCCGCCGCTGCTATCCTCGCGCTTTCCGGCATCGTCCTCACCTACCTCACGACGGTGCAGATGGCGAAGACGATGTTCGTGAAGAAGTATGGATATGGGTGAGGGGGGATTTCGTTCCAGCCACCTCACCATCCTGACCATGACACATTCTCATTTTCTTCAGTGTTCCTGCATTTCTTTCTACGGAATTTCCACTCCATTCCGATCAATCCGATCACGACGACGTCGATCAAGGTCAGCATGCCGAGCCCGAGGGAGAAATGGACGCTCAAGCGGTACAGTTGGAAGATGGTCAGGAGGCCCAGTATCCCGAGCGAGACAGGGAAAGCCCAGAGTCGTTCCTTGAGAAGATTCCAGACGAGCAAGATCTTCACGCAGCCGTGGATGAGAAGGTAGAAGGCTCCAAAGAGCTTCGCGCTCACGGTGAGATCCTGCGTGATCGTGACGATCGCATTCGCGATGAGGTCGCCTGGATCCTGGCTCAGTTCATGCTGCGTGAGGAAGACCGCAAGGGCAGTCAAATTCTCCGGACGTACCATGAAGAGGAAGATCGCGCCCACGAGCTCCAGGATGCCGTCGATGCCCTTCACCGCCATCCCGAGGACGAAGAACCGGTGGGCCGTTTGCTGCAAGGATTGTTTCATACGGGTGAAATTCAAGAGACAAGAGACAAGGTGCAAGGTACAAGATACAAGAACCAAGAGATAAAGAATGTAGAATGACTCTGGAAAATTATTTGCATCTTGCATCTTGTCTCTTGCGTCTTCGGCCTCCCCTCATCGCAGGCGTCGGCGAAGCAGGGAGGGAGCGGACTTCTTCCGCAGCGAGAGAATCGCGACGAGCACGGCCGCGCTGATCGCAATGGCTCCGACAACGTCGATCACGTGATGCACGCCGGAAGCGATGCGCGCGAGGCCCACGATCGCGCTCAGGAGGAGCAGCCACAGCCCCATCTTCTTCTCGAACGCGAGCACGAGGAACGCGATGGCGCTCGTGAGGAGCGTGTGATCCGAGGGGAAGCCGTTCTCCGCCGCGTGCGCAATCAGCGGCGTGAAGTTCCCCAGGACGAATGGACGCGGATCGTCGTACAGGTACCCCGCGAGTCTCGCGACGATCAAGGTCAGCGGGAGGCTCACGATTCCGATGCGCAGCAGTTGGATCCGCCTGCCTCTCTCCATCTTCCCCACCGCGATGACCGCGGCGAGGATCACGAAGAGGTACAGGGAGTTTGCGGCGAAGATGACGAGGAAGGTCACGGAGAGAGTGTACGCCCTTCATCGACAATGACATGCAGCGGAAACCAGTTGCATTCTTTCTCTTCCATTCTCTGCAACTCAGAAGTCGTCATCTCTCGCGCTTCCGCACGTGCTCTCTCCACGAAGAGCATCTCCAGTGCCCCTCTGTCGGCAGGATCTTGGGTTTGCGAACGCATTGTGTGAATTTGCTTGATACTGACTCGGTGCAATTGCTGCCGCAGCTGCCACAGTCTCTTTCGCACGGCGATCTCCGGATCAGACGTCAAGAGAACGGTTGCTTGTTTCCGGATTCGCTCGGCTTTGGCCCCCTTGGATACTGCCTCGAGTTCTTCGACAGGAAAGAGACGCAATTTCTCTCTCGGGCGTGTGTCAGTTAGGAGGTTGTCATGGACTCTTTGGCCTCCTTCATGGCATTCTTCCATATACCATCGCCGCCTTAGCTCAGTGGTAGAGCAACGGTATCGTAAACCGTGGGTCCGGGGTTCAACTCCCCGAGGCGGCTCCACTCTTCCCGTTCTGCCCATGGGCAGAACCTCCCTGAGCTTATTCAGCTGCGGAAAAAGCGAAGCCTTGCGCACAATCGCGAGTGATGGGCTGATTTCCTGCTATGGTCAATCCATGTCCCATGCCGATTTCCTCTGGTCCTACCTCAACGTCCTCACGCGCGAGCGGTACGAGGCGCTCGTGCAGGTGTACGGTTCGCTCGAAGACGCGCGGCGGCACGTGGGCGAGGAGATGCTGAAGGGGCTTGGCTGCCGCCAGGAGATGGTGGAGAAGACGCTCCTGCGGCTCGAGGACTTCGATGAAGAGCGGTATGCCGCGGAGCTCCAAAAGCGCGGGATCGATCTCCTCTCGCTCGCGGATGGTCGCTATCCCAAAAGTCTGCGCGAGATCGGCGATCCTCCGGTCTTCCTCTCCGTCCACGGCGATCTCTCCATTCTCGATCAACCCTGCGTTGCGCTCGTGGGGACGCGCAGCATGTCCCCGTACGGGCGACGCGTGGTCGAAACCTTCGTCCCTCCCCTCGTCCACGCGGGGATCGTCACGGTGAGTGGGCTCGCACATGGCATCGATGCCGCCGTCGCCGCGGAGACGATCAAAGCGAGAGGCAAGACGGTCGCGGTGCTCGGGCACGGACTCGGGACGATCTACCCGCGAACGAATGAAAAACTCGCGCAGCAGATTCACGAGAGCGGGGGGCTCCTCCTCTCCGAATTCTCGCTCGACTTCCCGCCAGACACCTACACGTTCCCCGCCAGGAACCGCATCATCGCTGGGCTCTCGCTCGCGACCGTCGTCCTCGAGGCGCCGCGCGACAGCGGAGCGCTCATCACCGCCGATCTCGCGCTCCAGTACAACAGAGACGTCTTCGCCGTCCCCGGCCAGATCTTCGATGCCCACTTCCAGGGGTGTCACGATCTCATCGCGCGCGGACACGCCAAACTCGTCACGGATCCCGCGGACGTGCTCCAGGAAATCGGCATCGTCGTTCCCGAGTCGCGCGCCGCGTCGTCGTACGTTCCCCAATCGGATGACGAAGAAGTTTTGCTCGGCGTTCTCACCACTATGCCGCAACGCATCGATGAGTTGGTCGAGCGATCGGGAATTCCCGCCTCGCGCATCAATGCCGCCCTCACGCTCCTGGAGCTTGCGGGAGTGGTGAAGAATGTGGGGGGAGGAATGTGGGTGAGGGGATGACGAATGACGAGTTACGATTTACGAATGGCGAATGACGAGCTAGCCCTGAGACGCAGCGAAGGGTTGCGAATGATGAGTCTTCGGGAACGCGGGCCGAAGGCCCGCTCCCGGATCCTGCCAAGAGAGATTTTCAAAAAAACCCCGCACGGTGCGGGGTTGGATCGCCTTGCTATTGATCATTGATCAAGCGTCACAATTTTCTTGAGTTCCTCTTCCAATTCCTTCATTCCCGGAACAGCAGGAACTTCTGCATTTGCTGGAGGGACAATTGCTTCCATATTGTCGACTCCTTCAGGGCCTGGCATAAGAATTGTGAGAAAGAAATAAGTGACCGGAATGTATTCTTGAAAATAAGCCATGTCAATCACATTGCCCTGAATATCATCCGTTTGCCATTTGCTCTGCAAATTTTACAATCGCCCGAAACTCCTCCGGCTTCAACGAAGCCCCTCCCACGAGTCCTCCGTCGATGTCCGGTTGCGAAAGAAGTTCCTTGGCATTGTCCGCTTTCATGGATCCTCCGTAGAGAATGCGCATGTCGTCACGAACGGATTCGGGGAGCAGTGAACGGATGAAAGCGTGCATTTCCTGTGCATCCGACGCTTTGGCGGCGGGCTTGGTGAGATCGCCGCCGCTGATGGCCCAGACAGGCTCGTATGCAATTGCGATTTGCGATTTGCGATTTGCGAATGGCGAAGGACCGAGATGATCAATGATGATCCGCAGTTGTCGTTCGATCACTTCATGGGCTTTTCCGGAGCTTCGTTCGCTCGCCGTCTCACCGATGCAGACGATGGGGAAGAGACCGAGAGTGAGAGCCGCCTTCGCCTGCGCTGCCACGAACTCATCCGTCTCGCCTTGATCACGTCTGCGCTCCGAGTGTCCGCACAGGACGGCTTCGCATCCCGTGCTCGCGATCATCGCCATGCTGACGCAGCCCGTGTGTGCGCCCGTGGGCTCAGGATGTCCGCACTGCGCGCCCGTCCGGAGGCCCGCCGCGACGCACGTCTTCAAATACACGAAGGGTGAAAAGACCATCACGTCCACCTCGTTCGTTGCCCGGTACGGAGAATCCATGGCATCCCAGCCCTCGGGGGGAGGGAACATCTTCCAGTTGGCGGCAATGAGACATCGGTGCATGGGGGAAGTATACGAGGCTCTGTGGAATTGAGAATTGAGAATTATGGCAGCGATTCACGATTCTGAATTCCTCCTGCATTATCAATTTTCAATTCTCAATTTTCAATTTACCATTGGTTCCATGCACAAGCCCCCCCGAGTCGTTCTCGCCGCCGACCATGCCGGTTTTCCATTGAAAGAAGCCATCAAAGCGCACTTGATCGCTCGGGGGGTCGACGCGATCGACGAGGGGGCGTTCTCGGAGGAACCCGTCGACTATCCCGCGATGATCCGCAAGGGATGCGCGGTCGTCGTGGAGCAGGGGATTCCCGGGATCGTCTTCGGCGGGAGCGGGATCGGGGAATCGATTGCGGCGAACAAAGTCCATGGCATCCGCGCGGCGCGCTGCTGCACGGTCGAAGATGCAACATTGAGTCGTCAGCACAACGATGCGAATGTCCTCAGCCTCGGCGGGCGCATGCTCGATTTCGATCTTGCGAAGACGATGGTCGATGCTTTCCTCACGACGGACTTCGAAGGAGGGAGGCACGCGGTGAGAGTGAAGGATCTGGAATAGAGTTCAGAATGCAGAGATCAGACCTCAGAACATTGTACTGAACTCTGTGTTCTGAAGTCTGAATTCTATCCATGCTTCGTGCTACCATGCATCTGATGCCATTGCGTCCGATTCTCATCACCCCCTCCATTCTCTCCGCCGACCTCGCGCATCTGCAGGACGAAGTCTCGACGATCGAGAAGCATGCCGATTGGCTGCAGGTGGATGTGATGGATGGACACTTCGTTCCCAATCTCAGCTTCGGAGCTCCCGTCGTGCAATGTCTGCAGACCTCGCTCCCGCTCGACATCCACCTGATGGTCACGAATCCCGCCGATCGCATCGATGAGTTCCTCGTTCTTGGAGTGAAGAATATCACCTTCCACGCCGAAGCGGTGCAGGGGACGGCGGATCGTCGTGATTTGATTCGGAGAATTCATCAGGGAAAGGCGACTGCGGGCATCGCGTTGAATCCCGAAACCCCAGTCGCCGCCATCGATGACGCGCTCCATGAACTCGATCTCGTGCTCATTCTGTCCGTCCACCCCGGCTACAGCGGTCAGGCGTTCCTCCCCGACGCCCTCGAGAAAGTCCGCAGCCTCCGGTCACGTCTACCCGATCTCATGATCCAGATGGATGGCGGCATCACCGTCGAAAACGCGGGTCTGTGCATCGAGGCCGGCGCCGATAATCTCGTCGCGGCGAGCGCGGTCTTCGGCGCCCCCGATCGTGCGAAAGCCATCGCGGAACTTCGCGGCACTCATAACGAATGACGTGATGTATTGTTCCTTACTGAATACCCCTCACCCAGCCTCTCCCCCTTTGGGGGGAGAGGAGAAGCGGAAACAGTGAAGATCCTGTGGGTATCATAGAGCGACCAAACGGTACACTATTTCTCGCTTTCGTAGCATCCATGACGTTTTCTCCGAGACGCGCGCTCATCGGCTTCAGCATCATCCTTCTGGGGGCGATCATCGCACTGTGGCTCCTCACTCCGCACGCGGTTTCCACGACGAAATCTCCGTCCCCTGCGCTCCAGACGATCCAACTCCTGCCCCCTTCCGGCGTCCCAATCACATTGCATGTCGAATACGCTCGCAGCGAAGCGGAGCGGAGAACGGGACTCATGCGCCGTGCCGCGATCGGTGGGGACGGCATGCTGTTCCTCTTCGCTCGTCCCCAAGAACTCTCCTTCTGGATGAAGGACACCCTCATCCCGCTCGACATTCTCTTCTTCGATGCGTCGGGCGCATTCGTTTCGTCCGCAACGATGCCCCTCTGCACGGCCGACCCCTGCACGCTGTACGGATCGAGCAGTGAGGCACAGGAGGCGCTCGAGGCGCCGGCGGGATTCGCGAGAGAGCATGGAATCGAAAAAGGATGGAAGCTGATGGTGCAGTGAGGGATGAAATAGCGGGCATGGTGTTTGTTGGTTGTTGGTGTTTTCACCTCACCCCCAACCCCTGCCTGCCGGCAGGCAGGCCTCTCCTTTTCTTGGATTCTCCTTTCTTCTGTACGGGACACTATTCTTGAAGAATCAGAGGAAGGAGAGGGGGGTGTTTGTGTTTTTACCTCCACCCCCGAACCCTCCTGCGATGGAGGAGGGGAGAATTGCCAATGATCAAGGCCCCCTTTCTCCCCCGGAGAAAGGGGACGGGGGATAGAGGACACAAGACAACACACAAAACATTCCCCTCTCCAGCTCTTCGAAACGAGTAC
>JACOTD010000029.1 GCA_016178535.1 Candidatus Peregrinibacteria bacterium
CGCTCGCACACGGGAGCGTCCGGTGTCCTGCGATCGATGACACAGATCGCCGTCGTCTTCTTATGGAGATCGAGGCCGATGATGTAGTCGGCAGTATCGACTGCCTGTTGGAGTTTCTCCGCTCCGGGGAAATTGTTCTTAAAGATGGACGTGGCCATGGGGAAGAAAGGAAGAGGGTAGAAGTCCTCATCCTAGACCCACGATCATGGACACTCTTTACACGGCGTTCTGCGGAAGAAGGCTGCGAATCCGGAGTACAAGGTGTCGGATGTGCGCGTCGTGCAGCGCGGTGACATCTGGTACATCGACGCAATCGCCCCGCAGGTTCCCTGATGCCCTCACGGTCGCTCTGGTTGATCATGGAGACTCTCTGCATGCACACGCACGCTCCTTACCCCCGCCTCCTCCACGCGCTCGGCCCCCGCAGCCGCTTCTTCACCAAGAGGTCTACCGCATCATCGAAGCTGATCGTCTGGGGGTCGCGCTGCTTGCCCAGCGCAACGTTCGTCGTGCCGTCGGTGATGTAGGGACCAAACTTGCCCTCCTTCACCCGGATCTCGCCGCCGGTCGTGGGATCCCTGCCGAGCGTACGCAGCGCTTCCATCGCGCGGCTCCGCTTCTGCCTGGCTTCCTCGATCAAGGCGACCGCCTCCTCGAGCGTAATCTGGAGAGGGTCGATCTGGCCCAGACTCACCGTCGTCTCGCCGCACTTGATGTAGGGACCGAAGCGCCCGAGAAGTGCCGTGACGGGAATCGCGTGATGGTCGCCGAGTGCGCGTGGGAAGGAGAGGAGCGAGAGGGCTTGCTCGAGCGTGACCTCGTCGACGGAGAGATGCTTGGGGAGCGAGGCGCTCTTGAGCTTGATCTTCTTCCCTTTCTTGGGCTTGGGAAGATGTTCCGGACGCCCGAGCTGGACGTAGGGCCCGAAGCGGCCGGTGCGGGCGACGACCATGGGACTGGGGATCTTTCCCCAGGATGCGCTCCTTGAGCACGTCCTTCTTCTGGATCTCCTTCGTCTTCTCTTGCACGCGCTTCTCGAAGGGGCAAAAGAAGCTCCTGAGGAAGGCGGGGCTCGTGATCGTCCCCTCGGCGATATCGTCGAGCGATTGTTCCATCGTCGCGGTGAAGGCGAGATCGACGATGTCGGTGAAGTGCTCGGCGAGGAGATCGGTGACGGTGAACGCCACAGCCTCCGGGAGGAGCTGCTTCCCCTCCTTCTTGAT
Organism: Candidatus Peregrinibacteria bacterium; assembly: GCA_016178535.1. GTDB lineage: Bacteria > Patescibacteriota > Gracilibacteria > Peribacterales > Peribacteraceae > JACOTD01. Next base: position 1,224 of record JACOTD010000029.1, read on the forward strand.
GTAGCCGCGCTGCTGGATCGTCGAGATCGTGGGCGCGTACGTGCTCGGTCGGCCGATGCCCTCCTCTTCGGGCTTCTTGACGAGGCTCGCCTCGGTGTAGCGCGGGGGGGGCTTGGTGAAGTGTTGCTCGGGTTTCAATTCTTGGAGGAACAGGGTTTCACCCTGCGACAATGGCGGCAGGAGTTTTTCGCCGTCCTCCACATCATCGTCTTTCTTGACATCGCCTTCATCGCGGCCTTCCTGGTAGACGCGGAGGTAGCCGTCGAAGAGGACGGTCTGGCCGGTCGCGCGGAAGATGTAATTGCCTTGACCTGATCCGGACGGAAGAGCTTGCCCTGAGACAGATCGAAGGGCCTGGATGTCGGCGCCGACTCTCTTGAGTTCGGCCGCGGCCATCTGGGTCGCGATCGTGCGGTTCCAGATGAGCGTGTAGAGCTTGAGCTGCTGGTGATCGAGCGTGTCCTTGAGAGATAGAGGCGTATGGCTGAGTTCGGTGGGGCGGATGGCTTCGTGCGCCTCCTGCGCGCCCTTACTCTTCGTTTTGTACGTTCGTGGCTGCGCGAGCACGTACTCGCGTCCGTACTGCTGCTCGATGACGCTCTTGGCATCCTCGAGCGCCTTCTGGCTCAGGTTCACGGAATCGGTGCGCATGTAGGTGATGAGGCCCATCATGCCCTCGCCCTTGCCGAGGCTGACACCCTCGTAGAGCTGCTGCGCGATCGCCATCGTCTGCTTGACCGAGAACCCGAGCTTGCGCGCGGCTTCCTGCTGAAGCGTGGAGGTGGTGAAGGGCGGCGGCGGCGTCTTCTTGAGTTCCTTCTCGTCGATGGATGCGACCCGGTACGCTGCGCCCTCGAGGGCATGGAGGATTTCCTTGGTTTCCGCTTCCGTTCCCGGGACAATCTTCTGATCCCCTTTGCGAACGAGGGAAGCCGTGAACGATTCCTGCTTCGCGGTCTCGAGCTGGGCGGTGATCGTCCAGTATTCGACGGTGATGAATGCGCGGATCTCGCGCTCGCGGTCGACGATGATCTTCACCGCGACGGACTGCACGCGACCGGCGGAGAGGCCGCGGTACACTTTCTTCCAGAGGAACGGCGAGAGCGTGTAGCCGACGAGGCGATCGAGCACGCGACGCGCCTGCTGCGCGTCCACGAGCTTCATGTTGAGCGTGCGGGGGGAGGCGACGGCCGCCTTGATCGCGCTCTCGGTGATCTCGTGGAACGCAATGCGTTTGACGGTCTTCGGATTCTCCTTGAGCACCTGCGTGAGGTGCCACCCGATGGCTTCCCCTTCGCGATCTTCATCGGTCGCGATCCACAGATCATCGGCATCGTTGAGGGCGGCTTTCAGGCGCTTGACCACGGAGAGCTTCTCCTTGGGCACTTCGTACTCCGGCTCGAAGTCGTGCTCGGTATCCACCGCGAGCGTGCTCGAAGGCAGATCGCGCACGTGGCCCATGCTCGCTTCCACGAGGTAGTCCTTTCCCAGGAAGCGTTTGATGGTCTTGGCTTTCGCCGGACTCTCGACAATGACGAGGTGCGTGGACATGGAAACAGTATCGAAATGGGGATGATGATCGCCTCAGGAACTGGGGGAGACTAGGAAGAACGGTGGAGAGTGTCAAACGAGGGCGAAGATTTTGGCTGACGGAAAATGCGAAGGAGGTTCTGGGTGGGGGGAGAACGTCGAGGGAAGAGTGCGCTATTCGCGATCAGGAACATGCCTTTTTTGCAAGTTTGTCTGCATGGGGCGCTCGTTTTCTTTCCATCATCTATGGTACAATAGTCATTGTATGGTCTTCACCGCTGTCATCTATCGGGAAGGGAGTCTCTTCGTTGCGGCCTGTCCGGAAATCGGCTCCGTGAGTCAGGGGGAGAACATGGAGGAAGCGTTACAGAATCTTCAGGAAGCGACCGAGTTATACTTGGAAGAGTTCCCGCATACCGCGGCAGCTGACCGGTCGTTCATCACCACATTCCAGACCGCCCGTGCCTAAACTTCCGCGCACCTCCGCGGAACGTATTATTCGAACGCTGGAGGCGTTGGGCTTCTGCGCCGTGCGGCAACGCGGCAGTCATGTGGTACTTCGTCGAGGCGATCGCGGGTGCGTCGTGCCGATGCATCGGGAAGTGGCCATAGGAACATTGGGCGGGATCCTGCGTCAGGCGAATGTTTCTTCGGAAGAGTTCGTCGAAGCCTTTCGTTAGACGCGGGAAGACGCAAGCACATCGTGAGAGGCCCACCGAATGCCATTCAGCTTTCGCGCGCGTTCACCATATTGACTAACCTCCATAATCCGTTCTTATAGATCAAATCCTCTCCGCATTCCTCTGCCAAGAGTACGGTTTGTGCTCAGGAATTTTCTCTTCTGGAAGCCAATTCAATAGATATATCTCTTCTACAAGCCAAAAGGGGGGTGCTAAGGGCTTGCGGAAGCGAAATTTCAGTGTAGAGTCCCGCTTGTCCTTATTTTTTACCCCCCTCCTTCCTATGTCGAAGCAGGATCTTATCGCCGCCATCGCAGATGCCTCCGGCATCACGAAGCGCGCGGCAGGTGACGCCCTCCAGGCAGTCATCAACATCGTCATCAAGAACCTGAAGAAAGGCACACCGGTCACGATCACCGGATTCGGCACGTTCAAGCTCTCGCACCGCGCGGCGCGCACGGGCGTGAACCCCCGCAATCCGACACAGAAGATCTCGATCCCGGCCATGAAGGTCCCGTCCTTCAAGGCGGGCAAGACGCTCAAGGACGCGGTTCGATAATGGAGATCGTTTCGCAGTTTGGAAAAAGCCTCCGTAGTCGGGGGCTTTTTTTGGGAATGAAGAACCAGCAATTGCCCGATACCGTCGAAGAACAGAATGCCATGGGAACATCCCTACGACTTCTGAATTGTCCCCCTTCGACCCATTCGACAAGCTCAGGGTCGCTCGCAGATGAGTCGGATTGCTGAAGTGCGGGTCGCTCTGAGTCGCATCGAAGAGCGACGAGCTTAGGATGACAATTCGGGGCATGATGGAGGCGACCCATGCCTTCACTCCAAGCTCTCCCCCGCTCCTTCTACGATCGCGATCCGGTAATCGTCGCGGAGGAACTCCTCGGCATGCACCTCGTCTGCCGCGAAGAATCACTCGAGCGGATCGGGCGGATCGTCGAAGTGGAAGCCTACCTCGGCCCACACGACAAGGCGGCGCACTCGGCGCGGGGACGGACCAGGCGGACCGAGGTGATGTTCGGGCCGCCCGGGCACGCATACATCTACGTGATCTACGGCATGCACTGCTGCCTCAATGTCGTGACGGAGAAGGAAGGAAATGCTTCAGCAATCCTCATCCGCGCGCTCGAGCCGATTCAAAATCTTGACGGGAGAGGAAGCGGTCCGGGCCTCGTCTGCCGCTCTCTCCATCTCAATCGCTCGTGGAACGGACATGACCTCGTGAGCGACGATCTCTTCATCGCAGAACCTGACGCTCGAGATGCGATCCGCATCATCCGTCGCCCTCGCATCGGTGTGGACTACGCTGGAAGTTGGGCGAAGAGGCTGCTTCGCTTCTACATTGCGGAGAACGAGTGGGTGTCGAGAAGGTGATCGATCACTTGCACTTCCCGTTCCGACACACTTTCTTCACTGGCTTCTTCTTGGCAGAGACCGTCGAAGACTTCGAGGAAGAAGACGCGGACGATGCCTTCGGAGAAGATTTCTTCGGTGGCGCTTTGGAAAATGCTCTCGAGGAAGCGGCTTTGGAGGAGGAGCTGCCCCTCACGCACGATCCGGCTTTGACTCGGCCGGAGGCGCACCCTTTCACATTCTTCGCGATGAGGGGAGCGATACTCGAGCCGCCAGGGCGAGACGGCATCGGGAGGGGGCCGTAGAGAGGAACGTTCGCAGCTGCCGCAAGGGCGGGTGCAGCGAGAGCAATCGTGACGAGAATGGAAACCGCGAGGGGGAGACGGCGGGGCGTGAGCGACATCCGGCAAACCGTAGTCTCGCCGGAACGAAGATACAAGGTACAAGAAGCAAGATACAAAAAAAATCCAGAGGTCATTCAATCATTCCTTTGTATCTTGTATCTTGCTTCTTCGAGCTTCCCTCCATGGATCGCTGGTCTCTCTTTTTCGGTCTGGTCTCGGTGATCATCGTCGTGACGATGATGGTTCCGCGCCTCTTTGGCCTGCACCAATCGACACAATGGGGCGGCATGTACGTCGATGGCTGGTGCTCGCTCCTCGTCACGGCTGCTCCGCTGGAATCGCCGTACCAATCGACGACGACCGTGGCGACCGCGCGCGTGACCGAGGATGACCGCCCTGTGTGGTACACCCCGATGCACACGGAGGAATCGTGCATCGGATGGGCGCATAGTTTCTGCGGGACGCCATCATCGAAAGGCTGGCCGATCGTCGCCGCGTATGCGTATCTCCAAGGAACCTACCTGCTCGACGGAGCGAACATCTGCACGTTGCCGTTCCAACCCTCGTTCCAATGGTATCGACGCTGAAAGTACACATCGATCGGCTTGTTGGAAAGGTCGTCATGGTGAGTTCGTCTGCCCTGAGCCGAGCCGAAGGGTCGAACCATACAACCGCAAATTTGTCGCCCTTCGACCGTGCTCAGGGTGACAAATTTTCTGAGGATTTCTGGGTCCGGGTCGTCCAGATCTTCGTGGGGCTCTTCTTCCTCGGCGCCGCGATGTTCAAAGTCACGATTTACTTCGGCCATCACGCGCGCGCCCTCACCGACGACTTCGCGTATTGGACCAGGAACGGCTGGCCGCTCCATGCCTACCGCGTGCTGATGGAATGGCTCTTCTCCGTGCCGCACGTGACCGGCGTGCTCGAGGTTCTCACGATCCTCCTCCAGGCGATCCCAGGGTTCATGCTCGTGACAAACATCAAACCGCGCCTCGCAGGAGCGGCCCTCTTCCTCTTCCAGATCAATATCTTTCTCGGAACATTCCACCAGACCGGCTTCAACGAGTTCGTGGGGATGTCGCTGTGGATCGCTCTGTTCTTCGCGCTGCGGCCGCAGAATGAAACGTGGAATCACAAGCTTTGGCACGCAATGACGCTCCTCGTGTTCCTGTTCACGCTGCTCTTCCTCTACAACCGCTACCTCCAGGACGATCCATGGCCGAGTGGGTACCTCTGGCAGCGCACGCACTTGCAACAAGACGTGATGTCCACCGCACTCTGGTGGAAGCGGATGGTGCTCTGGATCTCTCGGGGGACAATCGGCGAAATACTCTGGACGAGTGTCTGGTGGGTCGATCTCCTCTTCTGCTTCCTCCTCCTCACGCGCTGGCGGCTGCAGGCGGGAGCCGTCCTCCTCGCCTTCGCGATCCTCCGGAGCCTCACCTGGATGAATTCCATCACGAGCCAGGGCGTGCTGACGGTGCTCTTTCTCTTCTTGTGGATGTCGCAGGAGGAGGTGATGCAGAGGAAACCATCGACATGATGTTCATGTTTTGTTTGTTTGTTTTTACCTCACCCGACTTCGTCCGCTTCGGGCGGACTACGCCGGGCAGGCCCTAGCCCTCTCCCCCTTCCAAAGAAGACTCCCCATCGTTCTGTCCGCATTTTCTTTCCCCGAATGGGGGAGAGGGGATGTTTCTGTTTGTGTTTTTTGCTTCCACCAAACAAAAACAAAACACACCCCTCTCCTGCCGTTCCTGCACGAGAAACATGCAAAAATTCTGAAGGAAAGGACAGCCCAAGAACAGGAGAGGGGTTGGGGGTGAGGTCACCAACAAAAACACCAAACAAAAACCAAGAAGTTCATTCTCCCCTTTCAGGATCTTGAATGACCGCATCATCGGATTCTTCGGCTTCTTCCCTGTCCTCCGAAGTCCGCCTCGGGCGGACGAAGGAGGAGGAATCCCCTTCATCCCCGATGAACCCCCCGGCCTGGAGCTCGTACAATTGGCGGTAGATCCCGCCCTCGCGCCCCAGGAGTTCGCGGTGGGATCCCTCCTCGACGATCTGCCCGCGCTCGATCACGAGGATGCGGTCGGCGCGCTTGATGGTGGAGAGGCGATGAGCGATCACGATCGTCGTACGGCCTTCCATCAGATGGACGAGTGCGTCCTGGATGTAGCCCTCCGAGAGCGAATCGAGGCTGCTCGTGGCTTCGTCGAGGACGAGGATGGGCTTATTGGCGAGGATCGCGCGCGCGATCGCGACTCGTTGACGCTCGCCGCCCGAGAGCTTCACGCCGCGCTCGCCGACGAGCGTCTCGTACTTCAGCGGCAGAACGGAGATGAACTCCTCCGCGTGCGCGCGACGGGATGCATGCTCGATCTCCTCCATCGACGCATCGGGTTTTCCGTACGCGATGTTCTCCGCAATCGTGCGATGGAAGAGGATCGGATCCTGCGGGACGAGCGCGATGGAGCTCCGGAGACTCTCCTGCGTGACGGAGGCGATATCCTGCCCGTCGATCGTGATGCCGCCGCTCGTGACGTCGTAGAGCCGAAGGAGCAATTTGACGAACGTGCTCTTGCCGCCGCCCGAGTGCCCCACGAGCGCGATCTTCTCGCCGGGTTTGATCGCGATCGAGAGATCTGCGAAGACGGGAATGCTCTGGCGATCGTACTGGAACCGGACATGATCGAAGCGGACGGCGCCCGCGGTGACATTGAGGGGACGGGCATCGGGACGATCAATGACCGAGAGCGGCTTCTCGGCAATCTCCACCATCTCCTCGCAGTGGGCGATGGATTTGAGGTACTCGCGCGTGTTGCGTCCTATCTCCTGCAGGCGTCCCCACAGCTGCATGACGTAGTACGTGACGACGATGAAGCCGCCGACCGTGAATTTTCCCTGCGACCACAGGCGCACGGCGAGCAACAGCACCACGAGTTCGAGCGTGAGGAGAAAGAGGAACTGCAGCAGCTGGACGCCCGTCGAGAGCGCCCACGCGATCCACTGCCGTCGCTGCCATTCACCCACAACGGTGCGGTGGCGGACATCTTCGCGGGGCTCCGCGGCGAAGGACTTCACGAGTGCGTTGCCGGTAATGGCATCCACCATGCTCGCGGAGACGAGCGTATCCTGCGCGTCGGCCCAGGTGTAGGACCATGCGGTGAAAATATTGAGTGCAATGGCCATCGTCGCGTACAGAAGGATGCCGATCATCATCGCAATGCCGATAACCGGCGCGTAGGCGAAGAGCACGACCATGAGACCGACGATGAGCGCAATCGCCGGGAGGAAGTTCATCCAAATGCGGTCGAGCACTCCTTCGACGGAATCGACTCCCCGCCCGATCTTGCGCGAGGTGGCGCCGGCGAAGGCATTCACGTGGAACGACATCGAGAGGCGCTGCGCCTTGGCGAACACATCGCTCCAGATGCGCGCCATCACGTGCGTCTCCACTCGCGCGAGCGCGAGGTGCGCGAGCTGATCGAAGACGAGCGAGACGGTGATGACGAGGATGCCAAGCGTTACGAACATGCTCGCGCGCGCCGCAACGCCGCTGTCTCCCGCATGGCCGTTCACGATCGTGTCGATCGCTTCTTTGTAGAAGAATGGCTGTGCGAGCCCGCCAATGGTGGAGAGGACGATGAAGATCGCCATGAGCCCGAGCATCGGGAGATGCCTGCGGACGTACCTCCACACGAAGCGGAGCACCTGTGTGTGAGAAACAGAAGTGGACATGCGAGGGAAGAACGGCGCCGAGCGGGGTTTGTTACGAAAGAAAACGGGAATTTGGATGCGTCAAATTCCCAGTCTCCCAAATTCAGATCTGAAAGGAATATCCAGGGAGAGCGCACGGAGCGTAGCGGAGTGCGCTCTCCCTGAAACGCTCTGATGAAGTACGGTATGGAGGAAGACGTTTCACTTTGAATGCGATATGGCATCAGATGCCTCCACCTCACACGCATTGCTGCCATCGCCACATTGCCCGAACTCTCCGCCTCTGTCACACTGCCGTGGATGTCCTCAGAACAGCAGCTCGCCCCTTCCAGTGTGTGGCGCAAGCAAATAACTTATCCTCAACTGCTCGTCGCCACATTCTTCGTGGCGCTCTTCGCCATTGGGATGATCGCCTCTCGCGACTACGGCATCTCGTGGGATGAGCCCAACATGTTCAGTTTGGGAATGAAAACCTACCAGTATGTCTTCCAAGGAGTCCCCTGGTCCACGAACAAGGGGCAGATGTACCACGGTCCCTTCTTCGAGCTCCTCCTGGCGTTCGCGGAGCATGCCTTCCCGCGCGCGAATTCCCAGCAGATCACGATCTTGCGACACATGCTCACCTTCTGCTCGTTCTTTCTCGGCGTGATCCTCTTCTATCTTCTGGCGAAGCGTCATTTCCGCAGTTGGGCGCTCGCGCTGCTTGGTTCCCTCTTCTTTGTCCTTTCGCCACGAGTCTTCGCTCACGCCTTCTACAATTCCCGGGACATTCCGGCGATGACGCTCTTCCTCCTGAGCATACTGACGCTCCTGCGTCTGCTGGACCGCCGAACCATCTTCGGTGCTCTCTGCCACGCCCTTGCCTGCGCGCTCCTCTTGAGCGTGCGCCTGACGGGCGTTCTGCTGCCGCCGCTCACGCTCCTCTTTTTGCTCTCTGTATGGCTCACCACGAAGAGCGGAAAGCAGCGAATGGCCGTCATTCTGTGCTCCCTCGTATTTCTCATCGCTCTGCCCCTCTTCACGATCGTCGTCTGGCCGTTTCTGTGGCATCATCCCCTGGTGCATTTCCTGGAGGCCTATCAGTTCATGCGAGAGATCGGGAGAGACGGCGGATTCTTCCTGGGCAGGCAGATCGGCGGCATCGGGTGGAACTATATTCCCGTGTGGATCGCCGTCACGACGTCCTGGCTCTACACGGGTTTTTTTCTCATCGGCGTGGCATTCCAAGGAATGACGATGATTATGCATCCGCGCGTATTCTCTCGGAATCGCACCATGCAGATTTTCCTGCTGTGGTTCTTCGCGCCCATCGCGTTCATCGTGATTGGAAATGCCAACATCTATGACGAATGGCGGCATGTCCTGTTCCTTTACCCGGCCTTCCTGCTGCTCGCTCTGGAAGGCGTGCGGGTCATCCTTGCGTGGATGTCGTCACCCTGGCGTCACGGGCATGTGGTTCTTCTTGTGCTCATGGCGACAAGTCTCAGTGCGACATTCCTGTGGATGATCCACAATCATCCCCTCGAGAATATGTACTTCTCTATCCCCTCCGCTCTCGCGGCGCACAATTTTGAACTCGATTACTGGGGTCTCTCCTTCCGCGAAGGCATTGAGTACGTTCTCGCTCATGATCATCGCCCCGTGCTCGTCCTGCATCCCACAAGCAGCCCGGGATATTCGTCCGTGCTGGCTCTCTCCGCCGAGGAACAGAGCAGCCTGCGCTACACCGCCGACGATTCGAAGGCGAACTACGTCCTGGATAACTTCCGGCAGCACAACTACCAAGCGACATACCCTCCGGAGAAGAAGGTGAAGGACATCACGGTCGACGGCATCACCGTGCTCTCCATTTATCGTTTGCGGTGAATGGTTCTCTTCCTGCATTGCATCGGATGAGCGGAACGGCGGACATCCTGTTCAACGCTCTCACCATCGCGTTCTTCGCTACCATAGCCACATGATCGACTTCCACCGACGGATGCTCGCGGATGGCATCCGCAATCGCGCCTTCGCGCAGGCTCTCGAGATCGTGGTCGTGCCGGGCAAAACGACGGTCGCCGATATCGGATCGGGAACGGGGTTCCTGGCGCTGCTCGCCTCCAAACTCGGCGCGAAGGAATGCTTCCTCTACGAAACCTCGGACGTGATCGAACTCTCAGAAAAACTCGCGAAGGAGAATGGCGTCACCAACTGCCGCTTCATCCGCAAGCACTCGACCGCGGTGAAGAATCCGCCCAAGGTCGATCTCGTCCTTTCCGAGACGCTCGGGAACTTCGCTCTCGAGGAGCACATCCTCGAGAATCTCCAGGACGCCAGACGCTTCCTCAAGCCGGGTGGAACGATGATTCCCCAGTCACTGCGGCAATTCGTCGTTCCCGTTGCGACGAAACGCTTCCTCAGTGCATTGCGAGAATGGGAGGACGTCGGCTTCGATCTCACGTTCACGGCGGCCCAGGAAATGACGATGCACAATGTCTACGTTCGCGAGATCGACCCCTCAGATCTCTACCAAAGCCGCGATTCGATCCGATGTTGGGATGAAATTGACCTCACAGTTCCGCAGAAGAGCATCCGCTATGGAAAGGTTGAATGGACAGTCGATCGCAGCATCGCCATCACCGGCTTCTGCCTCTTTTGGGAGTGCACGCTCGTTCCAAAAATCACGCTCTCCACGAGCCCCCTCCGGGATCCCACCCACTGGGAGCAACTCTACCTCCCGATCTCCGAGCCGCTCACACTCGCCTCCGGCGAGAAGCTTTCGCTCATACTTCGCTCCGACTCGCGGTATTCCGTCGGGATCAACGTCCAGTGGCGGGTGCGGGGCAGCGGGAAGCACTGGTCGATGGATATGCGGAAGGGGCATCTGGAGTGACACCAGGGAAAACTCGGCACATTGACATCAATGTTTTTCGCATTCCTCTGCGTCGATCAGCCGCTGAATTTCTGCTATACTGATGCGAAATGCACATCGAAATCGAGATTCCCAGACCGTGGCTGACGCTCGGGCTCCTCGTGGGCCTCGTCGGCATGGTCATCTGGCTCCAGAGCAGCGGCAACGTGCAAGCGACGACCGCTTCTCCCCCGTCGCTCATTCCGGTCGTTTCGACCCTCCGCAACGGAGAACCGTCGACGATCAACCCCTCCGGCGCGGTCGATCCGGCGTCGACCGATCCGCACACACTCGGCAGCGGCGGTGATGGGAGACCGGCATCCCAGCGCATTGCCGATGCCGAGGAGAACATCCGTCGTGGTCGCGCGGAGGAGGCGTTCCTTGCGCATCGCGAGGAGATCCTGCACTACGAGCTCGATGTTCTGGAGAGAGAACGCGCGTCCATGCGCGCCGACGTGGCGCCCGCGATGGAGCAGCAGTTTCAGGAGAGCGAGCGGCGTCTTCATGAACTTCTTCGGGATCAGACGAAAGCCGATGAATTCCTGCGCGCCGCGTTCCAGGAACTGTGGGATGCGCAGGGGAGAATGACCGACGCCGGATCGGTTGTCGTCCCGGGTATCGCGCCGCGGCTCCTCTGGCCCGTGGAACCACTGCTCGGAATTTCCGCGTACTTCCACGATCGTTCCTACGCGGAGATCTTCCCACAGCTTCCGTGGCACGATGCCGTCGATATCCCTGTGCCGCAGCATTCGATCGTGCGCGTGGCAGCCGACGGGATCGTGAAGAACGTCGCGGACAACGGCTACGGGTTCAGCTATCTCCTCATCGATCACGGCAATGGCGTCACGACACTCTACGGTCACGTCATGGACTTCCTCGTTCGGGAGGGAGAGCAGGTCAAAGCCGGTCAGCCCGTTGCCTACTCGAGCGGCCTGCCCGGAGCGAAGGGATCGGGGCCGGACTCCACGGGGCCTCACACACACTTCTCGCTGCGCATCAACGGCGTCGCTGTCGATCCGCTTCCGTACCTGCCGACGTTCATGTCGCCCGATGGCAGCATGATTCCCAAGTCATCGGCGGCGTTTGAGTGAGAGGTAATGATTTGTGGGTTGTTTGTTTTTTGTGTGACCTCACCCCCAACCCCTCTCCTTTTCTTGGGTTCTCCTTTCTTCGTAATGAGAAGATATTCTTGAAAGTTCGGAGGAAGGAGAGGGGAGTGTTTGTGTTTTGTTTGGTGGAAGCAAAAAACAGAAACAGAAACATCGCATTCCATCGTTCCTCAATTTTTCCTACATCTCCTCCGCCGATTCCATGCCCATTGCCATTGCCTGGGCTCGCGCAAAGGCGTCCGTCATGCCTGCGACGTAGTCTTTGATGGCCACGGGGAGCGAAGTTGCATGCTTTTGTCGCAAGGAGAGAATCTTCTCCGTCGGTTGTTTTTCAAATGCGCGGCACAATTCTTCGACGATGCGCTTCCCGCGCGCGTTCGCCTCCGCGACGAGCGGATGCTCGTACATCCGCGCGTGGAGGAACCGCCGCAATTCCGTGAGCATGTCGTCCATCGCAGGTGAGGAGCGTACGAGAGAATTTCTGCACGCGTACACATCGTCGAGCGATCGAAGTTGATTTTTTTCAATCTGCAGCTGCGTGTGTTCGAGGAGATCGGTGACGAGGAGATGGATGATGCCGCCGCGCAGCGACGTGCCACGCGGTGCGATCAGATCCATAGTCTTCCTGGGAAGGAGAAGGCTTGCAATGTCCTCGATGGAGAAGAATCCGGCGCGCAGTCCGTCGTCGCAGTCGTGCCCCGTGTAGGCGATCTCGTCTGCCATATTCACCACCTGCGCCTCGAGCGTGTGGCCGCGATTCTCGAGATGCTGCGAATGTTTCTGCAGGCCTTCGAGAATTTCGCGATTCAGATTCAGCCCGGGAATCGTCGACGAATGTTCCTCGAGCACGGTCACGAGCCGCAGCGCCTGGTCATTGTGCTCGAACGAGAGCCCGTGCTCCCGCATCCACGCGTCGAGTGATTCCTCTCCCGCGTGGGCGAAGGGCGGATGACCCAGGTCGTGCGCGAGCGCGATGCACTCGGCGAGGTCTTCGTTGAGCGCGAGCGTACGCGCCAGATCGCGGCCGATCTGCGCAACTTCCATCGTGTGGGTCAGCCTCGTGCGGTAGTGATCCCCTTCTCCCGCCACGAACACCTGCGTCTTGCCTTGGAGTCTTCGGAATGCCTGCGTATGGATGATGCGGTCGCGGTCGCGCTGGAAGGGGAAGCGGGTCCGGTCTTCTGGCTCCAACGTCACGCGTCCGAGTCGTCCTCCATACGGAACGGCGTAGGGGGCGAGGAGGGCATTTGCTTCAGCCATTCGCTCGTGCAGTCCTTTCATGCCATCAGTGTACAGATCTCATGCAGGAGAGCGACCATCCGGCATTTCCTCTTGAGGGAATAGAAGAATATCGCCATCCGTTTCTCCTTCTGGATGTATTTCCAATATCGTTGGTTCTGTGGTCTGAGCGCGCTGAACTCGGCCAGCGAGTTCTTTATCAATCCCATTCAATAGCGATTGATGCCCTTGAGCAATGCGATCCATGCATCGTACAAACAATCCTCGTTGTTCGATTGTCAGAGATTCTGCATGTTCTATTACCATGCGAGCAACCTCGGTTTCGTGTAATAGCCACGATTGATATGTTTTAGGATTAAAATCCCGATCCTGTCTGCCTTTTGGCGATCGAATCAGTTCGTTCGCAGCCAAATCAAATGCGTTCGAGAATGCCCGACGGAAAGCAATTCGAATGATCAATCGACGCAAGAGTGCTGCATCCGGTCTATGACTTCCTACCCTCAATGCTTTTGAAATAGCTTCCTGACTCTTTTGAATACGTTGCTGTTGGTCAGCGGTTGTGGCTCGTTCGAATGCAGAACCTACACCAAGATTTTCAGCCAATACATCAATTGCTTTTGCAATGATTGCATCAGCAAGCGGGCCTTTCGTACGGCGTTTCCGCATTCGAGCTCCATGCTTGATAGCAGCGGAAACCGGCTCTACGGGTTGTTCGGATTCGGATAGCATGGGTGGCAAGATGGAAAGAGAGAGGATGAACTTTAGTTTTCTTTCCACAATAGTCAAGAAAGCCGCTCTCGTAATTCCCGATTCCCACGCCTAGCCCGGTGGCGCTCTGGCGAGGATTCCCTGCAGTTGCTTCTCAAACAGCGATCTCCCCTCCGTTCGCCACCGCGTTACTTCTGCAATGACAGTGGAGAGAGAGAACGCAGGAAG
>JACOTD010000090.1 GCA_016178535.1 Candidatus Peregrinibacteria bacterium
AAGGGGGCTGATGTCATGAGCATTCTTCTCTCCGTCTGCTTTACGACGTGGTGGAAGAAGCCGAACAGCTTCTATGCGGCATACAGAGCCATTGTCCAAAAGTGGCAGGCTGCCTGAGCCGCAGGGTCAGTGAGCGGCTACTACCTGCATTGTTGCATTTTACCCGTCTCTCCGAGCAGTTTTGCCGCGTTTCCGACATTGACAGAAACAGTCTTTAGTTATAAATTATATCAAGGTGTTCTTTCAGAGCATCGTCAAGGTTTAGGAGTAGAGACAAGCATTCTGCGCCTTTTAGAGGGCATAGGCTGCTTGTCTCGTTCCGAGCAAGTCCGAGCCAGCGGCATCACTGGTTTCCTCAAGCTCCTGAAAGGAGTGTGTCATGGGTATCAGCCTCAAGCGGCTGGAGAAGAAGAAGCTCGATCTCGGCATCAACAAGCTGTCGGATGCTGGCATCGACGTGGAGCGGTGGCTCGCCATGTGCGACGGGGATGCTGCCGCAATGCAGCGCCTCGTGGCCGCATGGCCCATCCGCCGTCCGTCCTACGTCTACGACGCCGCAACGGTCAGCCGTGTCCTCGGGCTTCCCTGCGAGTGCAGCGATCCGGTCCCCAGGGCCGCCGACGGCGAAGTCGTCGTCTACTACCACGGCTGGGAACTGCAAGCGCTGGAAGGGACGGGCAAGGTCGTCAATTACCTGTCCTCCAGCACGAAGCAGTGGAAGGCCCCTGCGGGCTACTACCGTGCGCTCATCCCTGTCCCGGAATCCAACCGGCTGACGTGGAATGAACAGGCGGGGGACGACAAGGCCAGTCTCCTCGCCCGGCAGTACGCTGGGTGGCTGGCACTGCCCACCCCCATCGGCGCGACCGCGCTGGCGGTGCACCTCGGCGTCACCGGCGAAGACCTCCTCCAGGGGAACTTCTGCCGCTGCGCCGAAGCGCTCCCGGGCGGCAGCCACGCCGAGCTCGACGTCGGCGAGGGTCGCGTGGTCGTCAGCGGCAGCTGGGATGGCGACCCGAGCGGCAGCGTCTTCCTCGGGGCCGCACGGAAGGCCTGAGCCTTGAAGTCTTGAGGGCTTGTCCCTCTTGACGCCTTGAACCTCCGCGACATTTTTTCGCGGGGGTTCTTTTTTGATACACTGCATCCGTGCCTCGCTCTTGTAGCCGGGATTACGGTTCCGTCTCGCGGCGCATCTCGTCTCTGCGACCACCAAAGCGATGAGCGTAGGTGGAAACTCACCAGAGTACCGTGCCTCTACGGAGCGCGGTAGCGAGTGGACTCAGACGAAGGAACTTCTTGCTCATTCTCAGCGGAGGTACTCCCGCATCTCATGCTGAGTTGCTCCCGAATGAAATACAGGGGAAAGAGGATATAGGCCGCAAGGCGGTAAACCTCGATCCTCGGTGCTCTCAGACGGGAATGGGTAACTATGTCGATTCCAACGGTAACCGCGTCAACGCCGGGAACTTCGATTCGGACGGGTTCAACGTCAACAACGATCCCGATGACAACTGCAATCCGAACATCGCCCTCGGCGGCCTCTGGCAGTTCCTTCTCGCCGCCTCAACTACTCTCTCTCAACGATCCGGGTGAGGGGGAGTTTTTGTTTCTCGTACGGACTTCATCCATCCCCCGAGCATCCGACCGATCTCATCGACAATCTCCTGCAAGAGCAGACATTTTTTCAGATCAAGCAGCTTCGTATCCTTCGTGAGACGCAGGAAGATTCGCAGCACGTTGAGCTTCGCGCTGACCCGCTCCAGATGCGGCAGTTTCTCGGTCTTGGAAAGCTGGCTTGCGAGTAGGATGCCTTCGATAACGTCGAGGATAAGATTCTCCGCTCGTTGCCAGAGTGTGTAGCGGTCTGCTTTCGACACGACGCTACGCAAACCGTGGAAGGTTTTGTAGAGTTCATAGGCTCTGCGGAGGATGGGGATGTCGAGGTCGTCCATGATGTCAGCCCATGTCTGCGATAATCTCTTCCAGATGCTCCCTACTCTTCACCCTGTCCACCCTGTCTCGCACGCGCTCATCGTTGAAATCCAGCCGTTTCACCTGCCCGTTCTTGTTCACGATGATGAGGTCAATCCGACCGAAATCCCCGCTGTGCTTCCGGGCATACGCGGATAGTCCACGCGCTTTCTCGACAGCGTCGTCAATATGCGTACCGTGGGGGTCCAGCAAGTCGGCGACGATTTTTCCCTTCACCTTGCGAAAAGCAATGATGTCCGGGTAGAGGGGGTGTTTCTCATTCTCTTTGTCGTAGGGGATGCACAAGGCCCAGTCCTTCCGTGGCACCACGCGCAGCCACGCAATGACGCTTGTGTCCTCCAGAATGATGTCAACTACCCTGCTTTCCCATGTGTTCAGGGCGGCGCTGAATGAGCCATTTTCCTCGACGTAGAGGTGCTTTTCCCACGGCGTACCTTCTTTCTTGATCTCCATTTCGGGAGATAGGAGCAGATTCTCGGGCTCCGGTTCCTTTGCGATCCTCTTTAGGACGTTGTAGCGCTCCCGCGCGGCGGACCCGAGTTTGCGGATCGCCAGTTCGTGCTTCTGTTGAAGTTCCGCGAGTCGCCCGCCGCATATCTCTTCCAGACGTTCCATGGTGTCGTCTTCCATGAGCAGCCCGATCAGTTCCAGTTTCGTGCGCAACTGATCGCCGCCCTCCCGTGCACGCCAGTACTCCATATGTAGTCCTTCCCCGAGCGAACGTCCGCATCGCGCGAACAGGTCATCTATGTTCTCCTCGGTGGCCTTGACGGTGACTTTCTTGCTCTTCCCGCCGCCGTCCTCTTCCCCGTACCCGATCCACGTCTCTGCAACTTCAATCTCCTGATTCGCCGACATATTTCCCACAAACGCTTTGTTTTTCTTGTACCGCGCCAGTTCCCTTTCCAGCGTGCGGACGATGAGTCCTTTCACGTCATCCAGCATGTCGAGGTTTATCTCGTCCATCGAGAGATACCTCGCAAAACGGACGAGCCGCCGTATGGAGGACATCTTCGGAACTCGCTCAATTCGGTACGAAGGCAGACTCTGGTAGCACTGGATACACGTCTCCTTTGATGCGTCGATCCTAACTGTGACAAGCTCACTCGCATCGGCAACCTCCACAGCCAGGCCGCTCTCAGGATCGGGATTGTTGAGTGTCCGTATGATCTTCCGCAGCCCATCCTCGTCGTAGTGGGGAAGAACGAGCGCGACGGTGTTGAGCAGTTCGTTACCCTCGACTTTTCGCGCCAGAGGTGTGCGCACCATGCGTCCAACAAGTTGCGCAATGAGCGTGTGATCCACAGTCTTGCGGAAGGACATCATCACCTCTGCTCGCGGGCAATCCCAGCCCGTCGAGAGGCTCATCTTGAAGAGGACGATGCGTGCCGCTCTGTCGCCGTCGATTTTTGAAGCCTCGATCTTGCGAATCTTCCGCCCTCCGGCTTCGATGTCGGTATCTTCCTGAAAAGCGTGCGCCCAAGCCGCATCGGGGAGTTTGCCGATGGCGCGTTCCGTCACTTTTACCACATCATCCAGGTTTGTTTTGGAGAGCTGCTTTGCATTTCCATCTTCGACTTGGATCACGAGGACGGGTTCGACTGTCTGCTCCAGATGCTGCTCCCGACAGTACTTATCCCATTTGTTGTGATAGTCCTTCCACCGTTTCGCAGCGAGTTCCAGGAGACTCCAGTCGGCCGGTTGATCCTCCTGTGGGTGATAGAGCACGATCTTTTCTTTGAGCAGTCCCGATTGCTTCACATCATCGGGGTTGATGACATGCTGGCGCTTCGTTCGGTTCGCTCCCTCGATTAGCTTCTCGAATCTCTCGGGGGTCGCACTCATCCCGATCACGAGGGGCACGGGACCCATCCCGCCCTCCGGGTATCCCTTGATGAACCGCTGCATGATCGAGTTCGCTGTTTTCCTGTCCCGGTCCTCCGCCGTCCCTCGGTGCGCCTCGTCTATCACGAGATAGACGTGTTCCGGCTGCTCCCGAACGGTGTTCTCAATCGTCTCCCAGATCGTGTATTCGCGACCGTCGCCCGCCCTTGTGAGTAGGCTTGTCTTACTGAGCTTCTGCGTGTTTAGGAAGTAGACGGTGCCGGGCTGGAGCCGCTCCTCGCTGAATGGAGGCTCGATGAGCACGAGCTTGTTTTCAGGGAATGCGGAGGACTGCCGCGCGATCTTATCGCGACTCTGGGCATTGAGTTCGGGAGAATCTGACAGCCACAGAAAAACTGCTTTCTTGTCTCCCTCCCGTTCCTCACCCCCTTGGCAAATCCACTCCAGAAGCTGCGTGACGATGACGGTCTTGCCTGAACCGGTGGGCGAGCTGAGCACGATCGCTTGCGGCTTTTTGAGGCGGACTTCACGCTGGGCGAAGGTGATCTCCTGGAGAAGATCACGGGCGGCGTTCTCCTGAAACGGTTTCAGTTCGATTCTCATGGCTCACGGGGGACGTTGATGCGAAAATTGTCGAGATAGCTTCTGTACAGCATTTTCGCTGCGCACCGTGCGGGCAGTTGCCCCGCCATCTCCCGGTAGGCTTCCTCCGAATCGGTCACAAGGAAGATGTGGGTGACGTCGCCGCGTTTCTTCACCTCATCGTTGAACTTCGCGAAATGCGATTCTTGCAGGAGAACCGCATACGATGATTCTTTGGGTATGAACCACCTGTTTTCCTTCTCCGGCCCCTCGTACACGCCGCTCGCGTCCGCAGTCAGCCAGAGAATAGGCAGGATGTCGGTCAGCTTCTGACGGTATGCAACGGCGTTCGGGTCAAGGTAATCGAGGCGAAAGTACTGCACGTTCTCCTCGAATCCCTCGCTCAGTTTCCGGCCATTCACGTACTCCCCGGGAAGCGGAGTGCCGTCATCCCGTTCCCCGTTCACAACGTACCTGCTCCGCGGCCACGTCACCGATTCGCAGATACCGTGCTTTTCAAAAAGCGCATCACCCGGATGGATACCCTTTTCGTGCAGCTCCTTTGCCGCCTTGTCGCCGACTTCGTTATTCGTCACGAGAATGCAGCGTCGCGATCCTCCATCTTCTGCATTGAGCAGACACGTCGCATGGAGCGTTGTGCCGGACCCCGCGAAGAAATCGAGGATCAGAGCATCGGAACGATCACGGCAAACAGCGCCGATGCAGTCCTGCACGGTATAGACCGACTTCGGGAATGGGAACATGTTGGCCGCCCCCATGATGCTCGTCAGTAGGTTCGCTCCCACTGTACCGGCGTTGTATTGCGGCTGATTCCACACGCTGAATATGGGGGCATGAGTGCGGGGAGGCGCGGCGACCGCGAGCGTCGCTGAGTCCCTGCCACGAAGCACGATCTCCCCGCGGGAGATTTTTTCCTGCATCGTGTCTCTCCCATAGCGCCAGACGCGCTCGCCGCCTCTTTCATCCACGGGGTAGACCATCCTGTAGCTTTCCTTCGTTCTCCCCGTCGCATATTTTTCCTTCGGTGCGAGTTCCTTGCCGACCCCGACGATTTTCTTCCGCTTTTCATCGACGAGAATGGCGTAAAACATCTTCGGTCTTCCATGACGCCAGTTCCCGGCTCCCGTGCCGGAGCGCTTGAGCGACCAGTATTCCTCCTTCATCTCGTGCTTGTAGCCGAAGAGCGACTTTTGCCCTGACGGTACGGCGAAAAACGCATACTCGTGCGTCGCCCAGACGTTGATGCCGTTGTTTCCCTGCGGGTGGTGAACGATGATTACTTTTTCGAGGTTGCGCTCTTTGAAAATGTCTTGGAGCAGGAGCGTGAGGGTATGGGCTTCGTTGTCGTCGATGGCAACGATGAGGACGCCGTCCGGTTTCAACAGGCGCTTCGCCACCGCAAGCCGCCGCTTCATCATCGATAGCCACTTGCTGTGGCGAAAATGATCGTTGGAGTCCACGTAGTTGTTGTTGTATTTCCAGTCCCGCGCTCCCGTGTTGTATGGCGGGTCAATGTAGATCGCATCGACTTGTCCCTCGTAGCAGTAGAGCAAGAGCTGGAGAGCGTGATAGTTTTCGGCGTTGATGACCGTGTGATACGGCTTGACCTTCGACCGAGTGATGTGATCGACGGGAACGAGAGAAGGATAGATGGGTTCACCGAACTTTTTGACGACCACAAGATCGCTGATAGCGACCTCGGTCCATTGCCCCTCGATCTCGTGCAGAACGTGGGCTTTTGCACCGGAGACTTCCATGACGACGAATACGTCGTGCCCATCGCTGTCTTGCAACACCACCTTCGACCCCGGTTGAACGGGTAAGTGAGGCAGACGGACATGCTCCGGCATGTGTTCCTCAAAGACCAATCCGAACTTCTTGTGCATACGGATTTTCCCCGTCTCCCGCAGGAGTTCTTCGCGCAGCGCCGGGTCCCTGACCTTGGTAAGCAGATACTCCAGGCGCGAGGAGGTTTTTGCAGTCGTGTGTATCGTTGATGTTGAGGAAACGCTCATGTGCATGATGGGAAGCACTGAGCAGGACACCCAAGAAGGGACACCCTGCATGGTGTCTCCATCGTTGTAGACGGTTTCCCGCCTATCAGAGCGATGACCAGAGGCAGGATGCCCCTTTTTGCTCTGAGTTGCGGGTTTGCCGTGTTGAGGCACGATAGTGCGCCTACAACGATGGAGACGGCGGCATTGTAACGGAACTTCCGTTTATTGCCAAAGTCAGCTAATCTTTGTGCGATTTACATGCGTATGCGCCCACCATGTTCAAGCGTAATTTCTACCATGATCGGTTTCTCCAGAACGTCTACGGTTCGGAGCCGTTCATCGAGTACTGCAAGTCCCGAGAGATTTCATTCACGCAAACCAAGAACGCGGCAGCAAAGGTGGAAGACCTGAAACGCTGGGAGCAAGCGCGATCAAAGCTGTCAGGAAAGAAGCAAGCGGACATCGAACTTGAGTTGTCGCAGGTTAACGAACTGGCCAACAGAGACTCCATCTACCACCTCATCGACGTTTGTGTGCAGAGAGACCTGCCCTCCGATCTTATCGCCGGTGAAGCAGCACAGGCCCTTTGGTTTCTGCTCCATCAACCGGACGTCTTTGAGGAGGTGTTCTTTAACGAGGAGATCATGGGAATTGAGTCATGGCAGAATGCGGCTGCCCAAGCAGGCGTCACTATTGGAGACACTAAACGTCACCACGACTCCCTCGAAAAAGAGTTGATGCGATTTTTCAAAATCCACGAGGGAACGGGGCGATTTTGCGCGATCCAGTCTTATCACTTCAAAGATTCAAAATGCTTTGTGTTCATCGGGCATGTGTCCGACAGACTCCAGTTCTTCGAGGGCTTCAACGAGAGCGGCGAACATCAGCAACAGCGGGTGAGGCCCGCGTTCCAAGTAATCTTCGCCTATTACCCCGCGGACGGAACCATTCTCCTCAAATCCCGACAGCGGGGTAGCCGCTCACTGACCCTGCGGCTCAGGCAGCCTGCCACTTTTGGACAATGGCTCTGTATGCCGCATAGAAGCTGTTCGGCTTCTTCCACCACGTCGTAAAGCAGACGGAGAGAAGAATGCTCATGACATCAGCCCCCT
>JACOTD010000091.1 GCA_016178535.1 Candidatus Peregrinibacteria bacterium
ATGCAGATCGGCTCCTCACTCATGCGCGCCCGACACCTTGCCCTGCTGCCCACGATGCTCAGGCCCGTCACGCGCGAGGAAATTGCTCACTCCTTGCAAGAAGTCGCGAAGAGTCTGCGAAGCGACATCGTGGAGGAATGAGACATTCAACACGCGGCGGAGATGCGCGAATGATGCACGATTCCGCGCTTCCCTCTCTACCTCGACACGCTGATCGTGATGCCGTTCTCTGCCCTGTGCGCGCTGACAGTAACCCGAGAAGTGGTCGTATCTTTTGAGATCAGGTAGCCGGTGAAGCCGGAGCTCGAGAGCTGCTGCGGATCGGTGGGAATGCTCACGAGATAGGTGCCGGAGAGCACGCCGAGGCTGACGCAGGCGGGCATATACACGCCTGTCTTGCAGATTGGCGTGACCGTTGTCGTGATTGTCGAGGGGATGCCGCTCTTGTCGATTGCGTACTGGTACACGCCGTTGATGATCGCGTGGATGTTCGATTGGCGCTGGGCATTGCGGGAGCCGGCGAGCTGCCTGGTCGGGTTGATGGCTACGATCACGACCGATGCGAGAATAGCGATGATACCGATGACGAGCAGGAGCTCGATGAGGGTGAATCCCGCATGGACGGCGAAGACGTGGAAAATGTGTCGCCCGAAGCCCGCGGGGATCGCGTCGGCTTTCCTCGAACGGTTCGACCGGCGTGTTTCAATCAGAGAAAACAGCATGGGAAATGGCGAGGGCGCGCTACGGCATCTTACAGTATGAGAATTCCGCGGATGTGGGAAGAAGTTACCATTGACTTCGCCCGCAGCAGATGATCCTGCACACGTGATCCGGAGGTTTTGCCATGCGGAAGAAGATCATCGCTCAGAAGCTGCAGGCGGAATTTTTCGCTAACCTCCTTTCCATTGATGGCCTGCCATCCGTGGCAACGCGGGGTAGTGGACAGAAAAATTTCCACAGATTCCCAGTGCTACGGTGGGCATCCTTCGTCGTAGACATGAGAAAGGATGGCTTGCCGGCCGTAGTCAGCCGAGGCTGACGAAGGCTGGAGCCGCCCTCGGGAATTGAACCCGAGACCCTCTCCTTACCATGGAGATGCTCTGCCTCTGAGCTAGGGCGGCACACAATGCACAATGGACGACCGTCGATATTGCGAGCCAATGGATTGTCGATTGTCGATTCACCATTGTCAATTTTCTGATTCATTCCTGCGTTGCCGTACCGGGAGTGTTTGCAGAAGCGCCAACAGACTCACTCCCCTGCGATACGGAGTGCGTCCTCCCCGCCGCAGCGCGCGGAGCAAGGGCCCCGCCTCTCCGCCGAAGATGGAACGCAACATGGCATTCAGAGGAGCAGCGGGCGTTGCGAGGTCTGTGCTCGCGGGCCCCCACGCCGCTCCACGCCATCGGCTGACGGTGCGCAAGAAGCGCACGAGCGGATGCAGCCGGGAGTTGCAGTGGGAAATCAGGAGCTCTCGGACCGGGAGACCGCTCCACAGCGCACGGAACGTCGCGTCTTCGTAGCGTCGGAAGTGCTCGAAGCCGGCATCGTGCGGTCCCCAGAGCGAGGGATCGGCCGGAGCGATCGTCAGGAAGAACGCGCCCGGCTTCATCGAAGCGATGAGGTTCTCGATGAAGAGACGATCATGCTCCACGTGTTCCAACACATCCTGCAGCAAGACCAGGTCTGCCTTTTCCATCATCCCCCTCACATCGTCCGGCGCGTTCCCCTGGATGAAGCGCAGCTCGGGAAAGCGCGTCTTCGCAAAGGTGATCGCGTCGGCGGAGGGATCGACGCCGATGCACGAATAGCGCTGCGAGAGGAAATGCGTCATGCCGCCCGTGCCGCATCCCACATCGACAATGAGCGTTCGTTTGGATGCGGGAAGGATCTCCCCGATCAACGCCGCGACGATGGCGCGCCTCCCAAGGAACCACCAGTGCTTCTCTTCGATCTCCGCGTGCACGGAGAATTGAGCGAACTGCATCGTGTGGATGATACCAGAAGCACAGGGCGGAGAGGATCGCAGAAAAAAACCAAGCACCAAAACCCAAATCCCCCTTCGATTCTGCTCAGGGCAGGCAAACAATTCATCAATCATCAAGAAACGTTTGAAGATTCAAACCTGGTTTCTTTGTGAATTGTTTGATCACTGGTGTCGTGGCTGTTGGTTTTTTTCTGCGACAACACTTGTTCGAGTGTGCATGCTCGCTCAATCGCCTCCACAATCGATCCAGGTTCTCCCGCCGGACACAGTCTCACGAGCGGATGGTCCGCGAATCTCTCCCGAATCGCCGGGGAATCTTCCGTGAGCACCGGGACGCCGCACGCCACCGCATCGATCACTTTGTGCGGGATCACGCGCTTGGCCTTCGCAGTTGTGCCGAAGATTCCAAGACACAAGTCCGCGCCGTGGATCATCGCCGGAAGTTCTTCGAGCGGGACGAAGGCATGCGCGGATACATTCTTGAGACCTGCATGCTCGACGAGAGCAGGAAGCTTTTTGGATCCGACCAGCGTGAAGTGCACGGGGGCGTTTCGATCTTGGAGAATCTTGGCGGCATCGAGAATGTGGTCGACGCCCTGGAGAGGGATGTGCGTTCCATAAAAGAAGACTTCGAATGAATTACGAATTACGAGTTGCGAATTGCGAATGTTGTGATTCTTCGGAGTAAAAAGATCCGCTCGTGTTTCGAGATAGATCACGCGGATGCGTCCGGGTTTCAGATGGAATCGTGTGAGGAAGAATTGACGGTGCGCTTGGGTATCGATGAAGACCTCATCGGCGATCCGGCAGCTGATCCAGTCGACGAGGAAGAGGAGCCAGGCGTACGGGTTCCACGGCGGGACGATCTTCCGGTCGGTCACATTCGTGTCGTGGAGGGAGAGAAACGCATCGAAGAGCAGACGTTTGCGGGGCGATCTCGTCAGCAGCCATGCGAGCGGCATGAGGAAGTGCCCGGGGAAGGGGACGAGCATGGCGTCTGTTCCGTTCTTCTGTTGCTTCCACTGACGTAAGAGGTCTCTGTACTTGGGCAGAAATCCACTCGCATTCGTGTGACATTCGAAGATCGCGCATCCCTCGCGCTCCAATTGCGCGCACACGCTGCGGTGGCGGGGCGATGCCTGGTCGTGATAGCCGAATGCCAAGATTTTCCGTAAGTGGTCGTTGTTCATTGTCCGAATTGTATCGCAGATTCGTTGCTCGTTCCCTCGTTTCTCGTTTTTTAGCGCACTATCGAGCAACGAGCGAACAAGCTAACGAGCAACAATATTCCGCTATGCTACCGCAATGCACATCACGTACGTCGCCCACACCCGCTTCCCCACCGAGAAAGCCCACGGGTTCCAGATCGCGAGTATCTGCGGCGCGCTGGCTCACCTCGGCCATTCAGTTATTCTCCTCACACCACGCATCGCGAATGCCATCACGCAGGATGCCTTCGAGTACTACGGGCTCGAGCAAAACTTCGCCGTTTCGCAACTCCCGAGTTTCGATGCGCTCTCATCGTCGCTCGTGCCCGGCTCGCTCGCATTCCTCGTCAGCATGATGTCGTATCGGAAGAAACTGCGGGAATATCTCGCGCGTCATGCAACGGATCTCTTCTACACGCGCTCGCCCTCCATCCTTCCGCCGCTCCTCGCGAGCGGAATTCCGGCGATCCTCGAGCTGCATACGCTTCCGCGGATGTTCCGGCGACACTTCGTTGCGCTCTGCAATCGCTGTCTGCGCATCGTCTGCCTCACGTCCCCCATGCGGGACGCTCTCGTCTCGTGGGGGGTCGACCCTTCGACGATGATTGTTGAGGCCGATGCCGTGGATCTCTCGCGCTTCGAACATCTTCCTTCGATGGATGAGGCGAAGGAGGAATGGGATCTTCCATGCGATGTTCCCATCATCGGTTACGTCGGATCCCTCATGACGCAGGAGAAAATTGAGAAGGGTGTTTCCGAACTCATCGATGCTTGTGCGATTCTTCATGACCGAGATCGACGGTTCCGCCTCTGGATCGTCGGCGGACAGAGTTCGGCGATTGATCGATTGAAACAGCATGCGGTCACGCAAGGCCTCGAACATTGCGCGCGCTTCGAAGGATCGATTTCTGCAACGCGCGTTCCCTCAGCTCTCGTCGCCTGCGACATCTGCGTCTATCCTGCGCCGAAATCCTCGCATCCGTACTTCCAGCGCGACACGTCTCCGCTCAAGATGTTCGAATATCTGGCGGCAAGGCGCCCCATTGTCTGCGCCGATCTCCCGCCCATCCGCGACATCGTCGACGAGGACATCGTCCGGTTCTGCCGCCCCGGCGATCCACAATCACTCGCCCACGCGATCATCGACGTCCTCGATCATCCGTCCGAAGCTTCCATGCGAGCCCAATCCGGTTGGGAAGTGGTCCAGCACCACTCGTGGGAGGAGAGGATGGGGAGGATTTTGGATCGCTAGAACTTTCCGTCGACGCCTGCGTTTTCAGTTGGTTACAGTTTGTAACCACCTCGCTTCCTTCGCTCCTGAGACGGCTTTTGAGAACTTTCCAGTACTTCCGTGGGTCAATGCTTTCGGTCAATGCCCCGACCACGTCCACGACCGAGAAGTACCGCTTCTGTGCATCGCCGTCCCAGTGGCGGCGAATCTGCCTGTCGGCGAAGATGGCGAGATGGTTGTCGGTCATACGAAGGAGGACACTATAGCAAGGTGATGCTCATTCGTCATGCATAACTCTGCGTTCTGCTATCCTTTGATCGATATGGAAGAATTGCAGTCGATCGCCAAGGGCTCTGTCGTCTACGCCCTCTTCTTCCCCGCCGACCTGTTGGTGAAGGACGTGCAGTTCCTCACGCAATCGAGCGATGACTTCCAAGTCGGGCTCATGGAGCGTCCGAAGGACTATGAGGTGAAAGCGCATCAGCATCCTCCAGTCGAGCGGAAGCTCACGAGCACAAGCGAGTTCCTGTACATCGAGAAAGGCAAAGTCGAAGTCACGGTCTTCGACGAAGAATGGAAAGAACTGGGACGTTCCATCCTCGAGTCCCGATGCTTCCTCCTCTTCCTCCGGGGCGGTCACGCATTGAAGATGCTCGAGCCAACGCGGATGATCGAGGTGAAGCAGGGGCCGTATGAGGGGGAGGGGAAAGTGTTCAGGAGTTCGTGATGAAAAGGTTTCTCCTTATGGAATACAAAGAAGACGAGGAAGACAACGAATACAAGGAGCGGTAGAGTGTCTCCATGCCCCAGAGACCCTACGAGAAGCTCATTGTCTGGCAAGAAGCATTCAAATTAACTTTGTGGGTGTACCAGATTACGAAGAAGTTTCCTGCAGATGAACGTTTCGGGGTGATAAGCCAGATGCGACGGTCTGCTTCGAGCGTGCCGATGAATATCGCCGAAGGCAATGTGAAGAGGTCCGCCCGAGAGAAAGCACATTTTTTGGAGACAGCCCTTGCCTCTCTTGAAGAACTGCACTGTCAGTTCAGGATTGCCTTGGGTTTGTCCTATGTTACGCAGCAAGAGTTCGATGAAGCTGATGGGAGAATTCACCGCATCAGTTATCTGTTGAACAAACTTCGTTCCTCCATTCTCTGAATCGTTGTCCTCTTTGTACTCCTCGTATTCCTCGTCCTCTCCCCCTAATGCGCATTCCCGTCAACGAACCCGTCATCACCGCAGCGGCCAAGACATACGTGAACGAAGCACTCGAGACGGGCTGGATCTCGTCGTCGGGGCCGTTCATTGGAAAGTTTGAGGAAGAGTTTGCCAAGTTCCTTGGCGTCAAACATGCCATGACCGCATCGAGCGGGACGACGGCCTTGCATTTGGCGCTCCTCGCACTGGGAATCAAGGAAGGAGACGACGTGATCGTCCCGGCGTTCACCATGATCGCGAGCGTGGATGCCATCCTCTACACGGGTGCCTCTCCCCTATTTGTCGACGCCGAGCCGGAGACCTTCAACATCGATGTCACGAAGATCGAAGCGCAAATCACGCAGCGGACGAAGGCGATCATGCCGGTGCACTTGTACGGCCACAGTGCGGACATGGATCCGATCCTTGCGCTTGCCAAGAAGCACAAGATTGCGGTGGTCGAGGACGCCGCCGAAGCCCACGGCGCGCTCTACAAACGTCGAAAATGCGGCGCGATGGGGACGATCAACTGCTTCAGCTTCTACGGGAACAAGATCGTCACGACGGGAGAGGGTGGAATGGTTGTCACCGATGACGATGCGCTCGCCAAGCGTGTGCGTACGCTCAAAGATCTGGCGCATGCGCCCGGCCGCAGATTCTGGCACGAAGAAGTCGGCTACAACTATCGCATGACGAACCTCCAGGCGGCGTGCGGGCTCGGGCAGCTCGAGCACGTTCACGATTTCCTCGAGACGAAGGAGTGGATGGCGCAGGCGTACGCGAAGGGTCTCGGAGGAATTCGCGGTCTGCGTCTACCCATCACCAAGGCTTACGCGGAGAATGTCCACTGGATGTATGCCGTGGTGGTCGAGGATGGTTGCACGCTCTCGCGCGATGAACTTTGCAAGCGATTGGCGGAGCACGGCATCGATTCGCGGCCGTTCTTCTTCTCCGCGCCCTCCATGCCGTTCCTCTCGCACTTCGCGCAGGGGGAATCCTTCCCTGTCGCGGAAGATCTCTCGCGGCGCGGGTTCTACCTCCCTTCTGGTCTCGCGCTCACGCAAGATCAACTCGATGCCGTCTGCAGGGCCGTTCATTCCATCCTCGACGATGCCGCATGAAATCCGCCTCGTCTCGGTGATCCTCCCCACCTACGACGAGCGGGAGAATATCGTCCCTCTCCTCGAGGCGATTCATCGCGAGATCCGTTTTCCGCATGAGATCATCGTCGTGGATGACAATTCTCCGGACGGGACTTCGAAGGCCGTCTCGGACTTCATCCGCGATCATCACGCCTCCTTCGTCCGGCTCGAGACGCGACTCTCCGATCGCGGCCTCACCAAGAGCATCCGGCGGGGGATTGAATTTGCCAAGGGGGATACCGTCGTGTGGATGGACTGCGACTTCTCCATGCCGCCGGAGAAGATTCCCGAACTCCTCGCGAAGGTCGAGCAGGGGATCGCGATCGCGGTCGGCTCGCGCTTCGTGGCCGGCGGCAGCACCAAAGACTTCGATGCCGGGGGAGGCAAGCGGGAATCCGCCCTCGTCATCCTCCTCAGCCGGTTCCTCAACTGGCTCACGCGCATGACCCTCATTCCGAGCTTCCACGATTACACGAGCGGCTTCATCGCCGTACGGCGAGAAGTCCTCGATGCCGTTCCTCTGCGAGGGGATTACGGCGAGTACTTCATGGACCTCATGGTCCGCGCAATTCTCCAGGGGTTCTCCTTCGTCGAGATCCCCTACACGTGCGTGCCGCGGCGGGCGGGAGAGACCAAGACCGGAGGGAGTCTGCGGATGATCGTGCGCCGAGGGATCAAGTACCTCTCGGTGCTTGGGCGACTGTGGATGCTCAAGCTTGGAATGTTGTGTTGGAGAGGGAAGGGGAGGTGAGGTCATGGGGGATTGCAGCTGGCGTTTCTGTTTTTGTTGTTGTTTTGTATTGACCTCACCCCTCACCCCTCTCCTGATCTTCGGTTTTCCTTTTCATCAGAACATCTGAACATCTCCCTCGTCCGAAGGACAGGAGAGGGGAATGTATGTTTTTTGTTTGATGGAAACAAAAAACAAACAACCAAAGCAACGCATCACTCCCGTATCAACTTCTCATACCACTTCGCGTTCGAAACGTTAGGAATGTCCTGAGATCATTGAGGGTAATTCTTCGCTATGGGGAACGCTTCGCGGCATTCGATGGAGGTTATCATTCGATGGGATTTCCTATTTTCAGAGGTTCCTCAACAGTTTTTGATACACCTCCCCACACCTCTCCGCGATCTCCTTCCAATCATACCGCTGCGCATTCGTTCGTCCTGCTTCGGTGAGGCGGGTGCGAAGAGCGGCATCGTCGAGGAGTGCTCGTACATGGGCGGCCGCGACCGAGGGATCATCGGGGGCCACGAGGATGCCGGTCTCTTCGTCGTGCACGATCTCCGGAATGCCGCCGACGTTCGTCGCGAGGACCGCGCACCCCGCCGCTTGCGCTTCCAGGAAGACGTTCCCGAGCGCTTCGCTTCTGGAGAGTCCGCAGAAGATCTCCGCCTGCGCAAACTCTCCGTACACCGCCGGAGTGGGGATGTACCCGAGGAACCGCACGCGATTCAGAATGCCAAGGTCATGTGCCAGACATTCGAGAGCACCCCGCTGCGAACCGTCGCCGACGATGTGCAAATCGGTCACTTCGCCGCCGCTCGACTGTGGTAATCGCATGAGCATGGCGAAAGCGCGCAAGAGCGTATCAACGCCTTTCATCGGTTCGAGACGTCCGACGGAGAGAATTCTTCCTGTTCTCTTGGGATACCGTCCGCACGCTTCTTCGATCAGCCTCAGGCTGACACCGTTCGGGATGAGCGTGATATCGTCGCGTCCGTGCGTCTTGCCGCGGCGGATGAGCGCTTCGCTGATGGCCGTGATCGCGTGCGGGAATCGATGAATGGTCCCGAGGAGGAAGCGCGCATTCGTGCTCTGGAGCGTGAGGAGGCGTTTGGCTCCGGGGACGATCCATCGGCAAAGAATGAGCGCGAGTCCGGCGTACGATTCCAGGACAGCGTGCACGATCCGCGGGCGGAAGCGTCGAGCGACGAACGGCGCGAGGAGAGGGAAGAGCAGGACATCCAAGCGACATCCGAACCCGATCCGGACGAGGAGCACGCCGCCGGGAAGGCGGTCGCGCCTGGGGAGGCTCCGTCGCAATCGCGCGGTGAGGATGATCACGTCGAAGCGCGGCTGCAGCTCGCGCGCAACTTCTTCACTGCATGCCTCCGCGCCGCTGCGGAACGGCGTGGCGAAAGCGGAAAGGATAATGATGCGAGGATGTGAACGGACAGTGGACAGTGGATAGTGGGCAATGAAATACGGAGGCAGACCGACCCTGCGCTGGCAAAATTGTCAATTGTCCGCTGTGCATTGTCAATTTTTCAGGACTTCCTCAAAGAGGTGACGATACAGTTCTCCGACAACAGCCCAGCTGAACTGCTTCTCGATTCGCGCGCGCGCGGCCTCACCCAACGATCGTCGCTTCGCAGGATCGTCGAGCAGGCGGCGGAGATGTGAAAGCAGCGCCTCACGGTCGCCGGGAGGGAAGAGAAAACCGGAAATGCCGTTCTGGAGGAGGAAGCTATTTCCGCCGACTTCCGTTGCGACGCAGGCACATCCGCTCGCCATCGCTTCCATCAGAGCATTGCTCAATCCTTCACTGTGCGACGGCAGGACGAAGATGTCGGTCGCGGCCAGGATCGCGGGAATGTCGTCACGCAGGCCCGTGAAGTGAACGTCGCACCGGTACTGCACGACGAGAGGATGACCGTGTCGGTACCATCCGACGACCTGGATCTTCATCTGCGGGAACTGTTTCTTGAGCGGAACTGCGGCGGCGAGGAAATCATCGACGCCCTTGACGGACTCGAGGCGGCCGACGTACGTCATCGTTACTTGTTTGCTCGTTGCTCGTTGCTCATTTTTCAAATCGAGAGAACGAGAAAACGAGTAACGAGCAACATCAATCCCTGTCGGAATCACCCGCATCTTCCCCGCCACCCCGAGGAATTTCAGGAGACGTTCCGGCTGCGGATGGAAGAAGACGATCCGATCCGCGCATCGCAGAATGAGCCACCCAAGCGTCCAGGCATAGATGCGCGAGACGAGACGAAACAGGAACGTTCTCCCCCACCACGTCATTCCCACGAGCGCATCGGTCAACACCAGCGCAGGTATTCCACCTGCGCGTAGTGTTCCACGTGCGCGAAGAGAGATCATGGAGAACGACGTCCAGAAGAGTATTTTGTTCACGATGATCACGTCGGGCTTTTCCATTGCGATGACGCGTCGCACGAGACCCGTGAATCCCGGTGCAATGCCATAATTCCACGGGTCGGGGAGGAAGAGATCTTTCTTCCGATAGATCGTGAGCGTGTCGGAAACCTCCTCGATCGACGTCTCCGCCCCCATGCACGCGACAGCCACTCTGTACCCCAATCGCTGCCACAGCTCTGCGAGCTTCACGGAACTCACCATCCAACGGCGGTCTTCTTTCCAGTAGGGGCTGATCAGGAGGATGGTGCGCATGGAACGGGGAGATGAATGATCGCGAGTAGGTCAGCGCGCTCTATTCCCGACTACATTTTCCATAATTGCCAAAATTTGCCGCATCGTATTCTTTTCTCCGGACAAAAAATCCCATAGTTCGCTCCCCAACATGAATTCCTCGGGCGCAAAGTAATTGCCGCCCCCAATCAGATATTGCATGAACCTTTTCTTATCATATCCAAGCGGAGTCGGATTTGTGGGATCGAAAGGAAAACCGATAAAATAGAGAATTTTTTTGTCAGGAAAGGAATTGTGCAGTGCTATTTTTGCCTCCAGCATCTTCTGTTTCTCCCCTGCCGATTCCCCCTTATTGGGACGAACGGATTTCAGTTCTATAGCCGTGATGGAATCATGGGTTTCCCAGAACACATCAACAGTGAAATCGGCAGCCTCCTGCATTTTGAGAGAAGAAGCAGAAAGAATTTCTGCGATCTCTGATTCTTCATTTGGGGACGTATTTCCACTTTTAGGTTTATTCCATATCTGTTTGATTTTCGTCGTTTGCGTGTCACTAATTTTCAAAGATGTTTTCTTTTTTGTTGTGAAAGCCATTTTTTTTCCTCCACTCAGGATGCATGCGACGCGCTCAAAGAAAGATCCCATGGAAGTATTCACTCCCTGCACCCAGCTGCTCACTTGAAGAATAGATGTGACATCTTGACTGCGTGTTTGCAATTGTGCTTCAAATGCATGGTATAGAACGCGATGGAAAGGTTCATTTCTCTTGAACGTGCTTTCTGTTGGAAACAGCAATGTGCGATTCTGCAAAACAGCATTGAATGCTTTTGCAATGGAATCTTTCTTCGATCGATGAAGCATGCTCAAAGTTTAGACCTTCTCCTTCAAGTGAAAAATAGTTTCCGAATATGGATTCCTATCGCGTTCCGTTCTGTTGAGTACCGGACGCTTGAATCGCTGAACGATCTGCATGCTTGTCTTCTCCGCGATGCGCGGATACAGATTCCATTTGTCATTTGCCACCAGAAAAACATCGTAGTCTTCAGCGAGATACCGCTTGCAGTTATGGAGCACGGCAGTGATGCCGTCGATGTACAATTCGCGCGCTTGTTTGCCCTGACCTTTGCGAAGGGAGCCAATCTCTGACTCATCACGACGAGGAAATCCAAAGAGATCATAGGCATAGGCATGTTGCTCGTGATAATCGATCTGTCCCACATAGGGAGGTGAGGAAAAAATTCCGCGAATCTTTTCTTTCTGCAGCAGAAATGCAAGCGGTGGAGTCTTTTGCGCTGCTTCTGCAATATCGACTGTTCTTGAATCACCAGCGATGATGCTGTACAGTGCGGGCGTGCGTAGGGCAGAGAAACGCTGAAGACGCGCCAACGTATCGTCTGCATATCTCTCGAACATTTTTCGCATGGAAAAGAGCGGTTTGCAGATCTTCTTATGCTTGTAACAGTAATAGATATCGAGTTGCGGTTCCTTGAGAGTGGCAAGATCGCTATGCGTTGTTGCGCGGCACGATCGTGCAGTGCGACTGAGAATGACTGCGAGTATTTTTTTTATTTCTGGAGCGGATTGTTTTTTAATATATTCAAAGGTCTCCTGAATTTCTCGACGTATAGTATCGACATACCACGTATCCAAAAATGTAGTACCTTTCTGGGACTGTAGACGAATGTTGTATTTCTTCTGAAGCGCATGATACAGGGGAAGGCATTCTTTTTCCCTTGCGCGAGCGTACGTGTCTTCTGCTATTTCCCGACGATGAACCTTGTACTTGAATGATGGATGAGGGAAATATTTGGCATTGATTGCCGATAGAAGGGAAATGAGTTCCTCTTCAAATTCCTGCAGATGACTATCTACTTCTGCGCGGTTCAAATATTCCTTCATGTCCTGGATGGCTTTTTCTAATGTTTGGAGATCGTACGATTGGATTTTGCACTCAGCAATAACACAATTAAATTGGGAAATATCGATGCCAATACCATGCATGCCCAGTTCATGTGCTTGTACCAGAGTGGTTCCTGATCCTAAAAAAGGATCAAGCACTATATCGTTCTTACGAAAATACGCCTTCTTTTTAAAATCATCGGTATGTTCATCGAGGAAATATTCAACGAGCTGTGGGATGAACTTTCCTTTATAGGGGTGTAAGCGATGCACGTTCTTGGTTGTATCTTTCTCGTGAAGATGATCAAACGATAGCGCCCAGTTGAGATCGTCTCCTAATACTTTCTTCCAGTCTACCTCTCGCTGACCATGAAAACTCTCGTAGTACTTTTGAAGATCCTTCAGCGCTACTTTCGTGGTGCCATTCAATTGATATTTTCTCACTCTTCCATACTGCACGAGATAGGAAATATTGGAGGGAGAGATATCTTGTTTCAATAAGGCTGCTGCCCATTTACTCGCTTCTTGTATTGTAAGAAGAGTCATGTGTGAAAGCTATCATATCTCTTGGATCGGGCCAAGCGTTCTCTCGTGCAGGGAGAAGAAAAATATGTTGGTGTACAAATGTACACCATTTCTCAATTTTTCACATTCTTCTCCAATCCAGCCTCCCGCAGCGCAATCTCCCGCACGACCTTCGTGTGCCGCTGCTCGAGTTCTTCCAGGCGCACGACGAGGTAGAAGACGAGGAAGAAGAGGATCCCCATGAACGTGACGATCACTGCGTTCTCCTGATTCGCGATCCCCGTGAGGAGCGAGAGGTAGTGGAGGAAGGAGGGATAGAGCGTGATGAACGCAATCGTGCCCCAGAAGAGCGTCCAGAAGCAGGCTTCCCATACGCTCTTCTTCTTGCGTACGACCAGATTCCACGCGTAGAGGATTGCGAGGAGCGAGACGACCGGCGCGACGATTTGGTAGGCGGTTAAATGCACGCGATGGAGAATTGAAAATTGACAATGGCGACACCTTCCCCGCCACGAGAGAAACTTCCATAATTTTCCATTATCAATTATCAATTGTCAATTCGCTCAGCGCAGAAACGACCGCAAGAGAATCTTCAACGCGGTTCTCACCCCGCTTGCAAACGATTGCCCCTTCGCCAGTGTGTACTCCGAGTAGAGCACCTTCGTGGGGATTTCGGCGATGCGCCACCGGTGGGCTGCGGCCTCGCGGACGATTTCCGTGCAGCACTCGAAGCCGCTCATGCGCAAGTCGATCTCGCGCACGGCGCGCTTTCCGAAGACCTTGAATCCGCACTGGCTGTCCTGGACCCATCGTCCGGTCGTGACGAAGGTGACGATGTTGCCGATGCCGTTGAAGACGCGTCGGATGAGGGGGATGCGGTTGCGCTGACCGAAGCGATTCGCGAAGACGATGTCCGCGCTGTCCTCCGCCACGGGATGGAGAAGTAAAGCGATATCCGCCGGATCATGCTGGCCGTCGGCATCGAGCGTGACGATGGTATCGGCGCCAAGGGAACGTGCGGCCTCGATGCCCGTCATCGTCGCGGCTCCGGTACCGCTGTTCTCCAAATGGCGAACGACGATCGCTCCCGAAGCAGCCGCCACGCGCGCCGTGTCGTCAGTCGAACCGTCATCCACGACGACCACGCGGTCCGTGCGCTCTCGCGCCGCCTCCACGACCTTCTGCAGGTGCGTGGCTTCGTTGTACGCCGGAATGACGGTGATGATCATGATAGGAGCATACGGGAAGAGGAGGTCAACACACAGAGAATATGCACAGTGCACAGCGGTTCAGTGATTGGTCCATTTGATCATTGCACTGAACCGCTGAACCGCTGATACGTTGATCCACTCGCCATTCCCTGCATGACCGGAACAGGCGGGACATCTCAATGAATCAAGACGAATGCCACCCCCGCCGAGGGGTCATTGATCACGATCTGGAGGCCGATGCCCGGCGTATTGAGGAAGTCAACGAAGTCATTGACCTTCTTGTGAAGCGAGCCTCCGGGGTCGCGCTCGATCGTCGAGGTGTTCGTATCGAAGATGATGCTGTTGAATCCCAGCGCCTTGAGACGGTTGACGGTCGTGCGCGGATCCTTGCCCTGGCTGATGCAATGGAACGTGTCGAGCTGGGCATCCGCCAGGCCGATGACTTCGAGGTTCTTGGGGATGAAGTACGGGATGAACGTTCCCACCCGGTAGAGGTACGGCCGCCCGGGGATCGTCCGGTGTCGATCCGTCACGATCTTCTGAATCGTGTCGTACCACGGGATCGTTCGCTGGCTGAGCGCCTCCGCTGAGATTTTCCCCATGGGATACTCGAAGATATTGCGCTGCTGTTCAAACTGCCAGATGCGCATCGCGAACACGATGACGAGGGACAGGCCGATGAGCGTCCCCGCCGTCGCGCGGGACCAGAGATCCGGGGCCTCGGCAATGAGCCCTTCCATGCCGATGGAGAGTCCCAGGAACATGCCCACTCCGTACCACGGGATGCCGTTGGCGAGGAAGATCCATTCGACGATGACGAAGAGCGTGCCGGCGAAGAGATAGCGCAGCCACCGCGCCTTCCGCATCCAGAAGAACGGCACGAGGAGGAGGAGCGGAAACAGGAAGAGTGATGGAGACGTCGTTACGTAGTACCCGGCGGAATCCAGATTCAGCACCGTGCGCCACGGGAGGAGCGCGTAGTGCCCGATGCCCTGATCGAAGCCCCAGTACCGATCGAGTTCCTCCGTCGCTCCGGTGGCCTTGCAACTCGGATCATCGTGGTTCACTTGGAGATCGGCAGGCAGACTTCGAACCGGCTGATCGTGATCGGGCGGGCTCGGGCT
This sequence comes from Candidatus Peregrinibacteria bacterium, assembly GCA_016178535.1. Classification (GTDB taxonomy): domain Bacteria; phylum Patescibacteriota; class Gracilibacteria; order Peribacterales; family Peribacteraceae; genus JACOTD01. Next base: position 14,925 of record JACOTD010000091.1, read on the forward strand.
CCCCCACAGCTGCATCTGCGGAGAAATGGTATTGGGAGCGCCCATGGCGACGCGCGGGACGATGTTCCCCGCCTGGATATTGTTGTACGTCATCCATGGGGAGATGGCAGCGAGGACGCCGATGACGAAGACTCCGAAGGAGAGCAAGGGCTTCCATCGAGGTCGCGACGTCGAGCGAACGACGGCGTAGGCGACGCAGACTGTCCCGAGTACGAGACAGAGGATCATGAATGCGGATCGCGAGAGCGGCATCGCTCCGCCGAGCATGCGCGCGAATGTCCCCTCCACATTGAAGACGTTCTGATACGCGAACACGGCGAAGGCGAAGAAGGCCATGCCGAGGAACGCCGTCCAATGGAAGAGAACGGCGAAGAGAATCGCGATGATCTCCATGACTACCATGATCGCCGTCGGCTTCATGGAGAATGCGAGTCCGGCAAAGACGCCGGTGATGAGCAGCCAACGCCAACCTTCGCCCCGCCGCCGCGGGGCTACGGTCGGCAGGCCATTTTGTCCAAGAACGTTTTCATCAGCTTGGGCTTGAGCATGCGCGAACGATTGGGGTTCTTCCGCATCGAAGAGGTGCGTGAAGAGGGTGAACGTCGCGAGCGCCCCCATCGTGAAGACGGCGTTATCGATCTTCATGTCCGCGAAGGAAAAGTGTCCCACGAGCGGCAGGCTGTAGTAGAGGAGGGCCGCGAGCAGCCCCTTCCGTTTCCCGAAGAAGGTGTTCGCGAGGAGGAAAACGGAGAGGATGGCCAGGAGTCCTTCCGTCCAATTGATGATCATGGATGCCGTCGCCGCGAAGGGATTGGTGTACCCGAAGAGCAGGAATCCGAGGGAGGTGAGGTACTCCCACTGGAACTGCGACATGGAAAAAATGAAGGAACCGTAGCTCACGAGCAGCCGCGGCCGATTGAGATAGCTGCCCAGATCGTCCCATCCGATGGGGAAGGGGCGGACAACGGTGAGGAAGTTGATCGCGAGGTAGCTCACGATGAGCCACAGCAGGAGAATGGAGAGGTCGTACCAGGAAACATCGTGCTGCGTCTCGGACCAGTAGAACTTCTGAATCCAATACCACGCCGACCGATAGCACAGGATCGGCACGGCGATGACGAGGATCCATCCGACGTTCGCCGTGTAGAGAGAGGAAATGGCGAGCGTCCACAAGACTGCGATCCACGCGCCCGCCCCGATCCCGACACTGATCACGGCTTCCGTGAGGAGGCGCCGCGGTCGCAGACCGAGGAGCACCAGAAGCATGTGTCCCGCGACGAGGAGTTCGAAGAGGAAGGTGCCTGCCACCGCCACTTGGGAGAGGACCCGCGTGATGAAGGATCCCTCGATGCACGATGCGCTCATGTCGTAGATGCCCACCCCCGAGTCGCTCTGACCGGCGAGAGTCAAGCACCCGCGATTGAGGAGATCGTCGAAGTTCCTCTGCAACGTTTTCAGCCCTTCCTCCGAGACATTGGTGTAGACCTCGGGCTTCGGCTCGACGATGCGCGTCATCGGCGAACCGTCGCTCGTCCCGAAGCTGAGCACATTGAAGAACAGGAAGAGCGAACTCAGGAAGAGCGCGAGGAAGTGCCATGGGCGCAAGCGCGCGCGCAGCCGTCCACTGCCCCGAACGAACACGTTCCAGAGGACGAATCCCGCGTAGAGGAGAGCGCTGATGCCGATGTACCAGTAAAAGGGGGACATGCGGCTGATCGTGCGTACGATCGACGGAACAAACGCAAGTGCGCCGCGGCAGAAGAGCGAGCCGCACGTCTGCTGGATCTTCGTGGCCTGATCGTCGTGCACGAGCACGGACTGGTGCACCGGCACGCCCAGGTACGCGAAGAGCGTGAAGACGCCCCAGAACAGGAGCGCGCCAAAGAGGATCATCGAGAGAATACGGGTGGTCTTTTCTTTCATGGATGAGAACGAACAACGGCATGGTACCAGAAGAAAGCGACAGGGAATATGGTTGGATGGTTACAAGGCAAGGACAGATGGTTTTCTCAAGAAGACTTCGTTATCGCTTGCGAACCATCTCACCATCCAGCCATCTTTCCATCGAACCATTCTGCGAATCGTACTAGAATGCCGATCCAATGCCTTTCCATCTCCCCGCGATCCGCCGGCAATTCCCCATCCTCTCGCGGCAGATCGATGGCCATCCGTTGATCTACCTCGACAATGCCGCAACGGCGCAGAAGCCGGAAGCGGTTCTGGAGGCAATGGATCGGTTCTACCGGCACTCGAACGGCAACGCCCACCGCGGCATGCACGTGCTTGCGGAGGAAGCGACGATTGCCTTCGAGGATGCGCGGAACGCCGTCGCCCGATTCATCGGCGCGCGCCGACCGGAGGAAATCATCTTCACGAAGAGCTGCACCGAGGCCATCAATCTCGTCGCACGATCGTTTGGAGAATCGCTGAAGTCGGGGGACGCCATCGCGCTCTCGATCCTCGAGCACCACAGCAACGTCGTGCCCTGGCTGCAACTCAAGGAACGCGACGGCATCGAGATTCTCTGGCTCGATTGCGATGCGGAAGGCCGTCTGCATCCGGAAGAACTTCGACACATTCTCGATCGCGGTCGCGTGAAGCTCCTCAGCATCACGGCGCAGAGCAATGTGCTCGGGATCCGCCCGCCGCTCGCAGAGATGATCGCGCTTGCGCACGCAGCCGGAATGCTCGTGATGGTCGACGCGGCGCAGGCGATCGCACACGGGCACATCGACGTCCGCGCGCTCGATTGCGACTTCCTCGCCTTCTCCGGGCACAAGCTCTACGGACCCACCGGCATCGGCGTGCTCTACGGGAAGCAGAAGCTCCTGGAAGCAATGCCCCCCTTCCTCGGCGGCGGGATGATGATCCACGAAGTCCACCGGGATCACTTCACCGCGGCGGACATCCCCGCGAAGTTCGAGGCGGGCACCCAGCCGATTGCCGAGGCAGTGGGACTGCACGCCGCGATCAATTGGTTCACGCAGTTCGATTGGAACGACATCGTCAATCACGAACAAGAACTTCTGACGCATGCTGCATCGGCGTTGAATGACATTCCCGGCCTCCATGTGCTCGGACCTCTATCGATTCGCCACTTGCCACTTGCCATTCGCCATTCCGCAAGTGGTTGCCTCAGCTTCACCATCGACGGCGTCCACCCTCACGACCTCACGGAAATCCTCGGACGCAAGGGCATCTGCCTGCGCGCCGGACACCACTGCACGCAGCCGCTCCACAAGCGGCTCGGCATCGCCGCGAGCACGCGGCTTTCGGTTGGCATCTACAATACGAAAGAGGAGATCGACGCGACCGTTGAGGCAATCGGGGAGATTGTCAGTCACTTTACTCGTTGAGCACGCGCAGCATGCTTTCCAGACGAGTACGTATTCTCTTCACCCGCTCATGCAGTTCGGGTTTTGCAGCAAACAATGTCGCAAGCAATTCGGTAACTCCAATTGCCCTCTCAATGAACGCTTTCTCTAATGGTTTCTCTTTTTCAGTAACTCCCCCACGCATGACATCAAGGTAACGTTGATAGGCGTATCGCTGGAGATGGTAAAAAATCATTTTCACCTCTTCAGGCGGCGGTAATGTTTTCCCAGGATCGTAATCAAAGAGTTGCTCGATGATATTCTTGTCAAAATTGGACATAGATCTTCTCATAATTATACATTATTCAAGCATGGACGTCTACGCCGAGACCATTCTCGAACATTACCGGCATCCGCAAGGGAAAAAGCGGCTCCCCTCGCCCACCGTCACGCATGAGGAGGTGAACCACGCCTGCGGCGATGCGCTCACGGTTGATCTGGTCCTCCGGGACGGGAACATCGCGGTGATCGGATGGGAGGGAACGGGGTGCGCCATCAGCCAGGCGGGGATGTCGCTCCTGAGCGAGGAGCTTTCTGGAATGACCGCAGAAGGAGCGGAAGCGCTCACGAAGCAGGACATGGATGCGATGCTTGGGGTCCCCATCGGTCCGCGCCGCTTCAAATGCGCGCTCCTCTCGCTCCACACGGTGAAGAATGCGCTGCGGAAGTGGAGAGGGGAGGAAGCTCAGGGGTGGCTCGAGACGGTACAGCTCGCGGAACATGAACCGTTGCGACGGATCATCACGTGATCTGTATACTGCACCGGTGCAACACATCCGTCGCTTCCTGCCGGAAATCGGGCTTGGCGCGCTCCTGCTCTTCTTCGCGTGCCGGGAGCTGGGCACCTTCCCCGCCCCCTGGGCGGATGAGGGGCTCTTCGTGACCGTGGCCAAGATGGTGGCGAGCGGCAAGGGCTACGCGCTGCCGCTTTTGCACGCGACGTGGTACGAGCCGTACTTCCTCAATGTCGGGCCGCTCTTCATCCTGCCCTCCGCGCTCTCCATGGCGGTCTTCGGCATCTCGTCCACGGCCGCGCGCCTGCCGATGGTGTTCTTCCTCATCGCCGCGACCGCGCTCTTCTCCCTCTTTGTGAAACGGATCGACGGCCGGCATTCGGCGAGATTGGCCACCGCACTCCTCATCACGCTCTCCGCCTACATCAATACGGGCAAACCCGTGCTCGGGGAAATTCCCGCCTTCGTTTGCCTGCTTGCAGGCTTGCTCTTCCTCCTGCGACCGTCATCATGGAAACGGAACGTTGGCAGCGGCATCTTCTTCGGTTTCGCGCTGATGACGAAGATCACGTTCGGGATCATCCTGCCGTCCCTCGGCATTGCGGGGCTCTTCGCACTGTGGCGACGGCAATGGAAAGAGGTACGATCGCTCCTGATCGTCGGCCTCCTCGCGATCGCCGTGGAGCTGCCCTGGAGAATGCTCGAGATGCAGCATGCGCTGGGAGGGGGCTTGATGAGCGAGTTGAGGAATTTCCTGATCGGAAACGGCGAGACCGCATCTCTGCATTTTCTGAGTCTGAATCCCGGGCTGCTCCTCACGCTCCCGCCTCTCGCGTTCGGCGTGTTCTTCGTTCTGGGCACCGTGGGATGGTGGCATCTCCGCAAGCGCATTCCCGCAACCGTCTCTGTGACCTCCGCGGCATTCGTACTCTTCTTCGCAGCGTACTACCTCAACGGACCCGGCTGGTATCGGTTACTGCTGCCCGGTCATCTCCTGCTGCTCGCCTTCGTCCCAGATGGAGCCAGGAGGCTTTTCGGGAAGAGAATGGGCGCAATCGTGCTGGTCGTCATCATTGCCGCGCAAGCGTACTGGCAGTGGGATCACCGCGGATCGAGCCAAAGCCTGGAGAGCGGGCGGGCGGCGCAGGTGCTGATGCGTACCTACGTGAACCAAGATCTGCTCATCGCGCAGACCGAAGTGTTCTCGCAGCTGCCGATGAATCCCCATTGGCTCTTCCTCATCCCCAACCTCTCCTTCAGCATGCCGGCCGCTTTCCACACGGTGTCCGGAATGCTCTGTTCGGTGCCGATTCTCCTCAAAGTGAGTCCGGAGGATCAGCGGAAGTATCGTCCGGAGCAGCTCTCGACCGTCGCGGGGCGCTACGTCCTCGTGCGAGGATATCCCTGTCCCTACACTCTCCCATGATTCGACGATCCTTCGATGAAGCCCTTTCGCGCATCGCACCGCACGCGCCCCAATTCGCGCGCTACCTCCTGAGCGGCGGTACGGCGGCCGGGCTCGAGATCGGGAGCTATCAGCTGATGCTCCACTTCGGCGTCTGGTACTTCACGGCGGCGAAGATCAGCGGGATGGTCGGCCTCCTGGCCGCCTTCATCGGCCATAAATTCTTCGCATTCCGAAAGAGGCGGGAAACCTCCCGGCAACTCGTCCGGTACGCGGTGCTGCAGGGATGCAATTACATCATCCAGCTTGCCATGGTCTACACCTTCGTGGAGTTCGCCGGCATCAACGCGACCATCGCGAAAATCCTCGCGATTGGCATCACGGTGCTCTGGAATTTTTTCCTCTACAAATTCTTCGTGTATGCCTGATGTCCATCAAACAGAGCTCCCGGTGAGCGTCCACGTCTTGACGTTCCAATCGGGGAAGACGCTCCGGCGGGCGCTCCAGAGCGTGCGGGATTGCAAAGAGATCATCCTGATCGACGGCGGCAGCATCGATGAAACCCTTTCCATCGGAAAAGACTTCGGCGCGAGGGTGTTGAGCCAGCCGCAGAAGGGTCCTCTCACGGATTTCTCCACTGCCCGTAACGTCGCTCTGGAACAGACAACGCAACCGTGGATCCTCGCGCTCGACAGCGATGAATTGATCTCCCCCATGTTGATGGAAGAAATCGCCGCAATCATTCACGGAAAAACCGCTCCCGCCGCGTACTTCGTCCCGCGTCGTTACGTGGGAAGCGACGGCACGGAAATCCTCCACGCGACGACCTATCCCAACGAGCGCATCTACTTCTTCCACCGCGATGCCGCGTTGCGGTGGGTGAAGCCCGTGCACGAACGCATCGAACTGCGACCCGGAACTCCGCTGCGTCATCTGCGAGGAGCAAGCCTCGCTCCGCTCCCGACAATCGAGGAAGCCAAGGAGAAAAACCGGCGCTACATCGCTCTCGAGATCGCTCTCTCAAGGAGGCGCGGATGGGGCCACTGGCTGCGTCATCGTGTGCTGCGGGGGATTCGTTCGCGAACGATTGCGACCATTCGGTTGGCCGGGATCTGGCTCCTCCCGCACCGCGGCAAGCGGCTGCCGCTTCGCCATGAGTTTCTTCGGTATGAGTACCAGTGGAGAGTGGCGATGGACACGTGCCCGTTGAACGCGCGACAATCGACCCATTCGTACATCGTCATTCGCAATGCTCCTCTCATGCCCACGCTGATCGATCACTGCTACCGCTCCATCCGCCCGTACCGCTTCCTCTACGGATGGGCCAAAGACAGATACAGCCGGATGCAGTGCTCCAAGCGCGCGGAACACTGGAAAGCGAAAGGGTTTTTGGGGGCAAAGCTCGACGTGTGCGGCGGCCGCAATCCCTTTGATTCTGAGGAGTACCTGAACGCGGACATCGTTGCGCTGCCAAAAGTCGATCTCGTCTTCGATATCACGAAGACATTCCCGATTCCCGAGGGGGTGATTGCCGAAGTCATTTCCATTGCCACGCTCGAACACCTGCGCAAACCCGCCGTGCACCACGTGCTGCGGGAGTTCTTCCGCATCCTGCAGCCGGGGGGCTTCCTGCGCGTCTCGACCCCGGACATCGAAGCCATCGCGAAGGGCGTCCTCGCGGGGGGCGATCCCGACGTCCTCAATCAACAGCTCTTCGGCAAGTACAAATCCGATCAGACGGAGGATTACGATCTCCATCGGTGGATGTACACCGCGAAGCAGATGATCGAGGTTCTTGGGCAAATCGGCTTCGAGCGGTGCGAGCGGATTCCCATGGACATTGGCATGCACGATGCGGCGTACACGTACCTCGTCCGGGGATACAAGCCGCCACAGGCTTGAGAGCGGGCATACGTGCCCGCGACTCTGGCCGCAATCGAAAAAAAATTAAAGATCGGTTCACGGAACATTCGATTTCAAGAACGGATCACAATTTCCACAATGACCATCCCTCCCCCTGCCCGATCTTCGTGAGCGGGACACGAAGCCGCGCGAGATTCCAATCGGGCGTGCGTTGCTCATTCCACAGGATGGAGGATACGCCGTAGGTTTTGAGCGCCTGGACCGGATCTCGGTCAAGGCGCGCGCAGGCGTCACTGACGAGATGCAGTTCTCTTCGGCGGACGCTCGGGTCATTCCGGAAGGCGGCATCGGCGTCGGGCCAGAGGAGCTGAGTCTGCTGCGCCCACATCCTCTTCTCGGGAGGTTCGGGCAGCTGTGTCATGCAGAAGCGTTCCGCGAGCTCTCGATCAGAGAGCAGGACATTCTTGAGGTAGAGCGCGTACACGACGTCGTGTTTGGTTTCATCGGCGACGAAGAGCGCGGTCGCGGAATCCGTGAGGAGGCGGGTGCGCGGCAGGGAATTGAGGATAGGAAGAAGCGTCGCAAGGCGTTGGTCGACGAAATCGGATGGTCGCGGGTGCCATTGCTTGAGAATGAATCTGCCGTCGAATCCTATTGCAGCCAGGTAGATGCAGGCAGCAGCCGCGGAGAGCGCGAGGATCCGAGGACGGAAACGCAGCGAGAATGCGAGGAGGAGCATTCCGATCGCCGCGATGATGAGGAAGAAGAGGTAGTGCGAAACGAAATTGAACACGATGCCGTGGATCATTTGCTGATTGATCGCGACGAATGCCGCGAGGACCATCACGCAGGCGTACCGACGGCGACGCAGCTCCTCTCGATGATGCAGGAAGGCGGTCGCCACCCCCGCAGTCATCACAGCGAAGAGCACGGTGTAGGGCCACGATTCGGGGAGATGCGACGGGTGAATGCCGCTGCGGAAGACCGCGAGCGGGTAGAGCGGATCGGAAGCGAGGTGACGGAGCGCCAGCAGGGCGGGGAGCGCACTCACCGCGGCCACGAGCAAGAAGAGCAGGAGACGCATCCACCGTGACTGCACTGCCGTCGAACGTTCGTGCTTCGGGAGGCGCGACCAGTCGATCAGTTCCCACAAAAAAAGAACTCCCGTCCAGATCCACCCGAACGTCCATCCCCAGAAGTACCCGCCCGTGAGCCACCCGAGCAGCATCCCTCCCAGCACGCCCGCAGGCCGACGGCGGTCGAGCCCCTGCATCAGGAGAAGGAAGACGAGGAGAACGGCGAGTGTGCTCGTGCGCTGGTACACGGGACGGTTGAGGTTGTAGAGTTCGAGCAGGCAGAAGAATGCGGCTCCCAGGAGGGCTTGCCTGCGAGTGAAGCCGGAGGAGAGGAAGAACCACCAGAGCAGGAGGAAGAGGAGCGGCGGGATGATGGAATCGAGCACTTGGAGAAGCACCGGAGCGCTCCAGCCGGCGAACCGGAAGGCCGTTCCTTCGAGAGCTTCCAACTGAGCGGATTGGGAGCCGCGCAGACGCGGATCACCCACGAGCGCTTCCGCCGCCTGCTCCGGACGTCCTTGCAGCGCCTCCTCCACGCGCGCCTGGTAGATCTCTTCATCGCTATTGAGGTGCACGAGGATGCCGCGGTATTCCGGGGACATCATGCGGAGCGCTTGCGGCACCTGCATGAGCGCGCCGAGCGCGATGCAGCAGGCAGCGAGAAGGAACGGCCAGCGGAAGCGAGGCGGGAGCATTGATGTGAGTATAGCCTTTCGCCATTCGCAACTTGCCCTTGGTATGATCCTCCCATCGCCCGCTCCTACCATCAGCTCCTGCCCTACGCCTTCAAGCGTTTCAGCGTGCTCAGCGCCAGGCGAACGCTCTGGCCGACCATCGGCTACTACCTGAGACGACCTTCCTTCCTTCCTTCAGAAAAGCCCGCGCTCTTCACCATGAACATTCTTCCTCCCATGATGATCGTGTGGCATCACTGCGTGCAGAAGCATCTGGGAGATGCCGTCGACGTCGTGATCTTCGATTGCTCGGGGAAGCTCCATGCCGAGGAATTCCCGGGCGCCCGCGTGCAGAAGTTCCTCAATTTCTACGCCGCGACGAAGAGTGACGAATTTCTCCGGCACATTGCGAAACATCGCCGCATCGGCTGGATTTGCGATGATGATGTCTTCCCGATCAGCGGCGACATGCTCCCGATCCTCCAACGCGAGTTCCAGGTGGAGAAGACGGCAAGCGTGAGCTTCAAGCCGCGCACCTGGTGGCACTTCGACATCGATGGAACGAGCGCTGCGCCGAGCGGCAGCTACTGCATTGCCTTCGACCGGAGGATATTCGTTGAAGAGGAGGGGCTCTCATTGGCGCCGATGGACGGCAATCCACATCCTGCTGACGTTGGCAGGCCGCCGGGCCGCTACGATACTGCAGATAAGGCGAATGAGATCCTTCTCCGCAAAGGCTACCGTTGTGCCATTGTCGAAAGGGAGGAGCGTGAACGCTGCGTCGCCGCCTTCAGCGGCATGAGCGGCGCGGTGATGCTCCTCTCCTCCTTCCGCCGTCCTGAGCAGGTGGTCAGCTACTATCAATCCCCCGAGAAGAAGCAATGGGGCGGCAACGTCCTCTACGGAACGCTCGCTTCGATGCTCGCGATCTGCACCATCCAGGAATGCTACGAACAGCTCAGAGGAAAACGGTATCCACTCCCCTCGCTCCCGTCCCGCAAAGAGCTGGAGAAAATCCGCCATGAGCATGAACCGTACCTGCGCAGCGATCAATCGTTCGCATGGGTGGATGAGCAGGGCGACAAATTGAAGCAAGCATTGTAACGAGTTACGAATTGCGAGTGGCGAATTCGTCACTCGCAATTCGCAATTCGCCACTCGTCATTCCCCCGCACACTCCTTCTCCATCACGTACGTGACCGGCGCGTCGGGTGTCTGATAGAGCACACTGCCTTCGTCATTCCTCTGGCTGATCGAGAACAGTGGACAGAGCGAACGGTCGGTCGTCACGCGCAGATCGGGTCGGAAGACGCCCTCACGCCACGCCACGGCATCGAACTCATCGAACACGAGGACATTCGCCCCGGCCGGCGCGTTGGCATTGAGGAAGTTCCTGGCCTCATCCCACGCGAAGAATCCCTCGGAACTCAATCCCATGTTGCGGGGCACGAGGCCGAATGTCCGGTCGAACGCCGCATTGCATGCGCCGTACGTGTAGAGGCAGAGTGAAAGACCCTGAACAACGAGGAATGCTCCGGAGAGCGACACAGCGAGCAGGAAGGATGAACGAGGGAAATGCGAGAGGAGATCGAGAATGCCCCACACGGCGAAGGCGAGCAGCACGATGAACGATGGCAGGGCGAAACGGATCGCTTGCACCCACCAGATCGCCGCCAGCGCGAAGCCTGCGAGTGCGATGAGGAGGAGGAAGTTCTGCTCCCGTGCGTGACGCCACAGGCCGTAGAGGGCGAAGGGAAAGAAGAACGGGAAGACGTTGTGGACGGGGTTGCCGTAGTACACGAGATTCGAGAGGATTTGCCGGAGGTGATGCGGCGCATTGGCCGTGAGTTCCACGGTGTACTCGGAGAAGAACGGATTGCCGAAGACGAGGGTATTGCGCACGAGCCACAGCGCGAAGATGCCCGCCCCGCCGAGCATGCCGGCGATGAACCATGGATCGCGCAGGTCCGCTCTCCTCTTCCAGAGAGTGTAGGCAACGAAGACGACGAAGAGCGGCAGGCCGTTGTAGCGCGTCAGGCAGGCAAGCCCGAGGAGAATTCCGGAGAGCAGATAGTATCCGCGACGTTCTCCGGCAAGCAGGTACGCATAGGCCGAAGCGAAGAAGAGGAACGCGAAGAAGAGGTCGGAGGAGCCGACCGTCGAGAGGAGAATGAAGGTTGGATGGAGAGCGGCGGCGAGAACCGTTCCCGCGGCGACAATCGGGGAGAACGTGCGTCGGATCAGCAGGAACGTCACGGTGAGCGCGGCGAATCCCGAGACGAGCGAAAGGATATGCATCCCCCATTGCAATCCGAGGAGCGCAGTGAAGAGATAGGACACGAAGGAGTAGAGGAACAGATACTTTGCGTGCGGAACACCGAAGAGCGCGTACGTGCCGTGCTCCCAGAGGCTCCTGCCGAGCAGTGCATAGTTGATCGTATCGCTCACGATGGGATACCGTGTGCCGGGGAGCCAGAGGAGTGTTAAGAGCGCACAGCATCCGAGCAGATACATCGGAATGAATATGCGGCGTGAACGCACGGTCATAGAAAGACTGGCAAGATGTTCTCTGATAATCATGAAAATGAGAAACCAGAAGCGAGAAATGTTCCGATTGTACCTTTACAAGCGCGATCTGGGCATGACGCGAAGCTTGAGGAAGACCCACACCCACTTGAACCAGTCTTTCCAGTTGATCTTCTTGCCCTCCGCTTGAGAGCGAGGATGGTACGAAATGGGGAATTCCGCGATCGGGATGCCTCTGCGCGTGAGCAGACAGGTGAGCTCGGGATCGAAGCGGAAATCGTTCTCCCGCAGCCGAAGGGTTCGCAGGATGTCCGTGCGCACCATCTTGTAGCACGTGGGCTGATCGGTGAGGCGGGTTCCGTAGAGGAAATTGCAGAGGTACGTGAGCATGGAACCGCCGATGAAGAACGTGAGGTGCGCGAACTGCTTCTGCTTCTTCAGCCGCCGCGATCCGAAGACGCACGGGAGGCGATGCTCCTCGGCGTGGGCGAGGAGGAGGGGGATTTCCTCGGGGCTGTACTCGAGGTCGGCATCCTGAACAATCGTGTAGGTTCCCGTTGCATGTTCGTATCCCATCCGCACGGCAGACCCCTTGCCGCCGTTCGGTTTGGTGAAAATCTGGTCTTGCGGACGCGCGAGACGGCGCAGGATCGCGAGTGATTCATCCTTTGATCCGTCATCGACGAAGAGGATTTCCGAGAAGTCGCCGCACGCGCGGTGCAGGCGATCGATGATCGTCGGGAGCGTCTTCTCCTCGTTGTACACGGGCACGACGATGGTGAGCCTGGGTGAAGGAGGCACGGAGCAAGCGTAGCTCAGGACATCTCCGCGACCAACCGCTCGATGAGCTGCGGGAGACCGTGGTGCGTCACGATGACGTCGCGCAGGGATGCGCCCAGCTTCTTTCGCTGGGATTCCGGCATTGCAAGCATCTCCTTCAAACGTTTCGCAAAGGCTTCCGGCGTTGTGAGGCATTCGGGTGGCAGTACTGCTCGCGCAGCTTCAGCCGATGAGAGCACAGGACATTCGCATGCCATTGCCTCGAGGAGCGCTTTATCGAGCGCGGTCATCGAAGCGTGCATGAAGAGGATTGCTTTCTGGAGGAGTCTGCGGACGTTTTCTGCGTTGTGATTGCGCATCGAGAAACGCCCAGAGATGTTCTTTTGTTCTGCAAACTTCTCGAGTTCTGCTTGATAGTGTTTGTCGTCCACACGAATCGCGCCGCCCGCAATTTCCATCCTGTACGCGGAGGGAAGTTCCGCGAACGCCCGGGCAATCAGATCCAAGTTTTTCGACCGGGTGACCCGCCCGACACTGCAGAGCAAATGTGGATCGCGAGGTTCAGCGGATGGATGGAAGAACTCCGTATCGATGCCATGGCCGATGACGACGTGCTTCGTGGATTGGAAGGGCATCCCATACGCGCTCGCGGAGAAAATCTTCCCGACGCATCGTTCCGCAATGCGCAGCGCCCACCCGCCGCCACGGGCCTCGTACCAGAGGAACGTTCGCTTCCCAAGCCGCCGCCAGATGCCGCTGCCGATCACGGCCCACACCGGCGTCATGTGCACAAGAACAACGTCGTACGAATGCTCGATCTCTTTGATCAACGTCCGAAAACGCAGAATCTGACTGAGCCGACTTCGACCCTTTTCCTTTTCCAGCGAGAGGACGCGCACATTCTTCGGGAGCGCATGGTCGCCGACCGACTGCGCGATCACCGTCACCTGCTCACAGTGCTTCGCGAATTCCTCGATCCAGCGGCGGAAGAACCCGAGGATGGGATCCTTGCGATCGGCCTTCTGTGTGACGATCAGTAATTTCATAGATGAGAGCGGGCATTCCACCCGCGACCAGAAAGATTTTTCAGGAAATCCGCATAGTCTCGAATCAAACGCTGCCGCTCAAATCGATCCAGGATCTTCTTCGCCTCCGTTCCGAGCTGATGACGAACGGTCTCGTGTTCCAGAAGATGGACGATCTTCGTGCGAAGGTCGTCCGGTGAACCGTCCGTGAAAATTCCATTGACGCCGTCGACGAGGACTTCGGGCATCACCCCCACGCGCGTCGCGATCACGGGGAGCCCGCACGCCATCGCCTCGAGCGCGCTGCGGGGGCCGCCTTCGCTTTTGGAATTCATCACGAAGACCCGCGCCGAGCGAAGCGCGGAAACCACATCCTCGCGGGAGGGGAGCCATCCGGCGAACGTGACGCGGGTCGCGATGCCGAGCGCCTTCGCCCGTCCCTCGAGCGTTGGACGCAGCGGCCCGTCGCCGATGATGAGGAGTGAAACTTCGGAGATGCTGGCGATCGCCGTGAGGAGTTCGCAGAGGCCTTTGTTCTCGACGAGCCGCGCGCACGTGACGACGTCGTAGCGCCGCTCGCGTGGCGATTCCGCGGCCAAGAGCTTCACATCCAGATAGAACGATGGAACAATGGCGATCTTCTCTTCGGGAACTCCCATCCTCATGAGAACGTCGCGCACCTCCCGATTCACGATCCGAACCGCACGAGCATCGCGCGCATCACGCGCAAGATAGCGAAACGACATCCACCGTCCGATCCGTTCCGCGAGGGAAGATGCAACCGGATACCCGACAACGTGGTGAATCTCGAGCGCATACGGAACGCCCGTCGCCCGTGCCAGCCTCTCCGCTCCACGCCCATTGTAGAATGGCGGGTATTCATGCGCGGTCATGACGTCGTGGTGATGCGCAGCAATGAGTTCTTTTCCCTTCTTCGCAATCCAACGTGATTGGAGAAGCAGGGGCCAAGGAGAGGGATGAAAAAAAACATTCTCGGGGAAATTGCGAATTGCGAGTTGCGAGTTGCGAGTCTCATTCGCCCTTCGCAATTCGCCCTTCGCAATTCTGGGACAGATTATATCCACCCTCTCCCAATGCCTGGAAAGCTCCTCGAGCGTGTACCAGAACGTGCTTTTTTTGCCTTGAAGCAAAGATCGGTCTCCGGAAATCATCAACAGTTTCATTTCAGGCTAGGGGAAAAGGCGAACGGCTTGCCCGGCGGAGTCCTGAGCGCGTCCAAGGACGAAGTCGGGTCGCCGGAGATCATCAATAATTTCATGGACAGAGGGTAACAGAGTATACTTACTGAACCTTCCCCCCCTTTACAATGTCAGAACTTGAAAAAGAAAAAGGTATACCAGTAATTATGACTGAGCCTGATGAGCAGAAACCGGTGACATCAGGGCAACAGCTGGCTCCTGAGGTTCGTCCTGACACAGCAGCAGCTGCGAAAGCGATACTGGAAAAATACATGAGCAGGCGGCCACGTCCATCATAACTCAGCACTTCGTCTGCTCTGAAACAATCGACCGGAACAATTCCATCGTCTCCTCCACAAGTGCATCCCACGGCCTTCCCTGTGAGAGCGGCCGCGCAGCCCCCTGCGCGATCTCTCCATACTTCTGCTCCGCTTCCATCACGGCGCGGGTGATGTCTTCACTGGTCCGAAGCGTCTTGATGAGCATGCCTTCATTCAGCGCCGGACTGAGACCCATTTCTTCTGTCAGAAGGACAGGAAGCCCTGCCACTCGTGCCTCAATCGCCGCATGGGGGCTCAGCTCCGTGAAGGAGGGGAGGACGAGGAGATCGTGCTCGGCGAGGAGCGTTTCCTTTTCCGGACCCGCAACAATCTCGAGAATCTTCACGCGTCCCTGGAGTCCAAGCTTCGCGACGAGCGTCTGGATATTCTTGCGCGCCGGACCATCCCCGGCGAGCGTGAGGTGGACGTAGGGGAGCAGCGAGACCGCACGGATGAGTGAGGAGAGATTCTTGAAGCGGACGAATCGGCCGAGGAAGAGGAGGCGGAAGGGATCGTGCTTCTGGTGGAGCTGGGGGCGACCCTCGGGGATGGCATTCTCGATGACGCGATGCGGCGGGAGGCGCGGATGCAGGAATTCGCACAGGCGCTCCTGGAACACGGTGGAGAAGACGATGAAGTGGAAGCGGCGCAAGAGCAGGCGCATCATCTGCTTCATCCCGGGATAGACCATGTAGAACGACCGAAGCGACCGCTTGCCGCCGATGTCCGTGTAGCGTTCCCACAGGAAGTCTCCGCCGAGCCGCAGGATCTCCTTCGGCTTTTTCAAACGCGCAAGGACGATGGGGATACCGCAGCTGACTGAGGAAAATGCGTAGACAATGTCCGCATCCTTGGCATGCTCCTGCAGCGCCTTGGCATACCGGTTCCACCGAGCAATGGGGCCTCCTCTCCGTGAAATCCAAACGACTTGCCATTTTCTGTTCTCTGAATTCTGAATTCCGGATTCTGAACCGTACGCGATCACCGTCACCTCCCCTCCCCGTTCCTTGAGCTTCTCCGCCAAATTCCGCGCGTACGTCGCCGGGCCGCCGATTTCGGGAGGATAGATGCCGGTGGCAAGAACAATCTTCATGGGACACATGATTGTACCGTTTCCCTAGCCCTAGCCCCTTCTCACAAACCACTCCACCGTCCTCCTCAATCCCTCCTCGAAGCTGACCTGCGGTTTCCATCCCAGTTTTCGAATCGAGGAGGAATCGAGCGCGTAGCGCCAGTCGTGGCCCGGGCGGTCGGGGACGAAGTGAATGAGGCTCTCGGGTTTGCCGAGGACTTTGAGGACCGCCTTCGCAACATCGATGTTCTGCCGTTCGTCATCGGCGGAGATATTGAAGAAGTGGCCGGATTGGATCGTGTCGTCCCAGAACGCCCAGGGAGTTGTGAGGACCGCTTCCAGCGCGTCGCAGTGGTCGGTGACGTAGAGCCAATCGCGCTTGTTCTTGCCCTCGGCGTAGACGGGAACGGGCTCATCCTTGAGCGCGCAGCGGATGACGGTGGGAATGAACTTCTCACTGAACTGGTGCGGCCCGTAGTTGTTCGTACACCGCGTGACGGCGGCCTTGATGCCGTAGGTCCGCATCGCGGCTATGATCAGCATCTCCGCCGCAGCCTTGGATGCCGCGTACGGAGAACTCGGGAAGAGCGGGTCGCCGACTGCCCGAGGAGGATCGTCATCGTCGATGTCTCCGTAGACTTCGTCCGTGGAGATGTGAAGGAGGCGGGCTGTCGGATGCGCCTTGCAGACATCGATGAGGCTCTGCACGCCGAGGACGTTCGTCTGGAGGAACGGATGCTCGTCCTCGATGCTCCTGTCGACGTGCGTCTCCGCGGCGAAATTCACCATCGTCTCAATGCCATGTTGTTGGACCAGCGACGAGACCAGCGGCGTGTCGGCGATGTCCCCTTGCACGAAGACGATCCGATCCATGACAGAATCGAGGAAGCTGCGATCTGCCGCGTACGTCAGCTTGTCGAGCACGACGATGGCATCGTCAGGATGGCGCTCGCAGTGCCGAAGGACTTGTCCTGAGCAATGGCGAAGGACGAAGTGCGAACCGATGAAGCCGGCGGCGCCGGTGACGAGAAGGCTCATGATTCCATCGTAGCAGGAGATAGGAAATGAATCCGTACGGTAAATTGACAATTGAAAATTGAAAATTGACAATAAAGCATCAAGGCTGCCTTTGGTTTTGCTTCCAAAATTTTCAATTATCCATTTTCAATTTCCCGATGAAAGGAGTCCTCATCTGCGGCGGAACCGGGTCTCGGCTGAAGCCCCTCACGGAGATCACGAATAAGAGCTTGCTCCCGGTCTACGACCGCCCCCTGATCCAGTTCCCGCTCCAGACCTTGCTCGCCGCCGGCATCCGGGAAATCGCCGTCATCACCGGCCCGGAGCATATGGACCAGATGACGAATTTCCTGGGGTCGGGTTCGCGGTTCGGATGCCCGTTCGGCTTCAGGGTGCAGGAGAAACCGGAAGGGATCGCACAGGCTCTCGGGCTCGCGGAAGAGTTCGTCGATGGAGACTCCGTTTGCGCCATCCTCGGGGATAACGTCTTCTTCGATGATCTGAGCCCAATCATCAAGAATTTCAAAGAAGGCGCGCACGTCTTCCTCAAAGAAGTCTCTGATCCCGAGCGCTTCGGCGTAGCGGGAATAAAGCACACAAAAAATCGTAATTCGGAAATCGTAACTCGTAATTCCGTTCACGTCCTCTCCCTCGAAGAAAAACCCAAACATCCGAAGAGCAATCTCGCCATGACGGGTTGCTACCTCTTCGATGCGCGTTGCTTCGAGGTGATTCGACATTTGAAACCTTCGCACCGGGGAGAGCTCGAGATCACCGATACCTGTCGTTGGTTCCTCGAACACGATGACCTCTCCGCAACAATTCTCGTGAAGGATTGGATCGACGCGGGGACGTTCGAGAGCTTGTTCCGGGCGGCGGAGATGGTGCGAAGTCAACGGACTGCTCTCTGAGAAATTCTCCCCCGGAAAATTTTGTCCCCTAAGAAGGCCTGTCCCCTTGAGCGGCGTCGTCCTTCGACGGAGGTTGCTCTGGGGTTCATGCCAGTGATTGAGCATTCCTATCGTTTTACTCCCACATTGGTATCATGCTTCAGCGTGTCCCCGATGATCGTCGCCGCCTCCATGATCGACTCCGGACTCGGATGCACGGAATCCCACGGGAGTGTCTCCATCCGGTTGCCGAAGAATTCGTAGAGATCCAGGAACGTCCAGCCGCGCGCTCGAGCGATGTCGCGGAGCTTCTGGCGTGCGATGATGTGGACGTTGCGGTCGGGCCAGAGAACGAAGAGGCGCGGCACACTGCCTCCCACGAGCGCGTCGAGCGCTTGGAGCCGGCTCGCCACATCGCTGAGCTGCGCATCCGTCACGGTGTCGTCGTACACCGAGGCGAGGGAGTTCGCCGCATCCTCCCGCTGGGCTTCCTTGAGGATGCGACGGTTCACGAACTTCTTCACGGCCGTGTAGAAGGCGCTGTGGAGATCGAGCCAGCACTTGCCCGGGATCTCGTTCAGGATTCCCTGCGTGATGGGATCGCAGTGGCGCTCGCCCGGCGTCCATCCCGGTGGATGGAGGAAGCCCTCGCTATCCAACCACGAGATCGTCCGGCCGAAATCCTGCGGGTGGAAGGTGAGGATGAGGAGGGACGGCCGCAGGGGGAGGAATTTCTCCCGGAACGTCCTCACTTCCTGCGCGAGCGCGTAGCCGGCCACGCCGGTGTTCACGACGTTGAATGTCGGGAAGGATGCCGCGAGGCGGGATGCGAGCGTTTGATCGTCGTTCACGCCGAAGCCGAACGTGATCGAATCCCCCAGCATCGCGATCGTCGGCTTCTTCGGGTCGATGGGAGGCGATCGGAAGCCGCGCTCGTCTGTGGTGACCGTGCCGCGGAAGGCCGGAAACTTCCGGAGATTCGGCTTGAGTTCGTAGCTGATTGCGGGATCGGGATTCGATCGGTAGATGCCCGGAGGCACGGGGTTGGGATTCGCGACCGTGAAGCGGAGGAGGAGTTCGCCGCCGCCGAAGAAGACGAGGATCGACGCCAGGACGAGGGCGGTGTTGATCACGATGTTTCGCAGCATCGGAGGTATTGTGAGGCAAAAGCAGCACCATGGGAACGTTGCCCGTTGTCTCGTTGCTCGATCGAAAGCTCATCGAGAAACGAGAAACGAGCGAACGGGACGAATGCGAAGCTCATGGAGCGTCTTTTGTCCCAACCATCACGAACAATCCTCCTTCCCTCCCGATCGTGAACATCCATCCCAGTTGTCGTACGATGTGTTCGAGCGCTGATCCGCGAGGATGCTCTCGGAAGAGCCGGAGGCCATCGGTCTCTTCGGGAAGGGTCTTGCTGATGGCCGGAACGCCGCTCAAGAATTTCACGCCGGAGTCATCGAACCACCCCAGCACCTCATCGACGCTGTGCCAGGATTCGTGGGGATTCTTGTACTGATCCGCGAACCAGATCTCCTTCTTGCTCTGGTCAACGTCTTTCCTGCGCATGTGCGCATCGAGCGCGCGGGAGAGATTCCCGGTGGCTTTGAAGATCACTTGGCGGATGCCGAGAGGAATGCGGGCGTACCTGTTGTAGAGCCCGATGAGGATTGTGCCGTTCGGCTTCACAAGCTTCAGAATTTTTCGATAGCCTCCCTCTGGGTCGGGCGTGTGATGGAGGACGCCGGAGCAGAGGAGCACGTCAACGCTCCCCTCGGCAACGGGCATCGCGAAGATATTCCCTTGGACGAAGTGCACATTCTTCAACCCGAAGCGCTCTTTGAATCCCTGCCCCAGCGCGAGCGATGCAGCGCTCATGTCCGCGCCGATCACCGTCCTCGTCGTGACGAGCCCCAGGAAGTTCGTCATCTGCCCCGTCCCGCAGCCCACTTCCAGAACCGTTGCCGTCGCAGGGATCGCCTGATCGACCCACAGTCCGAATGCGCTCTTCTTTGCTTTGTTGACGAGCACGCCGGGGCTGTCGATGTCGTCGTATCCGGGGAAGGTGAATCGCTCGTAGAAGGCCTGCATCGTCTGGCGGATACGTTCCTCTTCGGGAGTCTTCGTCGGGATCAGCAATCGCGGAATTCCATTCGTGATCGGATAGCGGATACCGGTTCCCGAAATCAACCAATCGTCTTCATGGTTCAACCGCGTTCGGGATGCGGGGCAGCGGAGGAAGGGGAGGAGTTGGTGCATGCGACAACAGGATACTGGTAGGCTATTCTTGTTCCCATGGGACGACCCAGAACTGGTCCATCGGCCGAAAACATTGCGCGAATGAACGTCGAAGAACTCTCGAAGTACATCGGCGGGAGTAGTGATATCCAAGGAGCCCACTCCGCTGCTTGTGAGAATCGCATATGCCAGATCCCCGATCAATCCACACGAGAGAAACTGCTCGCGTTGTTCTATCGCAGGCGCTGTGAACAGCGCTCAACAGGGAAGTCTTTCTGACGTTTCCTCCCGTTGCGCATCTTCGCTTTCCCGAGGGCGGAAGAGTCGTCGTACGTCGTTATGTTCGAGCTGGCAGCGTTGGAAAGCAGGAGAGCAAGGAATAATGCACACGCCCGAGAACGCCCTTTCACGGGCGTGGTCCCGGGATATTTCCTCGGGACCGCGGCTCGAAAAGCCGCCCCCCGAATTCCAAGTTTTTCGATCAATCCAACGCAAATTTCTTCAAATATTCCTCCTGTCTCTGCGCACTTGCGTTCGCAATGTCCTTCTTCGAAAGCAGATAATTCCCCATCGCGAGGCAGTCCATCTGCGTGTGGAGGAAGCAATTGAGCGCATCTTTGGGTGATTCCACAATCGGCTCGCCGCGGACGTTGAAGGAGGTGTTGATGAGCACGGGGCAGCCGGTCTTCTCCTCGAACGTTTTGATCAGGTCATAGTATTTCGGATTCTGATCGCGGCGGATGGTTTGAATTCTGGCGGAGCCGTCGACGTGGGTCACGGCGGGAATTTCGGATCGTCTGCTTGGAAGCGTGTCGGCGACGATCAGCATGTACGGGCTTTCTCGATGAAGATCGAAATAGTCGGATGTCCGTTCTTCGAGCACCGTCGGCGCGAAGGGGCGGAAGGATTCGCGGAACTTGATTTTCAGATTCACTTTCTGCCAATTTTCCTTGTTCCGCGCATCCGCGAGAATCGAGCGATTCCCGAGCGACCGCGGCCCGAATTCCATTCTTCCTTGGAACCACCCGATGATGTTGTCACCTTGGAGGAGTGTTGCGACCGTGTCGATGAGCGCTGCATCATCCAGACGTTCGAAGGGGAGGTTCTGCCCCCGGATCGCTTCCTCGATTTCCTCATTCGCGTAGGAATTTCCGAGGAACGCATGCTCCATCTTCGGCACCTTCGCTCCGTGGAACTGCCGATGCCAGAGCAGGAGCGCAACGCCGAGCGACCCGCCGGCGTCTCCGGCGGCCGGCTGGATGAAGATGTTCTCGAAGAGGCCGCTCTTGAGGATTTTCCCATTGCTGACGCAGTTGAGCGCCACACCGCCCGCCAGGCAGAGATTCTCGCTCGGGCAGATCTTCTTCGCCTGCTTCACGATCGTGAGCATCGCGTCGTCGGTGATTTCTTGGAGGCTGCGCGCGACATCCTTGTGGAATTGCGTGAGCGGAGATTCCGGTTTGCGAGTGGGCTGTCCGAAGAGTTCCTCGATCTTCTTCCCCGTCATGGCGAGTCCATACTCGTAGCAGAAGTAGTCCATGTTCACTGTGAAGCTGCCATCGTCGTTGACGTCGATGAGCCTTCGCATCTGGTCGAGGTAGTTCGGTTCCCCGTAGGGCGCAAGGCCCATCACCTTGTACTCGGCGCTGTTCACTTTGAAGCCGAGGTAGTAGGTGATTGCGGAGTAGAGGAGGCCGAGCGAGTGGGGGAAATGAATTTCTTTCAGGAGTTGCAGGTCGGTTCCCTTCCCGCGACCGATCGTCGTCGTTGCCCATTCGCCGACGCCATCGACGGTGACGATCGCGGCCGAATCGAACCCGGAGACGAAGTACGCGGAAGCCGCGTGCGATTCGTGGTGAGAGCAGCAGAAAACGGGGCCTTCGTACTGCAATTCCTTCTTGATGTTCTGCGGGATCCAGAGCTTCTTCTCCATCCACTCGCGCATTGCGCCGTGGCACTGGCGAAATCCGCGCGGCCAGACTTTGATGTATGTGGGCAGAATCCGGTCGAAGAATTTGAGGAGCGGTTTCTCGTAGAAGCCGACCGCGGAGACGTCATCCATCGTGATCCCCGCGTGCGCGAGGGCGTGCGCAACGGCGTTCTTCGGCAGGCTGTCGTCGTGCTTCTTCCGGGTATAGCGCTCCTCCTGCGCGGCGAAGACAATGTCTCCGTCTTTGATCAGCGCCGCCGCGGAGTCGTGGTAGTAGCAGGAGAGTCCGAGGATGCAGGTCGATTTGGCCACAGGAGGAGTGTACCTCGCTGCAGGTGGCGTACCCAACGGCGAACGATGCCGTAGAGAAGGCGTGGAGCGCATCGGAGGTTCGCCTTCGTCTGGCCCATCCGCTCGCAGCACTCGACGTACTCTTGCCAAAGAGCGAGACGATCCTCGTATGGAGCATCCGGCGGGAGGGCGTAATCGATGGAGAGCAGACCAGGACGGAAACGGGCGTACCGATCAATCGTCGCGTCAAGCGTCCCGTCGCTTTCACGGTCATTCCCGAGTTCTCTCCTCCAATGCGTTCTCGGCTTCGGGCGTATGCCGAGCCACGAGAAGACGCGCTTGCCGGTGATGTATCCGCTGAGCCACTGCAAGACCTGGGGCAGCTCGTCGATTTTGTACGTTCGCAAGATCTGTCCGAGTGGCGTCACGCGCGGATCGTGCTTGAGACGGCCGACGGCATCGAGGCCGCAACGTCGCGCGGTCTCTTCATATTGCCTGTCCGAGCCTGACGGCATCGTGGCGATTTTGAGGACATGAATGTTTCTGCCTCCTTCTCCCAAACGCTTCTGCATGAAAATGCCGGACTGCTGCCCGCTCGGATCGGGCCCATTGATCGGTTCAACGCCGAAGAGGAGCCGAAGAGCGTTGGCATGGAACTCACGCCGAAGCACGGCAACATTCTTTCTTTCGACAGGCCTTTCTTGCTCCATTCGATCTTCTTGCCCTTGGAGACATTCAATGTCCATGAGCGAGCCATTGTAGCCATCATCGATGCGCACGCAAGAGCGGATACGATGCAGTTGATCATCCTTTCCTCTGCAAGAGTTCGTCAGAATTGGCGCCTCATGCTCGCTGCATCGCTCGGCGCCAGGTCGATCCACTCCGTGTCTCGTTTCGCTCTCGGTCTGCGAATGTTCACAATCTTCATGATCACGGCATAGATCCCAAAGCCGACGATCCAGAGGATGGTCAGGAGGATCCGGCTCATCACGAAGCCCATCGCCTCGCCGAGCTTCTTCCATGCGGTCCAGAGCCAGGAGAGGGGTGGGGGGAGAGGCATGAGTGCACTGGTATACTCAGAACACCGTATAGATGAACGGTGCCAAGGCGGAGCCCTGGGCGAAGATCAGGATCAATCCCAGGAGGACAATGAAGAGGATGAGCGGCAGGAGCCAGAACTTCCTGCGCACGCGCATGAACTGCCAGAGTTCCACGAAGATCGCGAGCTTGGTCATGGAACGATAGTAGAGAAACGACGTGCTACACTCCAGCGGGTATGCAGAAGTCCTCTGCTTTTGGCGATGTCCTCATCCTCGGCGCCGGGCCGGCCGGCATGGCGGCGGCCATGGAACTCTCGCGCGCGGGGAGAACGGTCACGATCGTCGAGAAGGGGTCGCAGGTGGGGGGGCTGGCGAAGACGCTGACCTTCGGGCAGCCGGAGGGAACGTACCGCACCGACATCGGGCCGCACCGCTTCTACAGCCAGAACCGCTACCTCTACGACTTCATCCAGGATTTGCTTGGAGAAGAGTGGAAGAGCGTTCCGCGCCTCACGCGCTTCTACGTGGAGGGGAAGTACTACTTCTATCCCATCCGCTTCCGCAATGTCCTCTCGCAGATCGGGATCGTCAGAGTGATGTGCATGCTGCGGGATTACGGATGGGAGCGCATCCGCACATTCGTCGCACCTCGGAAGCTGCATTCCTTCGAGGACTACGCGCTGGGGCAGTTCGGCCGCACGCTCGCCTCGTTCAATATGCTGAATTACACGGAGAAAATCTGGGGGCTGCCCTGCAGCGAGATCAGCGTCGATTGGGCGAACCAGCGCATCGGAGGATTAAGCCTGTGGGCGGCCGTCAAGAAGATGTTCTTCACCAAGGGCGGCCCCAAGACGCTCGTCGATACCTTCTACTATCCTTCCGAGGGGTCGGGGCTCATCTACGAAGCGATCAAGAAGCGGATCGAAGAGAAGGGGAACGCGGTGCACGTGAACACGGAGCCGACGACAATCCGTTGGAGCGATCAACGGGTGACGGAAGTGGAGACGCGAGCAGTGGATCGGACGGAGGCGTTCCATTCACAGAACGTCATCTCCTCCATCCCCATCACGCGGGCAATCGAGCTCTTTGATCCATCTCCTCCCCCGGAAGTCACCGCTGCCGCTCGTCACCTGCGCTTCCGCTCGCAGGTGTACCTGTTCCTGACGGTGAAGCGCGAGCAGATCGTGCCGGATAACTGGGTGTACTTCCCGGACAAGAACATTCCCTTCGGCCGCATCTCCGAGATGAAGAACTTCAGCAGGGCAATGTGCCCTCGGGGATACACGTCGCTCTTCGTCGAATTCTTCTGCTTCGCCGGCGATGAGATTTGGCAGATGGAGAAGGAGCAGCTGTTCTCCATGACCATGGACGTCCTCGAACGTCTGGCGATCCTCGATCGCACGGACGTGACGGGCGTTCATCTCTTCCGGCAGGAGCACGTCTATCCGCTCTACGATCTGCAGTACGCCGCGCACCTGCGCGTGATTCTTGACTGGCTCGATCGCTTCGAGAATTTCTACGCCATCGGGCGGCCCGGCCGCTTCCGCTACACGAACCAAGATCACTCGCTCGAGATGGGCATCCTCGCCGCCCAGAGCGTGCTCGACGGCAAGCGGAGGGACGTGGATGAGGTGACCAAAGAGAAGGAGTACTTCGAGCGAGGGTTTTTGCCGGAGAGGAAGTGAATGACGAATTACGAATTACGAATTACGAATTACGAATTACGAATTACGAATTACGAATTACGAATTACGAATTACGAATTTAATGGAGCAGAATTCCCCTTAAGACTCAAGTCCGATGCTAGAATCGCTCTCGATGCGTCGCACCACTCTGGTCCTTTTGGGGATTCTTCTGCTCGGGTTCCTCGTGCGCGTGCAGGCGGTGCGGTGGAACTGGTTCATGCACTCCGATGTCGTCGGCGATGCATCGGTGGCCGCGTCCGTCCACCGCGACGGGCACTTCCTCGTCTTCCCACGCCTTGAGACCGTCGATCCCTCGGCCTATACGCTTCCGCCTCCCTCGCAGGGCGAGCTTCTCAAGCTGCACGGACCCCTGCTTCCGTTCCTCGGCGCTGGGTTGATCGTGCTTTGGGGAGGAGGTTCCACGTTCGCGGACGGATTTTTGGCGTTGCGGATTCTCACGCTCCTCGGAGGAACGCTCGTCATTCTCCTCTCATTCCTCGTCGCCTCGCGCCTCCTCGATCGCACGGCCGGGCTCGCCGCCGCCGCATGGACGGCCGCATCATTCGTCCTCATCGATTATTCCGGGAATGGAGCCCTCTACACCCTCCAGGGAGTCGTCTATCTGCTCTGGTTGCTCGTTGCACTC
Source organism: Candidatus Peregrinibacteria bacterium (assembly GCA_016178535.1). Taxonomy (GTDB): domain Bacteria; phylum Patescibacteriota; class Gracilibacteria; order Peribacterales; family Peribacteraceae; genus JACOTD01. The sequence continues at coordinate 40,710 of JACOTD010000091.1, forward strand.
TCCTCACCGTCTCTTCGATGCACTCTCCTGCTCGGCGTCCTTGCGGGTCTTGGATATCTGATCACATTCCAATGCATTCTCCTCCTTCCCGCGGGGCTCTTCGTGCTCGCGATGGACGTTCGTCCCGGGAAGCGCTTCCTCCTCCACGCAGCGGCGTTCGCGGGAGTGGCTATCCTCATCGCTTCCCTATGGCTCATCCGCAACGCCGTTCTCTTCGGCGATCCGCTCCAAGGTCATGCGGCGAACATGCGCTACGTGTACAGCAAGGCGGGCATCGACGTTCCGCCGGATATCCTCCCCTCCATTAGCCTGCGCGAGAAGCTCTCACTCTTCGCCGGCGTCGTGGGCGTTTGGCTGCCCGATAACCTCTACTACGCCGCGCGCAAATTCTTCATCCTCGCGCCCATCGCCTTCTTCCTCTTCTGCTACGGTCTCATCGATATCGTCTTCTCGCGGGAGCGCCTGCGACGGATGTTCCCGATCCTCGCGCTCATCACACTGCAGATCCTCTTGGATGCCGCCTGGCCGGTGTGGAAGTTCCGCTTCTTCGTTCCGTTGATTCCGCCCGTCTTCCTCATCGCACTGGAAGAGCTCTGGCATCTGCCGATCACTGCGCGATGGCGACAAGCCTTCGTTGGCGTCACATTCGCCGCCATCATCGCCGTCTCGGTCCTCACCTACCGCGCGACTCCCACGCACACCACCTACTACGACGGCGCGCTCACGCAAGATCCCTTCCATGGTTCTGAGGAGATGGATTACCTGCGCACCTTCCATTTACTCTCCCCCAGTTATGCCCACTGATCGCCTTCTCCTCTTCAAGCGCTGCTTACAGGTTCTTCTGTTCGTCATTCTCGTGTTCGTGTTCATCGAGGGGGTGTGGATGCGGGTGCAGTGAGGTGGCAAGATACAAGAAACAAGATACAAAGAATGTCCAAGGAACATTGCTCGTAATTCCCGATTCCCACGCCTAGCCTGGTGGCGCTCTGGCGAGGATTCCCTGCAGTTGCTTCTCAAACAGCGATCTCCCCTCCGTTCGCCACCGCGTTACTTCTGCAATGACAGTGGAGAGAGAGAACGCAGGAAGCGAC
>JACOTD010000030.1 GCA_016178535.1 Candidatus Peregrinibacteria bacterium
AAAGGCACGCACGACGTCCTCCCGGAGGATCATCAGTACATGACGTACATCAAGAAGGCCGTGCGTCATCGCGCGCGTCAGGCCGGCTACCGGCGCATCGATACGCCGATGTTCGAGCACCGCGGCATCTTTGAGCGCGGGATCGGAGAGCACACCGACATCGTCGAGAAGGAGCTCTTCACGGTGAAGGGCGGCAGGGCGAGAGAAGAGGATGAAAAGAGAGAGACGCTCCATGGGGCGTCTGTGCAGAAAGAAGAATTTGCCTTGCGCCCCGAATTCACCGCGAGCATCTGTCGCGCGTACATCGAGCACGGCATGCAGCAGCTTCCCCAACCCGTGGAGCTCTACGCGATCGGCCAGTGCTTCCGCCACGACCGCCCGCAGAAGGGCCGTTACCGCCAGTTCCACCAGTTCGATTTCGAGGTCATCGGACTCCGAGACCCCAGCCTCGACGCGCAGTTGATTCACGTCATCGCGAACATCCTCACGGACTTGCGGATCCTCGACCGGCTGACGCTCCAGATCAACAACATCGGCACCGCCGAGAACCGCAAAGCCTACGGCGAAGCGCTGCGCGACTACTTCATCGGGAAAGAACGTCATCTGCCGCATGATGATGCGCGCAGATTGGAGACCAATCCGCTGCGTCTCCTCGACTCCAAGCACGAGGACACGCTGATCCTCCTCAGGAACGCTCCGACCCTCGAGCAGACGCTGAGCGAGGAGAGCAAGCAATTCCATTCGACCCTGCTCGAGTATTTGGATGAGCTCGGCGTGAAGTACGAGCGTTGTCCACGCCTGGTCCGGGGGCTCGATTACTACACGCAAACGGTGTTCGAGTTTTGGGATCAGAGCTCCGGCGCGCAGAACGCGGTGGGGGGAGGCGGCCGCTACGACCCGCTCATGGAACTCCTCGGCGGACCGCCGACCCCGGGCATGGGCTTCGCCGGCGGCATCGAGCGGATCATCTGGCACATGAAGGAAGCCGGCGTGCGCGTTCCGAACAAAGACCAAGTAGACGTGTTCGTCGCGCAGCTCGGCCCGGAGGCCAAGAAGAAATGCCTTGCGCTCGTCTCACGGTTACGCGAGCTCGGCGTGCACACGATGGGCGCGCTCGGGGAGGCGAGTTTGAAGAGCCAGATGCGCCTCGCGGACAAATTCGACGTGCGCTACACGCTGCTGCTCGGCAAGCTCGAGGTGAAGGAAGGCACGATCATCGTGCGCGACATGAAGGCCGGGAAGCAGAAGCAGATGAAATTCGAAGAGGCGATCCCCGAAGTGATCAAGCTCTTGGGCACGGAGAACTTGGATACGTATGTACTGAAGGACGGGATGCGGGGAGAGGTGGATGAGGATTGAGTGGAATCGCCGAGCACCAATGACCGATGACCAAGAATGCGATTATTGGTCATCGGTGCTCGGTCATTTTCTCAGATGTCCAGGTTTTTCACCCCCTTCGCATGCGCCCTTCGACATGCTCAGGACGCATCGCAGATAATTCTTGCATCATTAAATGTCGAGGTTTTTCACGCCTTTGGCATGCGTCTGAATGAACTTTCTGCGCGGGGCGACTTCGCTGCCCATGAGCGTGGTGAAGACGGCGTCCGCGCGCTCGACGTCCTCCATCATCACCAGGAGCATGATGCGGTTATTGGGATCCATCGTCGTCTCCCAGAGTTGCTCGGGATTCATCTCCCCGAGACCTTTGTAGCGTTGGATGTTGACGCGGGGTTTCTTGGGGGGGGATTTCTTGGCGTCATCCGCGGACGGCTTCTTTTCTTTCTCGACGGCTTCGGTATCAGAACCGGACAATTTGCTTCCTTTTGCGTCGCCTTCGGCGTCGGCAGCAGGCGGGTACGCCTGCTGCTGGTCGTCGTCCTGACCTTGTTCTTGGGATTCATCGGATAGTTCGGTTTCTTCGAGGTCTTTGGCCTTCACCCCCCACTCGCCGAGGACCTTCACTTTCTCATCATCGGTGTACGCGTACCGGATCGATTTCTCCCTCTGCATTTTGAAGAGAGGGGGCTGCGCAATGTAGAGGTAGCCGCCATCGATGAGTTCGGGGAAGTAGCGGTAGAAGAGCGTTAAGAGGAGGGTGCGGATGTGCGCGCCGTCGACGTCGGCATCGGTCATGAGGACGATCCTGTGGTAGCGCAGCTTCGCGATCTCCTTCTGCTCGCCGATCCCCATCCCGAGTGCGATGATGAGCGCTTTGATCTCGTTATTCCCGAGCATCTTATCCAGCCGCGCCTGCTCCACGTTGAGGATCTTGCCCTTGAGCGGGAGGATCGCCTGGATCTCTCTGTTGCGCCCTTGCTTGGCCGAGCCGCCCGCGGAATCGCCCTCCACGATGTAGAGTTCGCACTGGGAGGGGTCCTTGTTGCTGCAGTCGGCGAGCTTGCCCGGGAGCGTCATGCCTTCGAGCGCGCCCTTGCGGATCACGCTGTCGCGGGCCGCTCTTGCGGCCATGCGCGCGCGGGCGGCGAGCAGACATTTGGCGATCACATCCTTCGCCTCGCCCGGGTGCTCTTCCAGGTACTGGCTGAGCTTTTCATTCACGACCGTTTCGACGGCCGTCTTCATCTCCGCGTTGCCGAGCTTCCCCTTCGTCTGGCCCTCGAACTGCGGATCACGGAGCCGCACGGCGATCACCGCGGTGAGCCCCTCGCGCACGTCGTCCGCGGTGAGATTCTCCTCCTTCTCCTTGAGAATGCCGAAACTCCTGGCGTACGCATTGATGGTGCGCGTGAGTGCGGCCTTGAACCCCGTGAGGTGGTGGCCGCCCTCGACCGTATGGATGTTGTTGGCGAAGCTCACCACATGTTCCTGGAACGCCTGCGTGTACTGCAGCGCGACTTCGACGAAGCCGTCGGGGGTATCCTTCTCGAACCAGATCGGCTCGCCGATCCCCTCCTTCGATTCATTCAAGTGCACGACGTACGCCGCGATGCCTCCTTCGAACGAGAACCGATAGAGGCGTGGGTACTGCTGATCTTCCACGGGGCGGGTCCTGCGCGCATCGAGGATGGAAATGTTCACGCCCTTCGTGAGGTAGGCCTGCTGTCGCAGACGCGTGAGGAGCAAATCGACGCTGAAGCTCGTCGCATCGAAAACGTCGGGATCCGGGAGGAAGCGGATGAGCGTGCCGCGCTTCGTCGTCTTCCCCTCCTTCTTCACATCCATCGTCGGCTTGCCTCGTTTGTATTCTTGAACGTACACGTTTCCGTCGCGGTACACCTCCGCGCGCATGTGGACGCTCAAGGCGTTGACGACGGAGGAGCCCACCCCATGGAGCCCACCGGAAACTTTGTAGCCGCTGTCATCGCCGCCGAATTTGCCTCCGGCATGGAGCGTCGTGAGGACGACTTCGAGCGCCGGACGTTTCGTCTGCGCATGAATGTCGACGGGAATGCCGCGACCGTTATCCTCCACGCTCACCGCGCCGTCCTCGTGGAGCGTCACCAAAATTTGCGTACACTGACCGGCCATCGCCTCGTCGATCGCGTTGTCGACGATCTCGAACACGAGGTGATGGAGCCCCCGTGCATCCGTGGATCCGATGTACATTCCCGGACGCTTCCGCACGGGCTCAAGCCCCTCGAGAACCTGAATTTGCTCGGCGGTGTACTTCTGTGCGGACATACTGGAAAATTTTAGCTTTTTAGGCATTGGAAAGCCAATTTTTAGGCATCTTAAATTGTTAAATTGTTAAATTGTTACATGGTTATCTTCCACAGCTCTTCAGACTTGCCTTACAACCATCTCACCATCCAACCATTGCATAATTTTCCGTTGCTCCGAGAAGTCCCCTCCCGTAGCCTTGCCTGGCTATGGCCATCCACGCGCACAAGAAAGGCGACGAGAGCAACGACCGCCTCCAGCAGCGGTTCAAGAAGCAGGTCCAGAAGACCGGCCTCCTCAAGATGCTGCGCGAGCGATCGCACCGCAAGAAGAAGCCGACGCGGCGCCTCGTGCGCATCCGCGCCCTCAAGCGCGAGGGCTTCCGCGAGGAGAATCGGAAGAAGCAGTTTTATTCGAATATGTAATCGGGAATATGGCGGATGACCAGACCTCACCGGCGACAAAGCAGGACATCCAGATGCTCATGGAACACATGGGTAAGTTGTATGATCGGATCGCACAATCAGAGAAAAGCATCGAGAAGAAAATGGAGAAGAAATTAGAAGAGAAATTCGAGGAAACGAAGCGCCATTTCGATGTGACAGTGGAAAAAATTCGCCATGATTTGAAAGGAGCGAACAAGGATCAGATCGAAGTCTTGAAGGATCGAAGTACGAGCCATGAGAAGCGAATCGTCCGACTCGAACAGCATGCGGGTCTGGTGGCAGCCTGAATAGCGTGAACCCCATCTGATAGACTTCAGACATGCTCCGCGATTTTCTCCTGCCGGGAATCTTCATTGGACTCACGGCGGCGCTCTCTCCGGGGCCGCTCATGGCGCTGATCATCGTTCCGGGAGGCGTGGGGGTACCTCTTTTGAAATGCAAAATTCTCTGGGCAGGATTCGCGGGCAGTATGCCCGCTCCTCAGGGGATAAAAATTTTCTCGAAGTGTGGAGCGGCCCTTCGGCCCGCGTTTGGTCACCAAATTTTTCTCATCCTCACTCCAGCGCCGCCTTGCTCGCGGAGAGTTCCGCGAGTTCCGCCGTGATGTTCGCCTGCCGCGTCTGGTTGTAGGTGAGCGTGAGATCGTCGAGGATGGAAGAAGCATTATCGGTGGCGTTGCGCATCGCGACCATGCGCGCGGAGTGCTCGGAGGCCGCGGACTCAAGGACGGCTTGGTACACTTGGACGTGCGTCAACTGGGGCAGGACGGTGGAGAGGACCTGCTCGGGAGAGGGCTCGAAGAGGCATTCGTTGGGGGGGGGTGAGGATGGTTCCGCACGATCCTGATCCCGCGGAGATGTACGGGACTGCGCGAGAGCGCGCAGCATGCCGCGCAGTTCCGTCTCCGAGAGCGGCAAGAGAAGCTTGACCGAGGGCTCCTGCAGCAGAGCGGAGATGAAGTTGGCGTAGAGGAGGACGACATGATCGGCGTCGCCCTTCAGGAAGGCTCCGGTAGCCATGGTGACAATGGGTCGGATATCGCGCGAGGAGGGATGATTGCTCAGTGCCGGGAATGCAGTGACAACCTTCTGCTTGCCGCGCGCGAGGAACTGCTGCGCTTTGCGACCGACTGCGATAAAGGACACCGACTCGAACGACGGAAGGGACTTCAGTGACTGGACATACTGGGAAGCGGCCCGGAAGAGTTGGGTGTTGAGGCTCCCGCAGAGCCCTCGGTCGGACGAGAAGAGAATGACGAGAACTTTCTTCGGCTCCTGCTCAGCGAGGAAGGGGTGCAGGCCCGGGTTCAGCTTGGCGATCGTCTGCAGGATGCGCCAGGCGAGCAAAGCATAGCGCCGCAGCTGCTGGGCGTTCTGGACGGCTCTGCGCATCTTGGATGCCGCCACGAGTTCCATCGCATGTGTCACGTGCTTCGTCGATGTGATGCCCTTCATCTTGCGCCGGAGATCGCGGAGGGTATTGGCCATGGGACGAATGGATAATTGACAATTGTCAATTGTCAATTGTCGATTTTTTCTCCTTGAACGACGTCAAGAGTCGCTTGAGCGTCTCTTCGGTTTCCGCCGGAATCTCTCTGCTGATCGTCTGGAGAATATCGGGGTGTTGCGCGCGGAGCATCGTGAGGACATCGGCCATGAACCCCTGCACGCGATTGACGGGAATATCATCGAGGTACCCGTTGACCCCGGCATAGAGAACCGCGACTTGCTCCGCGACGGGAATCGGCTGGTACTGATCCTGCTTGAGGAGTTCGGTGAGGCGCTCTCCGCGATCGAGCTGCTTCTTGGTGGCGGCATCGAGATCGGATCCGAACTGTGCGAACACCGCGAGCTCGCGGTACTGTGCGAGATCGAGGCGAAGCCTCCCTGCCACCTTCTTCATGGCTTTGACTTGAGCCGCCGATCCCACGCGGGAAACCGAGATGCCGACATCCACCGCGGGACGGATCCCTTTGTAGAAGAGATCGGAGACGAGGAAGATCTGGCCGTCGGTGATGGAGATGACATTCGTCGGAATGTAGGCGGAGACGTTTCCTTCCTGCGTCTCGATGATCGGGAGCGCCGTGAGTGTGCCGCCGCCGTGCTTTTCATCCAGGCAGCACGCGCGCTCGAGCAGGCGCGAGTGGAGGTAGAAGACGTCGCCGGGGTACGCCTCGCGGCCCGGCGGGCGGCGCAGGAGGAGCGAGACCTGCCGGTACGCCCACGCGTGCTTGGAGAGGTCATCGTAGATGCACAGCACGTCCTTGCCCTGATCGAGGAAGTACTCGCCCATCGCGCAGCCGGAGAACGGCGCGATGTACGAGAGGGCGGCGGACTCCGAAGCCCCCGCGGAGACGACGATAGTGTAATCCATCGCTCCGCGCTTCTTGAGGACATCGACGATCTTTGCAACCTTCGATTCCTTCTGTCCGATCGCCACATAGATGCAGATCACGGGACGCTCGGACGTCTGCGTCGATTTCTGGTTGAGGATCGTATCGAGGACGACGGCGGTCTTCCCCGTCTGGCGGTCGCCGATGATGAGCTCCCGCTGGCCGCGGCCGATCGGGATCATGGAATCGATGGCCGCGATGCCGGTTTGGAGCGGCACGGTGACGGACTTGCGTTCGATGACGCGCGGCGCGATCTTCTCGACGGGGTAGAGTGTTTTCTTTGGGATGGCAGGTCCTCCATCTTTGGCTTCTCCCAGCGGTGAAACGACGCGACCGATGAGCGCTTCCCCCACGGGAACGGAGAGGACGTGGCCCGTCGAGCGGACGGTATCGCCCTGCTTCACCAGACTGTAGTCGCCGAGGATGATCGCGCCCACTCCCGCCTCATCGAGGTTGAGCGCACTCCCGAGGATGCCGTTGCCGAAGTCCAGCATTTCCGCAGATCCGACCTTCGAGAGGCCGTCGATCCTGGCGATGCCGTCGCCGATTTCAACGACCGTCCCCACGTGCTCGGCTTGAACATGACCGCGATGGGCGGCGATGCGCTCTTCGAGCGTTTTCATGAGCGTCTGTGCGAGAGTCATGGGAACGAGGGAAAGGGAAATGCCATCCGTCACGAAACGGCGGCGGCCGAAACGGGAAGAAGGAGATCGGCGGTCAGGCGATCCAGCGCGCCGCGCAGCGTGGCATCGAAGCGCTCATCGCCCACGCGCACCCGGATGCCGCCGATGAGCCGGGGATCGGCCGCCTCCTCGACATCAATCGTTCGCTTGAGTGCCTGCTCGAGAGAAGAGACGATCTCTGCCCTCTCGGAACCGAGTGCGCCCGTGGCGGATGTGAACGTCGCAGGAATCGCTCCGCCGCTGCGCATCCATGCCGCCCGCACCAGACGCGGGAATGTCCGGATCGCCGACGAGAGACCGAGGGAATCGAGGAGGGAGAGCACGGCATCACACACCTGCGGAAACTGCTCGGGGGGAAGGCCCTGGCAACTCTCCACGAACGCCTGAGCGATGTCTTCGGGAGTCGGCTTCACGAGAGGTGAGAGGGAAGTTCCTTCTGCAGCGCCGTCACGAGGCGCTTCTGATCCTGATCGGAGAATTCCCGCTCGAGGATCTTCTCGGTCATCCGCACGATCACAGACGTGAGCGTCCCCTGCACTTCGTGGAACACCGTCGCCCGCTCATCGGCGAGTTGCTGACGGCCCTTCGCGAGCGCGTGCTCGGCCTCCTTCTTCGCGGCATCCAGAATCTGTTTCTTGATCACTTCCGCTTCGCCCTTGGCGCGCTGGAGGAACGCGCCGACCTCCTGATCGATCTTCTTCATCTGTTGCAGGCGGAATGCTTCCATCTCCGTGCGTTGATTCTCGATGCGCTTGGCATCTTCCATCGCCTTGGCAATGCGCGCGCGGCGCTCATCCAGGAGATTCAGGAGCGGACGGTAGATGAAGAAACTCAATACTCCGAGAATGATCGAGAAATTGACCACCTGCGCGAGGAGGAGCTTCCAATCGACGCCGAGTTTTGCGAGGAGTTCCATACGGGGAAGGACTGGGATTGAGGTCGTGGAAGGTGAACAATGGTGAGATGGTTTGCCTAGCAAGTACGAATGAGGGTGGTGAGAACGTTTGCCTGCCGCTTGCGAACCATCGAGCCATCGAACCATCGAACAAGCGAATCATCGCTCTGAGCAGAAAATCCGAGGCACATTCTCACCGGCACCTTAGACGAACTTGATGATGAGGGCGATGACCAGCGAGTAGATCGCGATGGCTTCGGCGAAGGCGACCACGAGGACGAGCGGTGTTTGGATGCGGCTGGCAGCCTCCGGATTTCTGCCGATGGCTTCCATCGCCTTACTGCCAATCCACCCGATGGAGAAGGCGGGGAGCATCGCTCCGATGGCCATGGTCATGGCGACGTAGAGATTCTTATCCGTGAGGGCCGTACCGGCGGCCTGTGCGACATCAGTTGCTGCCATAGGAATTGACAGGAAAGGAAAAGGAAATCAAAGCGCCGAGAGTGTAGAGACTCAGAGAAAGACAATCAAGGGCTCATCTTCGCGCCGCTCATCAAGCGTGCAACGCCTCATGTGCATGGCTTCCGTGCGCCTGCGTCGCCATCTTGAGGAAGACGATCGTGAGCAGCGCGAACACGAGGCCCTGGATGAAGCCGACGAAGATCTCGAGGCCAAGGAAGGGCAAGGGACCGAGGAGAGGCAGGAGGAAGGAAATGACGACCAGGAGGACTTCGCCGGCGAAGATGTTCCCGAAGAGACGAAACGAGAAGGAGATGATCTTCGCGAACTCCGCGACGAGCTCGAGGATGCCCACGAAACTCATGATGGGATCTCTCCACGGCGCGACGAAGTACTTGGAGAGGTGCGGACCAATGCCGAGCATCGCGATTCCGAAGATCTGCGTCATGGTGACAGAGATGAGCGCGATCGCGAGCGTCATGTTCACATCCGCGTTCATGGAGCGCAGGAGCGGAAGCGCAGCGGGATGTCCCTCGACCATTTCGGCAACCGTGATGCTCCCCACTCCCGGCAGAATCCCCATCCAATTGGCGGCGACGAGGAAGAGGAAGATCGTCGCGACGAGCGGGAAGAATCGTCGCGTCTGCTCGCGATTCCCGACCACCGCATCGAAGAAGTCGAAGAGCCCCCCGACGATGAGCTCCATCAGCATCTGGAAACGTCCGGGAACCTCGCGGTACTTGGTGCCGCGCACCGAGAGCGCGATCGCCGTCAGCACGATCATCGCGAGCCACGCCATGAGCATGGTGTTGCGGATCTCGAAGGAACCGACGTGCGCGATGGTCTCGGAGGAGAGCGGAGGGGCTTCGACGGTTGCCATGTCACTATGCTAATTGAAAATTGAAAATTGAAAATTGAAAATTTTATATCCTGGGGAGCAGACATGTCATCCTGAGCTCTGTCGAAGGATGCCTGCGGTTCCTTGATAGATTGAGAAAATCGTTCCAAGCGAGATCTCCCGATCTCTCAGGTCCTCATCGAATGATCTTCTTCACAATCCGCTTCACCCCAATGCTCGAGAGCCCCAGCGCCGCGGCGAGCCCGAGCAGGAGGAAGAGCGGCGACGTCCCTTCGTATTTATCCAGGTACGCTCCGCCGAACCCGAAGACCGCCGCGGGGATGGCGATGATGTAGCCGAGATCCCACGCGAGCTTGAGGGCGAGCCAGAGGGAATCTTCTTTGGTCTTCTTCTGATCGTTGCTCATGAGAAAATGCTAACGGAGAAAGAACCCAGAAACCAGGAACGCAGAAACCAAGCAGGATTCAGGAACCAGTCGACGTTCTCCGCGTCGCCCGCCGCCTCCGCACCGTCTTGAGCCTCCCGAGCTCGTGATCGAGAATGGCCGTCGCTTCCGCGAAGCCTTCGACGTCGTGACGCTTCTCGGTCAGCAATTTCTCCGCCGCCGCCTTCGCCTTGAGGATCGCTTCCTCCTCGAGTCCTTCGGCGCGGTCGGCGGTATCCGCGAGCACACGGATACTCTTGCCATCCACCTCGATGACGCCCCCGGAGACGGCGAAGATTTCCTCTTCCCCCGACCGGCGCACGACCATCGACCCCGGGACGAGGATCGACATCAGCGGAATGTGATGCGGCAGAACGGTGATCTCTCCATCGGGAGTGGGCAGACTGATCGAATCCGCCTCTCCCTCGAAGATGACATGATCCGGCGTGATGATTTCGAGATGCAGGCTCATGGATCACGATGGTGGTACAGACGCCGCATGCGGCGTCTCATGAAACAATAGATCATTGCGCTCGAACCTCCTCGATCCCTCCCTTCATGTAGAACGCCTGCTCCGAGACGTCGTCGTACTCGCCGTCGAGGATGGCTTTGAAGCCCTTCACGGTCTGCTCGCGCGTGACGAACTTGCCGGGCGTGCCGGTGAAGACTTCGGCGACGAAGAACGGTTGGCTGAGGAAGCGCTGGATCTTGCGCGCGCGTTGCACCGTGCGCTTGTCGTCGTCACTGAGCTCCTCCATCCCGAGGATCGCGATGATGTCCTGGAGATCCTTGTAGCGCTGGAGCGTGCGCTGCACGGCGCGTGCCGTGTCGTAGTGCTCCTGCCCGACGATTGCGGCGCTGAGGATGGTCGAGGTGGAATCCAGCGGATCGACCGCCGGGTAGATGCCGAGTTCCGTGAGCGCTCGCGTGAGGACGATCGTGGAATCCAGGTGCCCGAAGGTGGTGGCCGGCGCGGGATCGGTGAGGTCGTCCGCGGGAACGTACACCGCCTGCACGGAAGTGATCGACCCCTTGGTGGTGGAGGTGATGCGCTCCTGCACCTGGCCCATTTCCACCGCGAGGGTGGGCTGGTAGCCCACGGCCGAGGGAATGCGTCCCAGCAGGGCGGAGACTTCCGATCCCGCCTGCGTGAAGCGGAAGATGTTATCGATGAAGAGCAGTACGTCCCTCTTTTCCTCATCGCGGAAGTACTCGGCGATGGAGAGGCCCGTGAGCGCAACCCTGAGGCGCGGCCCCGGCGGCTCGTTCATCTGCCCGAAGACGAGCGACGTTTTGTCGAGCACGCCGGACTCCTTCATCTCCTCGTAGAGATCGTTGCCCTCGCGCGATCGCTCTCCCACCCCGGCGAAGACGGAGAGTCCTCCGTGCTCCGCGGCGATGTTGCGGATCAGTTCCTTCACGACGACGGTCTTGCCGACTCCCGCCCCCCCGAAGAGACCGACTTTGCCTCCTTTGAGAATGGGACAGATGAGGTCGATGACTTTGATGCCGGTCTCGAGCACCTCCGTTTCGATCGACTGCTCCGTGAAGAGGGGCGCGCTGCGGTGGATGGGATACCTCTTCTTCGTCTTCACCGGCGGCATCCCGTCGATCGGCTCCCCGAGCACGTTGAACATGCGGCCGAGCGTTTCCGGCCCGACGGGAACCGAGATGGGCGCCTTCGTATTCTCCACGCTGACGCCGCGCGCGAGGCCGTCGGTGGAATCCATTGCGATCGTGCGGACCGATCCGCCCTCCAGGTGTTGTTGGACTTCAAGCGTGAGCGTGCGCTCCCCGAGCTTCAGGTGCAGAGCGGAAAAGATCGGCGGGAGTTCCTCGCCGGCGGGGAACGCGCAGTCCACCACCGCGCCGAGGACTTGGGAAACGGTACCGGGCATAGGAAGAATTGAAAATTGAAAATGATGCAATGATGGCCACGGTATCGTAAGGCAAGGAAATCCATCGGACAAGAGCGGATGGAGATCTTGCTTTTTCGAAATCGATAACTATGATGCCCCTCTATGGACGAAACGACTCCGGCAACGAAGGCAGACCTGCAACAGCTCGAAACTTTCATTCGAGAGCAATTCAAATTTGTAGCTGAGCAGTTTAGAGTCATCGACGAACGATTCAAGGTGGTGAATCAGAGGTTCGATTCCGTGAATGAGCAATTCAAGTCCGTAGCCGAGCAATTCAAGGAAATGCGGGAAGACATGAAAGAAAAATTCAAGGCTGCGCGAGAAGACAGCAATCAAATCCTGGATGTTCTCGTGAACGTCGATAAGCGACTGACGGCGAAGACGAAGGATCACGAAAGGCGCATCACGCGCTTGGAGAAAGTGATGGCGTGAAATCCTTGGAGTGGGTTACTGGATGTGTTTACAACTTTGATATGCTCTGCCGGGAGTTTGTCCTCGCCGAAGAAGTTCGCTTCTGCTATGATACCTTCGATGGCTCCTCCGTTGCACCGTCGGCCGCGACACAAAGCACGACCCTCATTCCCTCTCGTCGCGATTGAGTTGATTCCCGATACGGACATGGGAGGGTTCACGGCGTTCATTCCGGATTTGCCGGCGCTCGGCGAAGGGAAAACCGAGGAGGAAGCAATCGCCGACCTCAAGGAAGGAATCCAACTCTACATCGATGAATTCGGCCTCGAGGAAGCCCTATCGCGCGTGATGAAACTTTCGCACATTCGCGGGGTGAACTTCGGAGAACTCGTGACGCATGGGTAAACTTCCACGCGTTTCCGAGAAAGACATGATTCGGTTCCTCGAAAGGCAAGGATTTGTGCTCCGTCGCGTGCGCGGCAGCCATCACATTCTGGTCAAAGGATCTCTGCATGTTCCCGTACCGGTGCACGGCAATGAAAATCTGAGAACGGGCACGCTCGGAAGCATCTTGCGTCTTGCCAACATGAAACCTGAAGAGTTCGAGCGTCTGTGGCGGGTGTAACGCATCACGCGGCTGGAAAAAGTGATGGCGTGAAATGCTTGAATCTGATGAAAGACATCATCGCTTCGTACATTCATGTGCTTTGATTGCCCAATGTAAAAACGACAGCCTCGTGTGCATCAATTATATCGGCCATCATCGATAGATTGCATTCGTTGTGGTGAATTTCTCCATGCAATTGCCTCATTCTTCTCCTCAAGCGACTCGCAATCTCAAGTGCGCTATCGGGGGAAGGACTCATATGTATTTTGTCAAAAAGTATTCGCTCATTCTCGCCCCACCTTCGCCCTCATCCTTCCCCTCCCCCACTGCGCAACCCCCGGCAGAATCGAAATGATGATGATGCCGAAGATGACGAGCGTGAAATTGTGCGCAACGGCGGGGATCGTGCCGAAGAAGTAGCCGGAGAAGACGAAGAGCGCCACCCACGCGATGCCGCCCGTGACGTTGAACATGAGGAAGCGCTTGTACTCCATGCTCCCGACTCCCGCAACGAAGGGTGCCAGCGTGCGGATGATGGGGACGAAGCGAGCGAAGACGATGGCTTTGCCGCCGTGCCGCTCGTAGAAGGCGTGCGCGCGGAGGAGATGTTCCTTGCGCAGGTAGCGGTGATCCGCTGTGAAGACGCGCGGGCCGATCGCCTTGCCGATCGCGTAATTGACCGAATCTCCGATGATCGCAGCGAGGGAGAGCACCGCAAAGAGCAGGAGCGGATGGAACGACCCTTTTGCGGCGAATGCGCCCGCCGCGAAGAGCAACGAATCGCCGGGGAGGAACGGCGTCACCACGAGCCCCGTCTCGCAGAAGATGATCATGAAGAGGAGCGCGTACGTGAGGGTGCCGTACTGGAGGATGACATTCTGGAGGTGAGCGTCGAGATGCAGGAAGAGGTCGAGGAGAACCATGGTCATGCGAGAGAAATGAGAAATGAGAATTCAGAGTTCAGAGTTCAACGGTTCAGAGAAATGCTTCTTCCAGGAGCCAATGGTCCTCCTCTGAACTCTGCTCTCTGAATTCTGAACTCTGACTTCAACGGAGCAGCTGCAGCGCCTGGACCATTGCCGCATCGCGCTGGGTGTCCGTGACGACGATATCGGGCTTGATGCCCACCCCGTCGATCTTCCGCAGCGTGGGCGTGCGCCATTCCGCGATCGTCAGCTTGAACTGCGAGCCGTCGGGGAATCCGTGGATATTCTGCACCGTCCCCTTACCGTACGTCTGCTCTCCCACGACCGTCGCGCGCCCCGCGTCCTGGAGCGCGCCCGCCACCACTTCCGACGCGCTTGCCGACCCCTTGCTGACGAGGACGATGACGCGAACCTCGGGATGGATAATCGGCGGATGATCCGTGAATTCCTGTCCGGTTTTCCCATTTTCCGTCGCGGAGATGTACGGCGTGCCCTCGGGAACGAACGAGCTCACCACTTTCTCGGCGGCGGTGAGGAGGCCGCCGGGGTTCCCGCGCAGATCGAGGATGAGCCCGGTGGGATTCTGCTGCTGGATCTGCGCCATGGCGGAGCGGAAGGTGTCGTCCGTCGTGGTGCCGAACTGGAGGAGCTTCACGACCGCGATGGTGCCCTGGAAGGACGATTGGATCTCAAGAAGCTTGATCGAGGCGCGGACGATGGAGACATCGAGGGATTCGCCGCTTCGCAGGATGTGCAGCTTCACCGTGGATCCGCTCGGGCCGCGAACCTTGTCGACGGCCTCCTCGAGCGGGAGGCCCGTGAGGTCCGCTCCGTCGGCGGCAAGGATCTGATCGCCCGGCTGGATACCGGCCTTCTCCGCGGGGGAACCCGGCAAGGGCGAAACGACGACGAGGACGCCGCTCTTCTGGTCCACTTCCGCACCGATGCCCGTGATGTTTCCCGTGAGTCCCTTGCGCTCGTTCTCCGCAACCTTCGGGGACATGAACGTCGTGTAGGGATCGTTGAGGCTCTGGACGAGTCCTTGGATGGCTTTATAGCCGAGCTCATCGCCCTTGAGCTTCTCCTTGTGGAGGTAGTCCTCGTTCAGGATGGCCCAGATCGCACGCAGCGTCTCTTCCTTCGGGAATCCCGTCGTGTTCGAGGAAACGATGGGAATGCGGTAGACCGGAAATGATCCGCCGGAGGAAGATGCGGGTACGGAGGGCGGGGGCGTTCCTTGTTCGAACGCCAGGACATTCGCGAGAAGTTCCCTCCCCTCCTTGCCCGTGAGCGGATGGGATGCGCCGAACACGGTCTCGGTCTCGGGGGCGATCCAGTGATTCGCGAGCGCGATTGCGATTGCGCGTCCTTGGGGAGTGAGGAAGTGCACGTCGGTGAAGGTGTCCTTGGGAATATGGACGGGCTTGAGATTCTCGAGAGCGACGAGAATTTCGACGGCCTCCCCGCGGGTAATGGCCTTCCCCGGAGCGAAATCGTTGCGAAACGTCTTGAGGGCGCCGAGCTCGTGCGCGGTCTGCACGTAGGGCATGAGCGAAGCGGGGATGTGCGTGTACGGCAGCTTCTTGACGTCTTTCATGAGGGTGAACTGGAGCGCCTTCATGGAAGCGCGCACGAAGTCCGCGCGCGACGTGGGCGCGGCATCGGGAACCGAGAGTGTCGTCGTGCTTCCCTGTGCGACCACGCAAAATGGAATGACCGCGAAAACGAGGAACAACGTGGCGGAGATCCGCGCGCGGCGGAAGCACGAAGAAGCCATGATGAAAGGAGGAAGCCGGATCGAGGGCCTCATCCTACAGACTCTCCTGCGCCGCAACAAATGTCTCGACCGTGACCCGCATGCCTCGCTCGCGGCGATTCTCTCGCCACTCGAAGAGCCAGGTGAGCATCCAGAATCCACCGACGACGTAGAGGAGAGACGGCAGAATGACCAGGGAGAGATTCGCGAAGGGGAATCCCGGCGAGAGATGGAAGAGCGCCCCGAAGGTCTGCGGACTGCCGGGCAACGCGTCGGGAAGCGTCACGAGGAGGTTATTGAAAGCATGGAGCGCGATCGCGAGGGAGAGTCCCCCAACAACCAGGAGAAGCTGCGCGAGCGTCTTTGGCTCGCATCCGAACGCCTCGCTCACGGTCAGGAGCAGAGCATGGCTCTTGCCGCGCGCAGCATCTTCCTGAAGCTCCTGTTGCGCGAAGATCGCCCGGCCGAGGAAGTAGCCGGCCGTTCCCGTGGAGACGATGTGCACCATGCTCGTGAGGATGGATCTGCCCACCACGTTCCCGAAGAACTCCCCCCACTGGGGATGCGGAGGAGCGAGCAGGTACTGCTGGACGAACGAGAGGAAGTATCCGGAATTCGTGACGTTCTCGGCGAAGGCGAAGCCGATCGCGACGATGATGGCGAATTCGATCACGTCGTCGATACTCGAGAAGAACCGGTCCCCGCCCCTGCGCAGCACCCAGAATTTGCATCCTTCTTCCACGAGAGCGACGAGCAAAAACGAGAGGGACAGGAAGAGCAACGTGCTCTGAGCGGTGGGGGCACCGGGGAGTTGCCCGAGCACGAGCGATTGCGTGGAACTGTTGAAGCTCTCGGGAACGATCCGGAAGTAGAAGAACTGGAACTCGGTGCCGTGGTGGACGAGCGCGTCGTACAAGAGCACGGGGAGGGTTGCGAGCATCCCGGCGAAGAACATCACGAGCACGCGGCTGAGGCGCTCGCGGTGGTACGGGAGGAAGAGCAGGCACCACGCGACGGCCGGTATGAGAGCCACACCGATGGCGATGAGGTGCGCGAGGCGCTGTGTGGGAGTCTCGGCGCCGAGAACGTGGAGCGCGATCCAGAAGACGAACGTGCCCAGCACGACGGCTTTCGTTCGAGCTTCCCAAACGCCGAAGAGCAAGCGCCACCCGGCGATGAGGAGCAGGATGGCAAAGGCCATGAGCGTTGCGTTCTGCATCGCTGAGGGCTCAAAGAGCGTGCGCGTGAGGGCGATCGCCCCCATCGCCAGCACGGCGCCGAGCGTGCAGGCGAAGAGGAAGTGCACGGAACGATGTCGCGCGCGCGAGACGATGTCGATGCACGCGACGATGGCCACGGCGAGCGCGACGACGAGGGATTTCCCCATCGAGCCGTCGAGCGAAGTGAGCCAGAATGTC
>JACOTD010000092.1 GCA_016178535.1 Candidatus Peregrinibacteria bacterium
GTCGCTTCCTGCGTTCTCTCTCTCCACTGTCATTGCAGAAGTAACGCGGTGGCGAACGGAGGGGAGATCGCTGTTTGAGAAGCAACTGCAGGGAATCCTCGCCAGAGCGCCACCAGGCTAGGCGTGGGAATCGGGAATTACAATTTCCCCGATTCAAGCAAAGCATGCCGTTATGACATTGCCCTCCTCCGTCAGGCTCGGCTGGCTACGGAGGGCAGCTTTCGGTGAAGGCAAAACAAGAAGTCTGGTTGCATGGGAGCAATGTTCTTCAGGACACGAAAGCTGGAGGTGCCGGCGGGAATTGCACCCACGCATGGGGGTTTTGCAGACCCCTGCCTTACTGCTTGGCTACGGCACCAATGAGGAATGAACGAATGAGAATGAACGGTCTGGATAGTTTTGCGGAAACCAACAGAGGTGAACGTGGACTGCTTGCCTGCCCGCCGAAGTCCTGAGCTTGTCGAAGGATGAAGGCGAGGCTACGGACCAATGATAGAAAAATCGGCTTCTCGTTTACACAATGGTGTCATGAGAATACCACGAAGAGAGTCGACAGAAGATTGCCGGTCTTTGATTTCAAAAAATGGAATAGGGATGCTCAGAATTTTCACTGTCCACTTTCCCTGCCCATCTGGCATGCGGGCACTGTCCACTCCTCACGAACTGCTCGCCCCCTGACCCTTGGGCGCTTGAAACGTCAACGATTGGAGGATGAGCAACACTTGCTGCTCGAGCGTGCTGCTGACGGAGAGCGGGGTGAGACCGGTGACGGTGTAGCCCGTGTTCTGGGAGACGGCGCTCAGCTGGTAGAAGCGGCGCGCTGGTTCATCGGCCACCGGCTGCGCGGTGAAGATGTGCAGCTGGAGAGCCTGACCGTCGACGGTGGCATTGCGCGAGTCGAGGAGCTTGTAGCCGGGGAGTTGTGCAACGGAGCGGATGCTCGCCTCGCTGTACGTGGAAGACTGCACCTGTTGCTGGAGCATCTCGCTCGTGATGGTGACGGTGGGGAACTGTCCCGAAACGGGACTCCCCGCCTGGAACGCCACGACGGTGTCCTCCGGCGCGCCGCGCGCGGTGAGCGTCTGCCGATCGACGACCCTCCAGCCGTCCGGCAGGCACACGCCGATCGAGCCGTTCCAGTACTGCTGGGCACACGTGACGGTGCTGCCGCTGCTCGTGCGGCTGCTGCAGGAGAGGAGGAGAAATGAGATCCCGACGAGAGTAAGAAATCGTCGCATGCGTTGCATTCTACTCATGAGAACCTCACAGACGAAGAGAAGCTTCCCGAAGCCAAAGAAAAGAAGTGGACAAATGAGAATATGGATGTCCGATGCTCGCTACTGGATTGAGGAAAGACCAAATTCTTGATAGAATGGAAGGATGTTATGGACAAATACCCAAAACGCCTCGCGCTGCTGATGCTGCTGATGCTCGTGCCCTTTTCCGCAGTCGCCGTGGGGGCGGTGCAGGTCGCAGACATGCTCGCGGGACTGGGGGGGGATGCCGTCGTCACAGGGATGGCGCCCAAGACGTCGCTCCACCTCCTCGTGCACACGCCGGGGGATCAGACGATTCCCGTGAGCTTCACGACGGATGCAAACGGCGCCGCACAGGTACATATCGGCGGCAACAGCGTCCTGCGAGCGGGAAGGTACGACGTCTCGATCGTGAACGATGCGCTGCAGGAACGGACGCGGGCGACCTTCAACGTCCTGCCCGACAGGGTGGATGCGAATGCGTCTCAGATCACGATCGATCGACTGCGCATTGCGGCGGACGGGCGCAGTGAAGCGACGACGACCGTGATCCTCAGGGACCGATTCGGAAACGCCGTCCCCGGGAGACCCGTGGAACTCGTCAGCAGCCTCGCCGGCGCCCGCATCCAACCCATCATGGGCGCCGAGACGGACGCGCAGGGACGAGAATCGTTCGCCATCAGCAGCCAGCAAGCAGGAATGATCACGCTGCGGGCGCTCGACCTCCTCAGCGATACGCAGCTCACGGCGACTGTGACGCTCATCGCGGGGAATGGTCCCGGAGCGATGGGAGCGGATACGCTTCCGTACAATTTCGAGGGCATGAACGCGGCACCGACGCAGAATCCGTACGCGACCGCACTCGGGTATTCCCCGAATATCCCGGCGTACGGCGCTCCGAGCACGGTCTTCCGCTCCTACGCGCAAAGTCCCTTCGCGGCGGACGTCCTCACAGGAAACAACGGCGGAAATCAAGGAACCGGCATCATCGATCACTTCGTGCTGCAGGTGAGTCCGCAAACACTCAAGACGGGCGAGGTGGCCAATGTGACCGTGACGGCCATCAACGGCGCGGGCCAGACGGGCGATTCGTACACGGGGACCGTGAACATCTTCTCGCCCACGGATCCGAATGCGACGGTGCCCGGTCTCACCGGCACCAAGGGCATGGGCGTCTTCACCTTCACTCCCAAGAACCTGGGCGTGAAGTTCCTGCCGCTCTCCATCGCGTTCAGCGAGCCGGGTCAACAAACCTTGCGCGTGGAAGACCGCACCGATCCTCAGCACGTGATCAGAGGGGAAGTGACGGTGACGGTCAGCGGCCAGACGATCATCGATGAGCAGCACCGCATCGAAGTCCTCTTCCCCACCCAGAACGGCAGCGTGAATACGGGCGAGTTCGCTGTGACGGGCATCGGCCCGCGCTACGCGAACCTCCAGGTGCGCATCGTCGGAGGCGCGCAGGACGTCTTCGACGGCACCTCGGATAAAGACGGCCACTTCTCCATCTCCGTGAAGCTCCGCACCGATGCGGAGAGCGGCATGCTCCGCGTCCAGGATGAAGCGGGAAAGTACCAGTCCCGCGACGTGGATTTCACCTTCGACATCACGCCCCCTCACCTGGATGCCATGACCTTCGCTCCAGCCAAACCTCATGAAGGGGAAACCGTCCAACTCACGGTGCTGACGGAACCCAAGGCGGACGTCCACATGAAACTCCAGAACCAGGACTTCGGCCTCGTGGAGAGCGTGTCCACACCCGGCACGTACCAGGTGTCGTTCACATCACCCGCCGTCGGGGATCAGCGACAGCTCGACCTCCAACCCGACATCATCGCCAAGGATGCCGCGGGCAATGTCACGGATGTCCGCGTCCCGCTCACAATCGTGAAAAAGGGGCTCACGAAGGTGGAGAACGTCACGGCGATCCCGCGCGCCAATGCCGTCGAGCTGCACTGGAACAGCGTGCCCGATGCGGCCGCGTACCGCGTGTACGCGGGGGAGGATCAGATGAACCTCTCGGCCATCGAGACGAAGACCGCACTCACGGGGGCGATCGTGAGCGGACTCAGGGCGGGGACGACGTACCAATTCGCCGTCACGGCGGTGCAGGGCGATCGGGAGAGTGAGGAGAAGAGCGACTTCGTGTCCGCCACCGTGCTCGGTCTCAAGCTGGAGGTGCTGGAGCAGGAAGGCGCGCTCCAGCTCAACTGGGTGCTGCCCGATGCCAC
Organism: Candidatus Peregrinibacteria bacterium; assembly: GCA_016178535.1. GTDB lineage: Bacteria > Patescibacteriota > Gracilibacteria > Peribacterales > Peribacteraceae > JACOTD01. The sequence goes on from JACOTD010000092.1 coordinate 3,488, forward strand.
TCCCCTCTCGTCGTTCCAGTTGGAAGTGGGCACGGAACCCGATCAGTACACCGAAAAGTTCCTCCTGAACGGATCGATCCAAACCTACATCCTGCACGATCTGCTCAACGGCGTGCTGTACCACGTTCGCCTCACACCGATCACGACCCAAGGTGACGTCAGGAGCGACCTCGCAGCGACGAGCCAAGGCACGCCCCAGACGAACCTCGCGGGCTTCCATCCCACCCCCGGGGAGAATCTGACCTTCGATCCGAATCAATTCGCGCCACCCGACACGCTCCACGCCGCCGCGCCCGCAACTCCCTCGACGGGCGTCCCGACGGTCGCGTGGTGGATCGCGGCCGCAGTGGCAGTGGGACTCGGCGTGATGCAGTGGCAGTGGCGGAAGAAGCGGCGCGCGCAGCGGTTTCTCGAATTCATGCAATCGAAATACCATTCTTGACTATGAATTCGAACTGGTCTTATACATCCTTCCAAGCCGCGGCCCAAAAAGCCGCTCCCCAGGTTCCTACAATTTTTTCTCCTGGGAGCAGGCGCCTGTGGTGAGCCGCGCCGAACCATACTTGCCTGCGGCGTCTTGATGAGAATGGAACAATGTAACCATGGAACCTCCATGCCCCAACCCAAAACTCCCACCCGGCCGCGAACCCTGTCGATCGGCGGCGCGACGTACGATCTCTTCGTCCGGACGAACCGCGCCCTCTTGCAATTCGAAGGCAATGGCGCCGCGATCCATCTGCCCATCGGCAGCAAGATCCGCGTGGAGCAGGTGATCGAAACGTGCGGCGGGGGAGCGTCGAACACGTCCGTGGGACTGCGGAGACTCGGGTGTAACGCCGGATTCCTGGGAGTCGTGGGCAGCGATCAGTGGGGCGAGCGGCTGCTCAAGAACTTTGAGGAGGAAGGCGTCGACACCTCGTGCGCAACGGTTGTCGAAGGGGAAACGTCGAGCTTCTCCATCATCCTCTCGGTCGGCAGCGGCGAGCGGATCATCCTCTACGAGCCCGGAACGAACAGTCATCTCGCGGATGCCACGTTCGACCGCAGCGCCGCGGCGAGCGTCGAGTGGATCTACTTGAACCACATCGACGAGAAGAGCTGCATGATCGAGGACGATCTCGTCGGTATCCTCGAAGAATCGGGGGACCCCGGCCTCACGTGGAACCCCGGCGGCTGCCATCTCGAATCGGGGATGCAGGAAAAGATCAACCTTCGCATCCTCGCGAATACGGATTTTCTCGTCCTCAATAAGGAGGAAGCGCTCCAGTTCACGAAGGCAGAGACGGTCGCGGATGCCTTCGAAGCCTTCGCAGACGCCGGAGCGAAGATCGCGTGCATCACCGATGGCAAGCGCGGATCGATGGCGCACGATGGTAGGCAGCTCGTGCACTGCGGAATTCTCGACGCTCCCGTGATCGACACGACCGGCGCGGGTGATGCGTTCGGCGCCGGCGCGACGTGGGCGATGCTCGCGGGTCTGGACTTGCCAGAGACGCTCCGCGCGGGTACCATGAACGCGACAAGCGTCCTTGGCGTCATCGGCGCCGAACCGGGACTCCTCACAGACACCGAGATGCGTAGCCGGCTTGCAAGCATTCCGCTCGAATGTGAAGTCACGTCCCTGGATCGATGTCCCTGGTGAACGCGAAGATACCCGTCTCCATCATCCCCCAAACACCCATGTCCGACGATTCGCTCATGCAAATCCAGGAACTGCTCGATAGCGCCATGTCTTCGCTGAAAACAGCGCATGCGCTTCTGCGCGAAGTGACGGGAGTGTCGGACACCGGACGCGAGCGGCACATCCTCCGGGCGAGCACGATGGGAAGTTCCCTCTCCGTGAGCGGGCGCGTGATCGAAGGAATCTTCGACGGGCAGAACATGGTGGACAGCGGCGGCCAGACGTATCCCGTCCCCGCCAACTACGCGAGCAAGAGCAAGCTCGTGGAGGGCGACGGCATGAAGCTCACGATCACCGACGAAGGCAAGTTCATCTACAAGCAGATCGCGCCGATCCCCCGCCGCACCACGCTCGGTCTCCTGATCCAGGAAGACGGACAATATAAGGTGCTCGCCGAAGGAAAAGCTTTGCGTGTCCTCCTGGCATCCGTCACGTTCTACCGCGCTGAGGTGGGCGACCAGGTGACGATCCTTCTGCCTCAGGAAGGCGAGGCGAAGTGGGGGGCGATCGAGGCCGTCCTTCCCAAGCACATCGCGGAGGCGGCCGCCAAAGTGAAAGTTGGGGGGGGAACGATGCACGGGGACGACGGGGAATTGAGCCCGAGCATGTAGGGAATGCGGAAAAGTCATGCTTGCATTAATTGTTATTTATAGTATAATGAATTCAAATTCAAACACATACCATGATGAATGTTCCCAAAGATGACGACATTCGCGCTCTTGAAGATCGTCTGCGCAACACACTGCTGAGCTGCCACAATAGAGCGGAGACATGCGGAGAGGAAGTCTGTGCACTTGCAGCAGAAGTTCTTGGTCCTTCCCCGGAATCACTGAAGAATGGGTCGACCGACGTAGGAATGATGAACCGAGCGGGAGCAGTGGAATACTTGGAAGACTGCGGAAAAATTCTGGAGAATATTCTCCGAGAAGAAACGGAGAGACTTTCGCCGAGGGCAACGGCGAAATTCGGTGAAATGCTCACGTGGATTCAGCGACGCCTCAAGGAGATTATTGAAGCAGATTTGCGACGAAAAGCCGTGGAACAGGGAATCGCGGATACTCGAGGAAGTTTTAGCGCATTCAGGAATGCAGCGGCATGAAATGAATCGTTGAGCCGCTGAACACTGTCCACTTTCCACTGTCCACTGTACACTCGCCCCATGAAGCTCCGGGCTCGCATCGTCGTGCCTGTCTTGGCGGCCCTGGCGGTCGCGGTCTCCCTCATGACGTTCCTGCGCTGGCAGGTGGTCTCCACTGCCGATTCCCTGCGACGCACGATCGAGCGGCAGGCCCAGACGACCGGCGCGCCTTCCGCCGCAAACGCACCGAAGAGCGATGCGACGGCGATCGAGAGCGACCAGGCGCTCCTTCATCTTCACAAGGGAGATGTCCTCGCGCTCCAGGGAGACTGGCCGAGCGCCGAAGCGGAGTATCAACAGGCGGCGCACGCGCAGGGCGGCATCCCGGCGCTGAAGAAGCTCGCGCAGGCGGAGCTCCAACGCAGGGAATTCACCGCAGCGCAGACGACGCTCGTGACGCTCGGGCAGCAGGGCGCACGGAGCGAGGATCTCCTCCTGCTCCAGATCCTCATGGCGCTCCACAGGGGTGATCGGACGACAGTGCAAACGCTGCTGAATCAAGCGGCCGAATCCCCGCAGAAGCACTACGGCGCAGCGCTCCTGGCAATCGTGCAGGGGAGGAGCGACGACGCCAAGACGGAGCTGCAGGCAGTGGAGAACGGTTGGGAACCGGGACTTCGGGAGTACGCCCGGACACTGCGAGGAGCCTACGACGAGTACGCGCTCTTCCCGGAGAGCAAGGAGATTCACCTCCAGACGCTCCTGGCCCGCGCACTCGCGCAAGCCCAGGAATGCGAGCTTGCCCTGCCGATGCTGACATCCGTCGTGCATCAGGCCGATGACTACCGCGATGCGTGGATCGTGAAGGGCTTCTGCGAACTGACGATGGAACGGCCAAGCGACGCGCTCGCCTCACTCGAACGGGCGTACGCGCTCGATCCCGAGAAGCCCGAGACGCAGTACTTCCTGGGGCGTTCGTACGCTGCGCTCAAGGACGGCAAGAACGCCATGACCTTCTTTGAGTACGCATTGAAGAACGGCTTCACGCCAGAGAAGGAGGTGCGCCGGGCATTGGCCGCGGAGGCGCAGGAGGCAGGCGACGCCGCGCTCGCGCTCGAGCAGGAGCAAGCGATGATGCAGGCAAGCGATGCCGAACTTGCGGACTTCGAAGGCTTCATCTCGCTCGCGCTCGCCGCAGGGAAGCATGACGACGCGTTCGCGGCCGCCCAGCAGGCGGCCAAGAAGTGGCCGGACAGCGCGGAAGCGCAGGAACTCTACGGCCTCACGGCGCAGGCGGCCAACCACAGAGAAGAAGCAATCGCCGCGCTGCGGCACGCACTCGAATTGGACCCGACCCGGCAACGGAGCGCGGATGCATTGAAGAAGATGCTGTGAATGAAGATACAAGGTACAAGATGCAAGGTACAAATCATGATCGATTGGCCATTGGATCCATCGTCCCGGGGAAATTCTTTGCATCTTGTTGCTTGCATCTTGTTCCTTTTCTCCCTGCCCTCCACGCTCCTACACTGCTCCCGATGACCGACTCGCCCTCTCCACGCTTCTCACTCGCCATCGCGACTCTCCTTGGCGGGCTTCTCCTCTTCTTCGGCGTCGGGCTCGTCGTGTTCTTCGCCAATCGCCGCGGCATCGATCCGCCAACGATTCTCCCGGCGAAGGAGACGGTGGCGTACCTTGCGCACATGCACAGGAGCGACCTCGAGCAATTTGCGGCGTGGTATCCGGTTCTCCAGAATGTCCCCAAGGAAACAGGTTTGATGAGCGTCGCCGTCGTACACGGGAACGATGGGAAACTGCACTGGAGGCTCTTCGAGGAGAACGACAGAGGAGAGGTGCGGAACATGCAGAGTGATCTGCCATCGCACGGAGAGAAAATGATCGATGCAAGGGATGCCCTCTCCTCACTCGAAGCGTTCCAGATGCTCCGAGGACGTTCTCCGCACGATGGAGGATGGATGTTCGCGGATCTGAAAACGCTCCTGCAAGGATCGAACGCCGCACTCGATGCACTGTTGCGTTCGTTCCTCGCGGCATCCCCCTACGCGCTGGTCAGTCAATCCTCAAACACCTTCTCCATTGCCGTTCTCACCGACGGACCTATCGCGGAAACCGGCCTCGATCCCTCGATCCCGTTCCCTTCCCCGCCGCCCGACACCATCATTGCGAGTGCGGCACCTCTCCAGCAGTGGCGAGCGCTCTCGGGGATCCTTCCGCAGGAAATGACGATGGTGTTCGAGGGCCTGTGGTCGGCGCGGATGCAGAGCGTCTTCGGCGAGGAGACGAGCCTGCGCTACGACCTCGCTCCACTGCTGACCCATGCATCGATGCTCTTCGTGCGATCCACACAATCGGGCGCCGGGTTGCACTTCCTGCTCTCCGGTTCGGCCGATGGAAAGAGCCTGAGTGCGCAGCTGAGTCTGCTTCGCAGACGCGCGCAGGCGATGACGACGCGCGTGACGCTCGAGCGTCGCACGTTCGACCGCGGCTTCACCTCCGCAATCCTCAAGAGCGCTCCGGAGGGGACAAGGAATGTCTCCGGAGACAGGAACGGCTGGCGCATCACGGCGCTCTCGGGCGCGGATGCCATCGGTGCACTCGCCACGGCGCAGCGCGGCAATGACTACCTCCTGAGTAACGATCGCGCCTGGCTCAACGACGTCATCGGGCAAGGAACCACCACGAGCATTGCGACATTCACTCCTCCGATGAGCAATGATCCAGCCGCAATGCTCCTCGCGGCCGGCAGAACGGATGGGGCTTCTCTCCGTCGTCTCGCCGCTGCGTTCCCCGTCGTCCCGTTCCAGAGCGCGGTCTTCCCCGGTCTCGACCATGCCGACGGAACGTTCTCCTGGGCGGTGGAGCGGGAGGGAGCGGTGGTACGACTGACTGTTTCTTGGTAACTCCATGTCCCGAATTGAAAATTTTGAAGCAATTCACAATTCGGGATTTCCTTCTGAATTTTCAATTGTCAATTTTCAATTGTCAATTACACTCCGTCCCGATGCCTTTCCTCAAGCTCGCCAGGATCTTCCTGACCCTCTCGGGGCTCCTGCTCCTGGGATCCATCCTGCTGCTCATCGCAGTGGAGCCGCGCCTGAGCATCGAATTCACCGGCGGCACGCTCATGGAAGTGCGCATTCCCGGGAAGACGAAGGCGGATCTCGAAACGCTCCTGAAGCAGTACAAGCCGAGTGGCGATCAGCTTGGGAATGTGGCCGTCTCCGCGATCACGGGGGTAAACGGCTCCTCGCTCCTCCTGCGCATGCGTCCGCTCACCAACGAAGAGCACGTGGCCCTCTTCTCGGCCATCACGCAGAAGTTCGGCAAGGAGACGAAGGAGCTGCAGTTCACGACCATCGGTCCAAGCGTCTCCGCGAGCCTCAAGCAGAAAGCGCTCATCGCGCTGGCGATCGCGTCGCTGGCGATCATCGTCTACCTCGCCTTCGCCTTCCGGAAGCTCCCGAAGAAGTTGAATCCCTGGAAGTTCGGCGTTCTCGCCGTCCTCGCCTTCATCCACGACGTGCTCATCACCGCGGGAATTTTCGTCGTCGTCAGCCGCGTCTCGAGCTTTGAGTTCGATCCCCTCTTCGTCACGGCGCTCTTGACGATCCTCGCGTACTCCGCCAACGACACCATCGTCATCTTCGACCGGATCCGCGCGAACTTGTTCGTCGAGACGCGCGAGGACTTCGCGACGACCGTGGCGCGTGGCCTTCGGCAGAGCGTGACGCGGACGGTGAACACGACCATGGCCGCCCTCATCATGCTCTTTGCCCTCTTCTTCCTCGGCTCCGAATCCATTCACTGGTTCATGCTTGCACTGATTGTGGGGACGATCATCGGGACGTACTCTTCGTATTTCATTGCTGCTCCACTCTTGATCTACTGGCGCTGAATTGACAATGGAAAATGGAAAATGATGGAAACGCTCCACGATGCTGAACTCCTGCGGAATTTTCCATTGTCCATTGACCATTCCTCTCATGCCCACCACCACCCCCGCAAAAAAACTCTCCCCGAGCCGCCACCAGTTCACCGTCGCTTTCGGTGCCGAGGAAACGAAACAGGCGGAGGGCCAGGCATTGAAGAAGGTAGCAAGTGACCTCCGCGTCCCTGGCTTCCGCCCCGGCCACGCTCCCGCGGAAATGGTGCGCGAGCGGATCAAGCCGGAAGCCATCCTCGAGGAAACGATCCGCTCGCTCCTCACGAAGACTTTCACGAGCCTGATGGAAGAACACAAACTCCATCCGATCCTTCCGCCGCGCATCGACATCACCTCCAGAGAACCCCTCGTTCTCCAGATCATCGTCGTCGAACGGCCCGTAGTGACGCTCAAGGGACTCGAGAAGATCAGAATCGAGAAGAGAGACGTGAAGATCGAGCAGAAGGACATGGACCGCATGATCCGCTACGTGCAGGAACAACACCGCACGACGAAGGACGTCGCGCGGAAGGCGAAGCACGGCGACCAGGTGACGCTCGATTTCGTCGGAATGGACAAGGAAGGGAAGGAAATCGCCGGCACGCGCTCGAGCGGCTACGCGGTTGTGATCGGCAGCAAGACCCTGATTCCCGGCTTCGAGGAGGCGCTCGTCGATTTGGGCACAGAGGACAGGAAGACGTTCACGCTCACATTCCCCGAGAAGTATCACGCCGAGCACCTGCGCAACCAGCCCGTGACGTTCGACGTGCTCGTGAAGAAGGTGGAGGAGGTGAACCTTCCCGAACTCACGGATGCATTCGTGAAGGAACACGGCTTCGCGCAGTCAGCGGGGGAATGGAAGAAGAACATCGAGCAGACGCTGCGCGCCGAAGAGGAACGGGTCGAGCGACAGCGCCGCGAATCGGCATTGCTCGAAGCGATCCGCAAAGCGACCGTCATCGAGATTGCACCCGAATTGATCGATCAAGAGGTCCGCAACCTCATCCGTGAACTCGGAGAGCAATTGGAGAAGCAAGGGCTGACGGTCGAGCACTGGCTGACACAGACTAAGCGAACTTCTGAGACATTCGAGAAGGAACTGCGCGCAGAATCGACGAAGCGCATCCAGCTTCGCTACGGCATCGAGAAGATCTTGGAAGAGAAGAAGATCGCCGTCACGGACGAGGAGATGAAGCAAGCGGTGGACGGCGTGATCCGCGCCTCCCCGCCCGAGAACCGCAAGAAGCTCGGCGCCGAGCTCGTCCCAGGTAGTGACCGTTACGAGCAACTCAAGTGGCAGAAGACGATCGAGAAGATGGTGGAGGGGATGCTGGGGTGATTTCTCTGATTTTTTGCATAGGAAATGACGGTGTTTTTTGGTAGAATGAGATTGTAATTATCGTCAAAACAACTATCATGAAAAAGTCCCTCTCGCCTATGCGTAAAGTACTCAAAGCTTTCACCGGCTCATCATTCGTCGGTCGGGAGGTTTTCCCGAGACTTCCTCGCTCAGTGTCCATGGAGTTTCGTTTGGAATTCAATGAGAGAGGAAAAACATGCATCGCAATTTCATCTCCTGAATACCCGGGAATTATCAGCGAGGCTCGCACGATGGAAGAGGCATATGAACATGCGCTTGATGCTATTCTCACGTATTTTGAAGTTCCAAGAGATTGTGCCAATGCCATGAAGTTTAAATTGGTACAAGAACCAACGAAAAAGACGAGCGACGGCAACAATATACTTTTCCGTAGGATTGAGATAAAACAGATGGCACATGCCTGAATTGCCACCTTCAACTCGGAGAACGAAATTCATTCGCACGGCAGCGAGAATGGGATTCCCTGTCACCAAAAGGTTTGGGAAAGGCGATCATTACATGATGTTCAGTCCCGATAGAAGAGACAAGATCACGGTTCCGAAATCTTTTGAGACGCATGCGGTACGGCAATCTCTGGCAAAATTCATACAACAATACGGTGATCTCAACAAATTTCTGGACGATCTATGATTGTTCGAGGAACGTAGTGAAGGGAACCTCTGAAACACCATCAAATCGTCCCCGTTCTGCCTTCTTCATTCCGACTCTTCGTCAGCAGCACGACCCCGATGAAAATCGGCACGAACGCCGCGATCTGGTACGCCATGATTCGTTCGTGGAGGAACAGCCTCGCGAACACGAGCGAGAAGAGCGGCCCCATGGCCGAGAACGTCAGAATGGTGATGACGGGGAAGAGACTCCAGAGAAAGGCTTCCGTGAGAACAAAGAGTTCGCCGACGCGGGTCTTCGTAAGAGTCACATGGGCAGGATAGAGCCTCTGCTCTCATCGTGGAATCGTTGCTCGTTCCTCGACCATGCTCGTTGCTCGTGAAGTTTCGAAACGAGAAACGAGCCAACGAGCAACGATCATGATTCGTTCCTCCCCCACCGAACTCCTACTCGTCGTTCCGGATTCGCATTCTTGACCATGCGGCAGGCTTTGACGTGGAGGGAGACGTCGCCCGTGCGCGTGATGAAACCGAGGAGATCGGGATGATCCTTCTCCTGGGGCTTGCAGCACTTCGCGAAGCGGTAGGGCATGGGCACGCCGTCTTCCATTTCGACGATGCGATCATCCCGGCGCCGCGTGCGCGGGGCTTTGAGGGGTGCGTTCGCAATCGACGGAAGACGGAGCTTGTCGAGATTGAGGAGCAACGACGCCGGCTTTTCGGACCCCTGCCCGATCTTCATGAGAATATCTTCTCTGTCGGCGAAGGACAGGATGCGCCCGTCGTACGCGCGCAGGAGCGTGAGATCGGGATCGAGCGGCGAGAGACGATGCTTGTTAAGTTCAGCATTGACGAGAGTGCGCCCGGCTGCCACGAACTGCGCGCGGTTGAGCGAGTAGAGGTACCGCTTGAGTCGGGAGCGCGACGATGCCATCTTGAGGAGCTGCATCCACTCGGGCGAGGGCTTGGGGGAAGCGTGCGTCTGGATTTCGATGATGTCGCCGTTCTCGAGCGCGTGGTCGATCGGTGCGATCACGCCATTCACGCGCGCGGAGCGGAACGCGAGCCCCAGCGTCGTGTGGATCTGGAAGGCGAAGTCGAGCGGGGTGGCGCCCTCCGGCAGCTCCACGATGTCGCCCTTCGGCGTGAGGACGAAGATGTGGTCGGCGAGCGTACGACTGCGACCCTCCTCCTTCACGGCATGCTGGGCACTCAAGACTTGCTGAAGTTTCGCGCGCTCGGCGGCGCCGCCTTCCTTGTAACTCCAGTGCGCGGCGATGCCGTACTCCGCCTCGCGGTGCATCGCATGGGTGCGCACTTGCGCCTCCACGAGCACGCCCTCCGGTACGCCGGGCAGCCGCGCGATGGTCGTGTGGAGGCTCTGGTAGCCATTGGGCTTGGGGAGCGCAATGTAGTCCTTGAAGCGGTTGGCGACCGGACGGCCCAAGCGGTGGAGCACCCCGAGTGTCTGGTAGCATTCCGCGGGTTCAGAGACGATCACCCGCAGCGCGAAGAGATCGTGCAGTTTCTCGATGTGGGAGAGGCTCTTGGCCCGCATCTTCGTGAAGACGCTGTAGGGCTGCTTCTCCCGGCAGTCGACGGCGGCATCGACGCTCGCGGCCTTCAGTTCCGCTTGGAGGATTTGCGCGACCTCTGTGAGAAATTCCCCGTACCGCTCGTGGAGCTCGGCGAACTGCTCCGCGATCGATTCGGCGTCGGAGGGATAGACGATGGGAAATGCGAGCAGCTCGAGCCGCTGCTTGAGCGTATGGATGCCGAGCCGCGCGGCCACGGGCGCGAAGAGCCCGAGCACTTCCCGCGCGATGCGTTTGCAATCGGCAGAGGGGAGCTTCTCGAGATGGTGCAGGACTTCGCAGCGATCCGCGAGGATGACGAGGAGCACGCGAATGTCGTCGGTGACGCCGAGCAGCATCAGACGCAGATCCTCGATCGAACGGCGCCGGTCTCGCAGCGTCACGTGCGAGAGCAGATGGATGCTCGAGACGAGCGAGCGCACGACCGGCCCGCATCGCTCCTCCAGGTGATCGAGCGTCATCGTTTTGGTCTCCAGCGCATGCTGGAACAGACATGCGACGACGGTGTCTTCATCCGGTTGGAACGGCAGGAGAATGTCGATCACGCCGAGCGCATGCTCCACGAGAGGATCCCCCGTCCAGTGCTCCTTGCCTGCGTAGAGGTCTGCCGCGAGAGCGAAGGCGCTGCGCAGACGCTCTTCACGATAGGACTGCCGGTGCCGATGGATCTTCTCCAGGAATGGAGCGAGTGCCGAGGATGAAGGCATGGAACCGAGGCAGGAGAGGAGAAGTGTAGCAGCCCAAGCGGCCTCGGCCATTCTGGAGAGCGTCTGCAACCACGACCGAAAGCGCAGAAGTGCGCTTGACGTTAGAGCAGCTTACTCTCGGGCGGAGCAACCCATGGCTCACGCCAAACAAGAGAGCGGTTCCCACCCCCAATGCACATTGGGCTTGACTTGCCAACGGTTCTCCGTACACTCCCTCTCGTCCGAAGACCGAGGGCACAAGGCCGCAGGCCGAAATAAGCCCCTCCGAGGAATACAGCATCGGCCACTCGGCCCCGGCTTGGTGATTCGTGCCGTGTTCCTCGCTGGTCTCCCGGACAAACCCCAGGGAGACTTTGCGTGTGCATTGTTGAACGTCGACCTGTTGCCTCGTTGCCTCGTTCTCTGGTTGCTCGTTCTCCCAATCGAGAAAACGAGCCAACGAGAGAACCAGAGAACGAATTCTTCTTTTCTTCCTCACGCACGTCATGGCACTGACCAAGCAGCAGAAATCGGCGCAACTCCAAGAGATGAAAGAGAAGCTCACGAAAGCGAGCTCTGTGATCTTCGCCCACTACATCGGCCTCACGGTGTCCGAGGTGAGTGATCTGCGAAGGAAATTGAAGGAGAGCGGCGCAGAAATGAAAGTCGCGAAGAAAACCTTGATGAAACTCGCCGCGAAGGAGCTCTCGCTGCCCGCACCGACGGATGAGCTGATGGAAGGCCCCGTCGCCTGCATCTTCAGCTACAGCGATCCGGTCTCCGGCGCGCAGACGGCATTCACCTATGCCAAGGATCACCAGCAGGTATCGCTCCTCGGCGGCATCTTCGAGGGGAAGCTCCTCAGCAAATCCGATGCGAAGGCGCTCGCGACGATTCCGGGCCGCCCGGTGCTCCTGGCAACCTTCGCAGGCATGATCCGCTCCCCGCTCGTCTCGTTTGCAAGCATGTGCACTTCCCCTCTCAACGGATTCGCAAGACTGCTGAGAGAAATCGCCAAGAAGAAACAACCTGCAATCGCATAATTTTCAATTTTCCATTGTCAATTTTCAATTTCTATCCCTCTTCTTTTTTCCCACCATGTCCGATTCTCCCATCACCCTCTCCACCGAAGAGCAAGCAGTGATCTCGGCACTCGAGAAGCTCAACGTCATTGCGTTGAATAACGTCGTGAAGTACATGGAACAAGCCTACGGCATTTCCGCCGCCGCCCCGGTCGCCGTGGCCGCAGCAGCCCCGCAGGGCGTGGCTGCCGGCGACGCAGCCGAGGAGGAAAAGACCATTTTCAATGTGGAACTCACCGAGAGCGGCGCGCAGAAGATCGCGGTCATCAAGGTCGTCCGCGAGATCACGGGTCTCCCCCTTGGAGAAGCCAAAGCCCTCGTCGATGGCGCCCCCAAGATGCTCAAGGAAGGAGTCGCCAAGACTGACGCGGACGCGTGGAAGAAGAAGCTGGAAGCCGCGGGGGCGAAGGTCACTCTCAAGTGACCCTTTGAAAAACGGAAAGGGATGGCTTTGGCTCAGGGAGTAATTCCCGATTCCCACGCCTAGCGCAGATTGACTTGCCATGTTCTGAACAACTCCTGTATACGTATTGGCCATGCCGGAAGTCTGGTACTTGAAGGAGATACGCGAGAGGGACA
>JACOTD010000033.1 GCA_016178535.1 Candidatus Peregrinibacteria bacterium
AACACAGGAGAAGATCATGCTGTGCGTTGCAAAAAACACAGAACCGCCCAATCTCTTCGTACAGAGCCGTAGAATGACTTTTGGAAAACCGGCCGAATCCCGTCAAGCCGATTTGGGTTGCAAGGTCAGTGAGCGGTTACGTCGTACGGCATCATCCCCGACATGGTCGACTTCTCCGTCGATGAGGATCGAGTGGCCCTCTGCGCTCACGGGCCGTCTTCGTCGCTCAAGATGCTGGGTAATATTCTCGCCAAGAGCAGCGTGAAATGCGGCATGGAGAGAGGGATGCTCGTGCTCGACAATAATCTGAACCTTCCTCCGAACTGGAAGGAAATCCTGGCGCAGCCCATTCCTTCACTGGAACAGAGAGGATTTTCCAACGATTCCCGGATTGCGTGAGGAAGCGATGCATCGATCGATGACGATCACTTCACCATCTGCCGAATACTCCCTCTTCTCCTTAGCTCATCGAGAGAACGGATATGGCCGTCGGTGATCATCCGCTCGAGTGCCTGAGCGGTGAGGATCACGTCGGCGAGCGCGCGGTGGCGCGTTGCGGGCATCGTGAACTTGAACTTTTGGCACAGCGCATCCAGGTTGTGGCGGAAGTCGCCGGGGTACAGGTTCTGCGCGAGGCGGAGCGTGCAGAAGCACTCGGGAAGATCCACGTAGCCCCAGCAAAATTGCTTCTCCACTTCCAGGAAGCCGTAATCGAAGCTCGCATTGTGTGCGATGAGGAGGCTGCCTTCGGCGAACGTGAGGAATTGGGGGAGCACGACATCGATGGTCGGTGCGCTCTCCACGTCCACATCGCTGATCGTATTCACTTGCCTGGCTTCGAAGGGGATCGTTCTCTCCGGATTCACGAACGTCGCGAAGGTCTGGTCTGCGAGCGGGCTTCCTCCCTCGAACCGCATGGCCGCGATCTCGACGATGCGGTGCCCTCTCTTGGGATCGAGTCCCGTCGTTTCCACGTCGAAGACCGTGAGTGGCGGTAATCCGGCCATGGGGGGACTATAGCAGCCGAGCAATGAAGCTCGAGACATTTTGGTTTACACTCCTCCCATCGCCATTCTCCCCATCCTCATCGGCGCCGATAATCCAGCACTGCGGATCAAGACGAGGCCGATCCCGAAGGTGACGAAGAAGATCGCGAAGCTCATCAAAAACATGCAGGAGACGATGGAAGAGGCCAATGGCGTCGGTCTCGCAGCGCCCCAGATTGGAGAGCCGGTTCGCCTCTGCCTCGCGACCATCAATCAGAAATTGACGCCGCTCATCAATCCACAGATTCCCTGGCGCAGCTTGGAGACGACGGTGGAAGAAGAAGGATGCCTGAGCCTCCCCAACGTCTGGCTTCCCGTTCGTCGCTCCACCGAGATTGTTGTGACGTATCTGGATGTATCCGGCAAGAAACAAGATCGTCGCGTGAGCGGCTTCGATGCCAGAGTCATTCAGCACGAAGTCGACCACTTGGATGGGGTGTTGATTGTGGATTACGAATGAAGATACAAGAAACAAGATACAAGAAGCAAAAACGGGTGCAGTTAGGGGCTGTTTTTGCGCTGTACCGATTGGATCATGGCACTGAAGATACGGATGAGCTGCGAGCATTCGTCGAGTAATTGTGCATGTTTGCTCTGGCAGTCCGGAGTCGGCGCAAGTTCCAGGAGTTGAAGCCAGAAACCACTTTCCTTCGCTTCCCGTCGGCTCGTTCGTATTTTCATGAGGAAATCCCCACGACCCAGAGCATCGTTTGCTTCAATGTAATTCGCTCCAATAGAGCTTGAGGAACGCAGTAATTGCGTTATGTAGAGCCCGCTGAAAAACACCATGATATTACCGCACAAACAAGCCGTTCTTCCACTGATAATGCTTCAAAAGTGCGAGAGAATTTTGTAGCATTGACGCAGTTCTTTTCTCTTCCCCAAGCCATATATGAAGCATCACCACTCGACGGATCAGGCCGCGATGTTCGATTTCAATCTCCTGCAGATGCCGGTGGATGAGAACCACCCGCTGATGCGCATCGGAAAGGAATTGGATTGGGATGCGCTGATCGAAATCGTCGGCAAGAAGTATTCGGGCAAGACGGGGAGGAACAGCAAGAGCCTGCGCATGATGATCGCTCTCGAGATCGCCAAGCCGGTGCTCCGGGAGAGTGACCGTGATCTGGTGCGGAGGCTCGAAACGGATATTGCTCTGAAGCTCTTCTGCGGATTCACGAACGTGTACCACGATGTGCCCGATGCGTCGTCACTCACCACGTTCCGCAAGAAGTTGGACCGCGAGACCCTGCAGCTGCTGGAAGATGCATCGATCAGGACGTTCATCCGCAAGCTCCCCTGCAAGCGCAGGCATCAGTGCATCACCGACTCCACCTGCATCCCCGCCACCATCACGTTCCCCATCGACGGCAAGCTCCTCCTCGCGGCATGGAGAAAGATGGTGGGGACGCTGGAGAAGATCAGACAGACCGGCAAGAAGATGATCATCCGAGGGAAGCGGGCGGTGACGAAAGCCGCGGCGGGCTTCCGCAAGAAGAAGCGCCATACGATTGAGGAAGTCAAAGCCTACAATCAGTTCCTCGTGACCAAAGGAGAGCAACTCCTCGCACTCCTGCACAAGACGGTGGCGAGCACGGCAGCGGATGTGTCCGAGACACTGCTCCGGACCATCGCCACCATGCCCAGCAAGGGGAGATGCTGCGCAGGAACGTGCGCAGTTGCAAAGACAGGATCGTGTCCCTGCACGCACCGATGATCCGTCTGCCTCAGGCAGAAGGAGGCAGGAAGACGGAGTTCGGAAAGAAGATCACCTGCTCGGTGATTGGGGGGACACTCCTGCGCATGGATCGCATCGATGACGATCCGTTCTCCGATACCGAGATGGTGACCGATGCCATTGCCACGCACGAACGGTGCTTCGGCAGAAAGCCGTCGGAGATCAACACCGATCGGGGCGGTCACACGCCGGAGATTCATGCACTCTTGGAAACACAGGACATCACCGATGGCGTGCAGTGGAGAGGCGCACGTCCGAAGAACGCGCCCGCCCCTCCGGACCATGCGATCAAACGGATGCGCAGACAGCGCTCCGGGGTCGAGGGGAAGTTCGGGACGCTCAAGACCCGCTACGGCTGCGACTGCAATCCCTACAAGCACGACCATGCGCACGTGAAGATCGCCTTCACGCTGCTCGCCATGAATGCGATGGCCGTCACGAGAGCCGGAGGGCCGTAGCGCATGGCTCGGGAAGACGGACGACAGAGAAAGGGAATCGCACACGAGACACCCGCGTACAAAACCCCCGCCTGCTGGGGAGGGGGGAGGATGAGAGTGCACTTGTCTACCGGTTGGGAGGTTTTTCAGCGGGCTCTAATTACCACAGGATATTTCCAACACTCTTGGCAATTCAATCGCCGAAGATCCTTGTGATGGTTCCGCGTGTCTCGTTACGCGGACACGGCGGGGAAAGCATCGGATTCAAGGACGAATGGGAAGTGTGTGGCGTGAGAGAGTACCACGAACATGAGGTAGCACCCACAGACGTTGAAAAAACTGCAGAGTCTCCGTGGCTGATGACATGGTCGGTCTTCACGATCTTCGGTGTTACCCTATACTTCAGCCATGCACGGCCCCATCGTCTAACGGTTAGGACAGTAGGTTCTCATCCTGCAAATCGGAGTTCGATTCTCCGTGGGGCTGCCACTATGCGCGCGTGCTTATAGACCAGCTTGGGTAAGCCAAAAAGTTGAGTTCGCTTCGGTGGAAGAAGCGGTTTTTCTAATGGTGATACCCCGTCCCTCGCTGAATCTCCGTCGCGCGGTAGAGCTGCTCCAGGAAGACCAAACAACAGAACTCGTGTGGGAAGGTCATGGGGCTCAGGCGGAGAACCGCGTTCGCTCTCTCCCGCACCGCATCGCTGACACCGTACGCCCCTCCGAGGATGAAGATCATCGTGCGACCGGCATCCTTTGCTGCTTCCACGGCCTTCGCGAATGTTTCCGAGCTCATCTCCTCGCCACACACATCGAGGAGCCAGACATCGCCCTTCAGCCGCTCGAGCTTCTCGAGGATGGCAGCGGACTCTTCTTGAACTTGCTTCTGCGGATCGAAGTTGCGGCTCGCCGGAATCTCGATCGCCGTGAAAGCGATGATGCGCGCGAGACGCGAGGTGAACTGCTTGCACCCCTCTGCAATCCAGGAAGTCTTCATGCGGCCGATGGAGAGGAAGATGACGCGCTGCATGGAGGAGATAGTAGCAGAATGATGAATGACAATTCACGAGTGACGAATTACGATTTACGAATGGCGAATGGGAATCTGGATCTTCATTCGTAACTCGTCACTCGTAATTCGTACTTCTCCATTATTTCCTCTGCAACAACGCGACCGTCTCGATGTGCGCCGTATGGGGGAACAGATCCACTGGCTGGACCGTTCGAAGTTCGTAGCCCGCCGTGAGGAACTCGCCGAGATCGCGCGCGAAGGTGGCCGTGTTGCACGAGACGTAGACGATCTTCGCTGGTGCGTGCGCCAGAATGGCGTCGCGGGCGCGGGGATGCAGGCCTGCGCGCGGCGGATCGACGACGGCGGTGCTGAAGACGTACTTGCCCCCCGGCTTGAGCTGCTCCCGGAGCACCTGCTCGGCTCTCCCCTTGTAGAAGCTGATGTTGCCGATCTTGTTCTTCCCCGCGCTCTTGAGCGCATCCTCGATGGCGGAGGGATGGCTCTCCACCCCCACGACTTTCTGGCAGAACCGCGCGAGGTACTGCCCGATCGTTCCCATGCCGCAGTAGGCATCCAGGAGGGTGTCGCGCTGCGTGAGATCCGCGGCGTCGGCGATGGCGCGGTAGAGCTTCTCGGCCGCCAGCGTGTTGGTCTGGAAGAAGGAGAACGGCGAGATCTCGAAGGTGAGATCGAAGAGCCGTTCGGCGATCGTGGTCTTGCCCGTGAGGCAGTGAACCTTGGGGAATTCCGGGCGGTCGTGGAGCCCCAGGTGCTCGACGATGAGGAGGGATGCGAGGTTGGGGCGACCGCTGAAGGCGCGGAGGAATTCCTGGAAGAGCGGCTCGAGATCCTTCTTGCGCGCCTGCAGGAGGAAGCAGATCATCTGCTCGCCGGTGTGGACGCCGCGACGCAGGAGCAGGGTGCGCAGCATCCCCTTCTGCGTCTTGGGATTGTAGACCGTGAGTTTGCGCTCCTGCATGAAGCGTCGGACGGAGGAAAGCAGCATGTCCACTTGCTCGTCGTAGAGGTGGCACTCGGTGATGGGCAGCACCGTCGCCCACTGGCCGGGTTGATGGAAGCCGATCGTCGGCTCTTCGTCGAAGTAGATCCGTCGTCCCCCGCGTTCCTCGCTGCGCATGGAGGAAAAACCGAAGCTGAATTCCATCTTGTTGCGGTAGTGGAACACCTGCGGGCTTGGGATGATCTTGAGGACGCGGCCCGGGAGCTTCTTGCGATCGGCTTCCTCGATTGGCGTCACGTGGAGGAGCGTCTCGCGGACGATCTCTTCCTTGTATTCGATCTGCTTGTTGTAGGGGAGGTTCTGCCACACGCACCCGCCGCAGTCGTGGAAGTGGAGACAGCGGGGCTGCACCTCGTCTTTCGCCCTGCGCAGCACGCGGCGGACCGTGGCCTCCGCGAACGAGTCCTTGCGCTTGGTGATGACGATCTCGAGCTGTTGTCCGGGGATCGAGTCCGCAACGAAGATCGGCAGCCCGTCGATATGGGCCAAACCGGACCCTCCGAACGTCAGTTTTTCAATGGTGACCGTGTGCTGCTGCCCGGGAGAGACAGCCGTTTCGGGTATTGACATTGAAGAAGAAATGTAATATAAATTGCACCTTTTGCCCATGAAGAGAACCTGGCGCTTCCTGCTCATCGGGGGTCTCGTCGCGGCATCACTCCTCGCGGTGAATGGCGAGATCAGCGTAGCACGCTGGCCAGAGTTCGCAAGGGCAGCGACGCCGAAAATTCCCGCACGCACCGTCATCGTCTCCGAAACGAGGCAGGCATCTTCTGTCGCATCCGCATCCCTTCCCTCCCACGTGAGCGTGGCTCCGAGTCCTCGCATCCCGGCGATCCTCCCGCCGCTCTTGGAACCCGACATCCATGAGGAAGATCGTTCAATGGCGAACGAGGTGTTGTGGCTCCTCCCCTCCAGCTGCCGGAGGAAACTCCAGACCTTCATCGTCCGGTACGATGGAAAGCTCCCCAGCAGAGGCTACGCCGGAGCATCGACGATCATCCTGGATGGCGCCCGGCCGGTGCAGGAACGCCGGGCTGTCTTGATGCATGAAGCATTGGGGCACTTCTTCAGTCTCGGCTGCCTTCCGCAGACGATGACGAGCGGTGCAAGCGAATTCAAGAACGGCGAGGATCCGATCGCGAAGGATAATCCGAGCCTCACGTTCTACCGGATCGATTGGCTCGATGCGACGACGATGCGATCGGGTAGCAGAGCGGACGACTTCGTCACCGGCTACGCGAAGACCAACTGCTTCGAAGACATCGCGGAGACCGCGACCTACTACGTGCTCCGCAGCGATGATTTCCGCAGGAGAGCCGCGAAGAACAAAGCCCTTGCCGCAAAGCTCGCGTGGCTGGAGAAGTACGAATTTCCTTCTCCGCCGCGCGTGGCCAAGAGCACACAGACGTGGGACGGGGTGATCCCCTGGGATGCGACGCTCCTCGGGTACACCTGGAGGAGCGACGTGCAGGTGGCGGAGCGGTAACGAATGCATTCGCAGAAAAGTACCAGGTGACCCGCCTGCGACTCCCTCAGTCCTTCAAATCACGCTACAGTTCCCCCGTGCGCTACCGCTGCCTCCTCATCCTCTGGCTCGCCTCCGATCTCTTCCTCTTCCTGGGGAGCTTCGCACTTGCGTACTTCCTGCGCGTCGGGTTCATCCTCTCCAGTGACTTTCCCTTCGGTCCGTTCATCGCGGCGGCGGCGATGGCTTCGCCCTTCTGGCTGCTCGTGCTCGCAACGACCAGGACGTTCGCGCTGGGAAGACGACAACAGACGCTGCGTAATCTCGCGTACATCGCCTACGCCTCCGTCGTGGGCTGCGCGCTCTTCGCGCTGCTCTACTACTTCCTGTACGACGTCTTCTTCAGTCGGCTCTTGATCGTCTTCGCCTTCGCGATCAGCACGGGAGCGGCGTGGATCTGGCACATCATATTCGAGCGGATGCTGCGGATTGCGCTGACCAAAGACCCGCCCCAGTTCCCGACCCTGATCATCGGCGTGACGAGGGAATCCCGTCGCTTGATCGCACTCCTGAAGTGCAGTCGCAATCCCCTCTTCCCCGTCGCGATCCTCGATGGTCTCGGGGTGAAGGAACAGGAGATCGAAGGAGTCCCCATCTGCGGGAAGCTGAACAAACTCGAAGAAGTCTTGAAGGAGCGGAAGATCACGCACCTCATCCAGTGCAGCGACTTGGAACAATCGTTGAACCTGCTCTCCGCTTGCCGCAGCCGCGCCATCACCTACATGGTCCTGCCCTCGGTGTTCGGCATCGTCGAACGAGATGAGAAGATCGAATCGCTCGAAGGCCACGCGGTGACGGTCGTCGGCCCCCCGCGCAGGTGGTGGGAATGGTTCTTCTGAACGATGACTCGTTTCTCGTTCATGGTTTTTCGATGCGCACGATCATGATGAGAATGATCGTCTCCTACGACACAGAATGAGCCTTGGCCAAGCAGTCATTCTTGCAATCCTACCAGAAAATAGATACCATGAAACCAATTCCATTTTCTTGCAATTGCTTACAATCGAGCAAAAATTCAGCCAGAAAATAGCGACTCCCTTCTACAGGGAGAGGATTGTCATAAAGGATGGACCTTTCAGCAAATTACGATCGAAGATCGACAAGTGTGCGAATTGTTCAAATGACCCTGAGCAATTCAGGGCAGCGATCTATACACGATTGTTTCTCATTCTGCATCGTGCCGAGTCGTCTTCTGCAATCACATCCATGATTGCCAACCAACGGCACATCGAAGATCTTGCCGGTCGTCCCTTCGCTTTTCTCGAATACTTCTACACGCTCGATTGCAGGTGTTCCATCATGGGCATGCAGCACGGCAGGGGCATGCCGACGCAGGAGAACATCGAAGACCTGCGGCAGTGGTGCACGATCGAGGAGGGCACGTGCGACAGGGAACTCCTGCGTTCCATCACGGGCATGCAGCACGGCAGGGGCATGCCGACATACGAAATGGTCCATGCGCAGATTCAAAAGGCCACGCGGTGACGGTCGTCGGCCCCCCGCGCAGGTGGTGGGAATGGTTCTTCTGAGAAGCGGTTCAGTGGCTCAGTGAATCAGCGGTTCAGTAATGGAAGTTTTTCTTGCCGCACTGAACCGCTGATGCACCGGAACATTCGATGACGTACCCTATGGTCGATGCAAGCATTCATCTTAGCCGGCGGATTCGCCACGCGCCTGTGGCCTCTCACCGAGAAGCGGGCCAAGCCCCTCCTGCCGCTCGCCGGGAAGCCGATCATCACGCACCTGCTCGAGAAGATCCCCAGAGAAATCCCCGTGACGGTCAGCACAAATGCCGCGTTCGCGGAAGGATTTGAGCGATGGAAGCAAACGATCGATCGTCCGGTCGAGCTCATCATTGAGCAAACGCGCAAGGATGAACACAAGCTCGGAGCGCTCGGGGCGGTGGCAGCCTGGATCTCTGCGAGGCGCATCGACGACGATCTCCTCCTCCTGACCGGAGATAACTACCTGGGTTTCTCGCTCGCCGAATTTCTCCGCGCGTTCCATCCACCGCACGCGCTGCTCGCCGCGCACGATATCGAGAATCTGGCGCACGCATCCTCGTTCGGGACGGTGCTGACGGACCCCAACGATCCCAAGCGCGTGATCGGCTTCGAAGAGAAGCCAAAGGAATCGAAGACGACGCTTGTGTCGACTGGATGCTCGATCCTTCCGCGTGCAACGCTGCCGATTGTCCTCGAATTCGCCGAGAGAGAACCAGAGAACGTCGGGGGGATCTTCGAGGAGTTCCTGCGCCGGAAGATCGCCATCGATTGCTTCACCTTCCGCGAACCGTGGCTCGATGTCGGCTCCTTCGCATCGTACCTGGAAGCACATCGACTGCTCCTCGGAGAAAAAGTACTGATCGACACTGATTCGACTCTGGAAACAACGACCTGCACGGGAAGCGTCTCGGTCGCGGCGGGATCGCGCGTCATCGGAAGCGAGCTCTGCGACACGCTCGTCTTCGAACGTTGCACAATCACGGATTGCACGCTCAGAGACTGTGTGATCGATGAAGGATGCACTCTGGAGGGAGTCGACCTCAGAGGCAAGATGATCCGGGCGGGGACTGTTCTGAGACTTGGATGAAGACAGATTTGCAGCAACACCAGGGCTCTATTACACTCGTTCCCTATGAAAAAATTCTTCTCAATCCTCTTCGTCGCCTTGATGCTCGCGGCCTGCTCCAAAAACGTTTCCATGGTCCGCTACCACATCACGATCGTGCCGGCCAATGATCCTCACGGACCGCTGCTCATCGAGGCCGCGCAGCGGGTGATCAATCGAAGAGTCGGGGCCATGAATGCCAAGGTGCTGCAGGCGCAGACGAAGGTGAGCGCAGAGCAAACGACATTCGCGGAGACACTCTCTGATCCCACATTGAACGCCAAACTGACGCAGCAGCTGCAAGGCCCCTTCTCCTTCCGCCTCATGCGCAAGATCGACAAGGGAGAAACTCCCGATCTCACAACTCCCGCGGGCGATGGCTTCGTGGAGACCGGCGTGACCGAGAAGGACGTGGAGTGGATCGCCGCAGGGAGCGATCCGGGGACTTCCACGGGCAACGTGGACATCGCGTTCACGAGCGGAGGGCAGCAGAAGCTGAAGACGCTCTTCCTCCAGACGAAGGGCAAGTTGCTCGGCCTCTTCCTGCGCGGCCACCTCGTCTCGATGGTCACGAGCACGGGCGACGCCAAGACGAGCATCGCGATCACCGGCATTCCCTCCGCCATCCTCGCCGGCATCTTCGCAGACGATGTGAACGTGGGAGTGCATGTCCAATTTATTCCTGCGGGGTGAGAGGCAAAGAGCAAGTTTGCGTCTTGTCTGGTTCTTGGTGCTTATGTGAATTTCATTGGTTCTTGCCGTTCTGTGTGAAATTCCAGACCCTCAGCAATAGTCTGCTGCCCATCGTTGAAGCTCCCTTTGCACAGGGAGCTACTTTGATGGAGTGCATTTCCCCTCTGGGCACGAATTTCACACAAGCACCAAGAACCAAGCAAGTGGCTCAGAGCAGAAATAACCAATGTCAAAAAACTGAGAGCATCTCAGCAATTCCCCCCGATCTCATAAACCGCAACAGCAAGCCAATTTGACAAGAGCTATTTTGCGGAGATGAATACAGAATTTGTCCTGTATTCCTCTCCTTTGTATGCCGAAATCTCCAACCAAACCCCGCGAGGAACTC
>JACOTD010000003.1 GCA_016178535.1 Candidatus Peregrinibacteria bacterium
CTCCTCACTCCCCCGTATCAACGATGACTTCCCCGGGTTCATCACCCACACCCTCGACAGACCTGCACCCGCTGTTCCTTCCCATATGTAGTCGTGTCAATAGCATTTGCTCTCGTCCAGATGCCACGATCATAGAAGAAAATTATAGCTCGCGGGAGAGAGGCAGAACGCCCCCATGCCTCAAGTCGGTTGCCCGACTGAGGACTTGCTGCAACTGTACCGCAATCTTTCCCTTGAACAAGATAAATGGACGGATCGCCTTTCTTTTGGCTCGCAATTGATCAAAAAACACGTCACGATTTTCTTGCCCAGCATTCCCAAATTGGTAGAATGCACGGCGGGCTCCTCCCCCGGACTGCCCAGTTTTGTTTATGAAGAGAAAATCATCAGATATGGCTGGAAGAAAAAGAATTGCGAAGGGCGAATTGCGAAGGGCGAATGATGAACGGGATTCGCAACTCGCAACTCGCAACCCTTCGATGCGACGCAAGGCAAGCTCGCAATTCCCCCCCCGCTTCATCATCGTCACCGGCGGGGTCTGCAGCTCGCTCGGGAAGGGGATCGCGGTCAGCTCCATCGGCGCCATCATGAAGGCGTGCGGGTTCAAGGTGTTCGTGCAGAAGCTCGATCCGTACCTCAATGTCGATCCCGGCACCATGAGTCCGTTCCAGCACGGCGAGGTGTACGTGACGGACGACGGCGCGGAGACGGATCTCGATCTCGGTCACTACGAACGCTTCATCGATGAGCCCATGAGCAAGCTCTCGACGGTCACGACAGGACAGATTTACCAGTCGGTTCTCGGGAAGGAACGCCACGGAGACTTCCTCGGGAAGACCATCCAGGTCGTCCCGCACATCACGAACGCCATCAAGGAGCGGATGCAGGAGGCGGCAAACAAAAGCGGAGCGCAGATCATGCTCATCGAGATCGGCGGCACGGTCGGTGACATTGAAGGCGAACCCTTCCTGGAAGCTGTTCGTCAAATGCGATCGGAGCTCGGAGAGAAGAGAGTCTTCCACGTCCACCTCACGCTCCTGCCCTTTCTCGCGGGGAGCAAGGAGCTCAAGACAAAGCCGACCCAGCTCTCCGTGCGGGAACTGCGCAGAGTAGGCCTGATGCCGGACATGATTCTCGCGCGAGCGGATTATCCGATTCCCTCGGAACTCCTCGACAAAATCAGCCACTTCTGCGGCGTCGAACGTCGCGCCGTGATCCCGGCGCTCACCGTGCACTCCATCTACGATGTCCCCCTCAAATTCCAGAAGTACGGCCTCGCGCAGATCATCGCGGAGAAGCTCGACCTCGGTCCCGTGAAGCCCGACATGCGCGAGTGGGAGGAGGGCGAGAAGCGCCATGCTGCGGCGAGCGGCGAGGTCACAATCGCGCTCGTGGGGAAGTACACCGGCCTCGACGACGCGTACCTGAGCCAGATCGAATCCATCAAGACCGCCGCGATCTTCGCAAAGACGCACGCGAAAATCGTGTGGATCGATTCCGAGAAGCTCGACCCTTCGCTCCGCTCGGGGCAAGACACAAAAGCCTGGGAAGATCTTCAGTCCTGCGACGGCATCATCGTCTCGAGCGGGTTTGGCAGCAGGGGAGTGGAGGGCAAGATCGCCGCCGCACGCTACGCACGCATCCACAAGGTTCCCTACCTCGGCCTCTGCCTTGGGTCCCAGATCATGACGATCGAATTCGCGCGCTCCATGCTCAACGATCCCTCCATCACGAGCGAGGAATTCGACGAAGAGAAGAGGCTCAAGCGCGACAAGTACGTGGTGCACTTCCTCCCGGGCCAAAGCCACGAACGCAGCAAAGGAGGAACGTTGCGACTCGGTGCGTATCCCTGCGTGCTCACGCCGGGAACGAACGCATTCAAGGCGTATGGTTCGGCTCCGCTCACCGCAAGTGGTCAAAAGGAGGTTGCCGAGCGCCACCGCCACCGCTACGAATTCAACAATGCCTTCCGCGCGAAGCTCGAGAAGAATGGCTTCGTGATCTCGGGCACGTCTCCCGATGGAAAACTCATGGAGATCGTGGAAGTGAAGGATCATCCGTTCATGGTGGGCAGTCAGTTCCACCCGGAATTCAAGAGTCGTCCGCACCGTCCGCACCCGCTCTTCGCGGCGTTCATGAAGGAGGCGGTGAAGGGGAGGTGAGGGGTGGCGTTCTCCCCCCACGCAGAACGTCTTTTTCCGCATTCCTTTGCTCCAATCGAGCATCACCCTCAACAATCCATTCCACGTCCCATTCCGCTCTTCTCCCGAGCCATGAATGCTGGGGATGTTTCTTTCCCCCCACTTCCATGGAGAACACTCTCCCTCCCCAATCTCCTTCCAAGTCCCGCTTCAACTTGGAAGAACGAACGTTGCGGTTCGCGGCCGATGTGCGCGTGTTCGTGAGCAAACTGCCGCGGTCGATGATCGCCAGCGACGATGTGCGGCAGCTCGTGCGGGCATCGGGTTCCGTCGGAGCGAATTACATTGAGGCCAACGAGGCCCTCGGCAAGAAGGATTTCATCATGAGAATCAGGATTTGCTTGAAAGAAGCGAAGGAATCCAGCTTCTGGCTCCGATTGATCAGTGTCGGCACGAGCGAACGCTTGATCGCCGAGCGGAATCGATTGGCTCAGGAAGCCAAGGAATTGCTGCGGATCTTCTTTGCAATTCTCAAAACGATTCGCAGCAAAGAAAAGGCTGCATCCGAAGCCGCAGCAGTCGCCGTTTGAGACATTGATCATTCATGCTCTGAGTCGCTTCATTGGTTCTTGCCGTTCCGTGTGAATTTCCAGTCCTGAGTATGAGAGAAAGGGTATCGTTGGATCTCCCTCTGCACAGGGAGCTTCTTCGAAGGAGTGCATTTTCCCTCTGGGCACGAATTTCACACAAGCACCAAGAACCAAGCAAATTCACGCAAGTACCAAGCACCAGAGCGCAAATTGTTGCGATCATGCTACGATTCCTCCATGTCCATTCTCTCCCTCTCCGGCATTTCGCTGATCCTGAACGGTCAACAGATTCTGCAGAGCGTCTCCTTCGACGTTGCCGAGGGGGAGGTGGTGGGATTGATCGGGCCCAATGGGTCGGGCAAGACGACGCTCTTCAATGTGCTCTCGGGATTCCTCAAGCCAACGGGAGGCTCCATCACGCTGCGTGGGAAGGACATCACGGGACTCTCGCCCGCGAGACGCGCGCGACTCGGGATTGGCAGGGTCTTCCAGAACTTCGGCATCTTCCGGGATATGACGCTCGAGGAGAACGTACTCGTGGCGCTCGAGGCCTTGCCCAAGGAGCAACGGCGCTCTCTCGGGAATCTCTGCGCTGTTGTCGCCTCGACCCTCGCGATGGTCGGGCTCTCCGATTCCGCCAAGAAGAAAGCGGGGTCGCTCTCGGGCGGACAGATGCGCTTGCTCGAGATCGCACGCACGCTCAAGAGCGGCAAGGAACTCTTCCTCCTCGATGAACCCACCGCAGGAGTTTCGCCCAAGCTCACGCAGCAGGTGGCGGATCTGATCGTGGAACTCAAGCGGGAGGGCAAGACCATCCTCATCATCGAGCACGATCTGCCCTTCATCTCCAGGATCTGCGACCGCGTGATCGTGCTGGATATCGGCGAAGTCGTTTTGGAGGGGAAACCGGGGGAGGTGAAGAAACAGAAGAAACTTCAAGAAATCTACTTCGGGGCGGATCCGACGAGTTGAGAATGACGAGTGACGAATTACGATTTACGAGTTACGAGTGGTCGTTTCCCCATCATTCCCCATTCTTCATTCATCATCCCCATTCTCCTGAGGAAAATTCGACCTTGACAACATCGTCGCGATCTTCCAGAATGACCCCCTACTTTTTTCCTCCCTTCCAGTTATGAAGCGCACGCTCGCCCTGGGCGCCCTCGCTGCCCTCCTCCTCGCCGCCTGTCAGCCGACCCAGACGGGAACGACTGGCGGAACATCCTCCTCGCAAGCTTCCGTGATCAAAATCGGTTACATCGGCCCGCTCACGGGTGATGCGGCATCGTTCGGGAACGATGACCTCCACGGAGCGCAGATTGCGGTCGACGAAGTGAATGCCGCCGGGGGCATCAACGGGCAGCAGGTGGAGCTGATTGCCGAAGACGGCCGGTGCAACGGCTCCGATGCCGCATCCGCCGCGCAGAAGCTCGTGAACGTCGATCACGTGGTCGCCATCATCGGAGGACAGTGTAGCTCGGAGACACTGGCGGCCGCTCCCATTGTGGAGGCCGCGCATGTGGTGCTCATTTCTCCCGTCAGCAGCAGCCCGGACGTCACGCATGCAGGGGATTACGTGTTCCGCAATTACCCCAGCGACGGTCTCAAGGGCAAGGCCTTGGGTACCTACCTCAAGAAAGCCGCGTTCAAGAAGCTCGCGATCATCAGCGAGAACACCGATTTCTGCCAAGGTATCCGCAGCTCGGTGGCCAAGGATCTCCCCTCCGGCGTCACGATCGTCTTCGATGAACTCGTCGATCCCGGGACCAAGGATTACCGCAGCTTGATGACGCGCCTGAGGAAGGCAGACTTCGACGTCTTCCTTGCGAACGGTCAATCGGACGCAACGGATGCGGCGATGGTCACACAACTGCGGGAACTGGGCATGAAGCAGCAGATCGTGGGCACGGATACCGCCGACTCCGCGAACCTCGGGAAGATCGCCACCAAAGCCGTTGAGGGCATGAAGCCGCTCTCCGTCCCGAGCCTCCGTGCGACGGGATCGGGTTCCACTCCGGCCGATGCCTTCGTTCGCACATTCCGCGGGAAGTATGGGGAGGCCCAGCAGAGCATGTTCTTCGCCGCGCTCTCCTACGATGCGACGAGCGTGATTCTCCGGACGATCGGGCAGGTCGGAATGGACGGCACGAAGATCAAGGATGCGCTCTACGCGATGCCGCCGTATCACGGGATTGCGGGGACGTTCTCCTTCGACAGCAATGGCGATGTCATTGGCATTCCCTTCGCCATGAAAGTGTTCAAGAAAGGCGTCCTCATGCAGGCGGAGCTGATTCCGATCGAATCGTCGGCGATGACCGAGAGCTCGTCGTCGATCCAATAGGAATACGGGAGTTCTCGCATACTGGATGACAGGGACTGATTCTCCCGGTATTCCCGTACTCGGATATTCGAGTACTCTCTTCCCATGCAGCTCCTCATCAACGCCCTCATCGCCGGATCGCTCGCGGCATTGCTCGCATCGGGATTGTCCCTCGTGTACGGCATTCTGCGCGTCTTCAATCTCGCGCTCGGACAGACGGTGCTCATCGGCGGGTACGTCGCCTGGTGGCTCTTCGATGGGATGCATCTGCCGATGCTTGTGACCATCCTCGGAGGTATCGGTGCAGGAGCTCTCGTCTCGTGGCTGACCTACGACGTTTTCGTGAAGCCGTTCTACCGACGGCACCCCCATTTGACGCTCGTGACAACCATTGCGCTGGGGATGATGCTCGATGCTCTCATTCTTTTGGTCTTTGAGGAGCGTCCGCGGAGCATCCAGCTGACATGGGGGCGCACGCTGGAATTCGGCGGCATGATCATCGGCGTTCCGCAGCTCTTCTTGGTCATCACCACTCTTGTCCTTCTCTGTCTCTTCGCTTTCCTGTTGCATTCAACGGCCTTCGGGAGACGGATTCGCGCGGTCGCGCAGCAAGACACGGCGGCCATGAGCTTGGGCGTGGATGCCCCCTCTCTCCATCGTCTCATCCTCATCATGAGCGGAGTCCTCGCCGCCTGCGGCGGCATCTTCATCGCCATCGACCAGAATCTCTCTCCCACTCTCGCCTTCCCGCTCACGATCAAAGCGTACGCGGCAGTGACGGCGGGGGGCATGGGGAATGTGTGGGGCACGATTCTCTGCGCCTACCTCATCGCGCTCCTCGAGCAGCTCGTCGTGGGCGTCCACTGGTTCGGCGCGTTCTACGTTCCCGCCGGATTCCAAGCCACCGTGCCGCTCCTCTTCATCATCATTTTCCTTCTCTTCAAGCCCACGGGCCTCTTCCTCCGCGCTTCCCGCGCCGCATGACGAGGAATCTCCTTCACGCCGTTCCATCTTCTCCATGACCTTCGTCTGGCACCTCCTCTTCTCCATCGCGAACTTAATTCCGCTCGCGCTCGCGTACAGCTTCCTGCTCGGCAGAGGGCGCGTCCAGAACTGGGGACCCGTCGGCGCCGCGCTCGTGGCCGCCTACGGGATCTTCGTGCCGCTCTCGTGGGGGCAGAATTATCTCTGGGCCGCCCTCATCGGCCTCGTGCTCGTCTCGCTCGTCTCGCTCCTCTACACCTGGCTGGTTCTGCGGCTTCCCGGCGACGCATTCGGCGTCATGGCGATCGCGGTGCATCTCGCGATCCTCACGATCGTTCTCAATTGGACGGCGGTGACCCGCGGCGCGCTCGGTATTCCCAACGTCCCGCGTCCCGCGCTCATCGCCGATGGAACGGTGTTCATTCTCACGACCACATTCGTCAGCCTCCTCTGGATCGTTCTCATGGTCCGTATCGACAGGAGTTCCGTGGGAAGACAGCTGACGGCGCTCGGTGAACACGACATCTACGCCCGTGCTCTGGGCATCAACCGAGCGGCGATTTTGGCGGTGGCGTTTCTGCTCGTGGGCGCGGGGACATGGATCGATACCCTCTTCTCCATTCCCTACATCCATCTCCTGCATCCCAATGACTACCAATTTCCCACCTTCATCTTCCTTCTGACCATCGTCATCGCCGCGCGGCCGGGCAATATTCCCGGCACTGTCCTTTCCACTGCATTGCTCGTTCTCCTTCGCGAGGGGCTTCGCTTCGTCAAAGTGCCGATGATGACCTCATCCGGCCTGGTCTTCTCCTACATCCCCGCGCAGATTCGCAGAGACCAATTGTTCCCAAGGCCAAGGACGGTGTGAGGGATTGGTGTACTGGTTACTCGTATACTGGTGTACTAGTGGGATCGTGAGGAATTGATCAAGCCCGAGAGCATGCGGCCCGTACTTTCGATAAGAGCAAAAGCGTTTCTGCATCGGTCGATCTTCACGAGATCAATTTCGATGGCGAAGAGGAGAAGCGCTTCCACTTCGGCGCACTCGCCGCGAGCAATGACGAATTTATGCGCCTTATCGGCGTAGGTGAACCTGCCGCATCCTTCCGCAAGGTTCGCGAGAATGCTTGTGCACGCTCGTCGGAGTTGCGATGTCAGTCCATATAATTCCTCTTTGGGGAACATCTTCGTGATCGCGTAGATTTCCTTCGCCAATGCCATTGCAGTTTTCCAGACTATGAGCTGGGTAAATGGTGCCATGCTTGCGAGTGTATCGTTCCCATTTCCATATTTCTTCGCCGCTGAAGCACTTTCTTTCTTCATGGACGATTTTTCTTCTTCAGGAACACGAAAAATCCGTTCTGTTGGCCAGCAGAACCCCCCACTAGTACACCAGTACACTAGTACACTAGTATACCATTGTGAACCTCTCCCAAATCCTCCTCGGAGTCACGTTCGAAAATCCCACCGTCCTCGCTTCGGGGATTCTGGGGATCACGGCTTCGAGCTGGCGGGCGGTCGCCAAGGGCGGCGCGGGGGCGATCACGACGAAGTCACTCTGGCCCGTGGAGCATCAGGGGAATCGCAATCCGACGATCATCTCCACGGAACACTGGACACTGAATGCCGTCGGGGTGCCGGATGCGGGACCCGCGAAGGCGAAGGAGGAGATCGCCGAGTTCCTGAAGGATCATCCCGTTCCGCTCATCGCCAACGTCATCGGGCTGGCGCCGGAGGAATTCGCAGCGATCACAGAGGTTGTCGTGCCGTTGAAACCAGACTTCCTCGAAGTGAACCTCTCCACGCCCACATTCCGCAAGCTCAGGGGAAAACTCTTCGCGGAAGATGCCGACGAGGCGGCCAAGATCATCCGGGCGGTTAAAGAGGTCTCCGGGGTCGTTCCCGTCTTCGCCAAGCTCACGCCCGATGTTCCCACCATCGGCGAGATCGCCAGAGCCTGCGTCGATGCCGGCGCGAACGGCATCACCGCCATCAACACCGCCGGACCGGGAATGGCCATTGATCTGCGCAGCCGCATGCCGATCCTCGCTGCAC
>JACOTD010000006.1 GCA_016178535.1 Candidatus Peregrinibacteria bacterium
GCTTGCGCAAGCGAATGGCATCAGACTTCTTCATGATGAAAGGGGGGAAGATGTAAGCGTGGGAGTGTAAACGTTTATCTGCCCCCACGTGTAAACATTCATGCGCCCCTCAGGTGTAAACTTTCATCTGCCCCTCAACCCTTAGCGATCTGACGCACATGGGGATAGGTGCCAGTATCGAAGCGTATCAAAAATGGAATCGAGAACATTTTCGGCTTGCGCTCACCTATCGAGCACTCAGATTGCGCGCGTCATAGCGCCAGTGTTCCATCCTCCCCATAGAACCGCATCTCAACGCCCGCGATCTCGGGGATGTTCTTTTGAATCTGCTCGACGAGGGCGACCGTGTCCGCGAAGGTTCCCTTCTCCATGTTCAGCAGGAAGTTCGCGTGCTTCTCGCTCACTTGGATGCCACCGATTTTCAATCCTCGCAATCCCGCCGCATCGATCAGTTTCCATGCCGGCGTGCCGTCGGGCAGCGCCTTGAAGCACGAGCCCGCGGTCTTCAGATGCGGCTGTGTCTCGATGCGCTTCTTGATCAGTCGTTCGATCTCGATTTTCACCTCGATTCCGGGCTTCGAGGGGACAATGAGTGTTGCTTCCCAAATAATCGGATTCATTCGTAACTCGTAACTCGTAACTCGTAATTCTTTGAACACACTCTCTCGGTACCGGAAATCACATTCCGCTCTGGAGTAGACCTTCCATGCTCCGTTAACGAACGCCGTCACCGATTCCACGAAGCGATCAATCCAGATTCCCTTCGGGCACTGTCCCGCATTCCCGAAGATCGCGCCGCCGATGGTTCCGGGGATTCCCGTGAGCGGCGAGAGATCGAGATTCTGCGCGGCGAGTTCATTCAAGAGGGACGCGAGAATTTTTCCAGTTCCGACTGTCACCCGTCCGAACGGATGTTCATCCGGGCGGGCGTTCTTCTCGTCCATCGTCACAGCGTCATTCATGATCTTCACGACGAGCGCCTCGATCGTGCCGTCGGCGAAGATGGTGTTCGAGCCCCCGCCGAGCACGATCAGCGGAACATTCTTCGATCTCGCGAATGTCACTGCTTCCTCCACATCCCGTCTCGATGCGAGCTCGGCGTAGTAGCGCGCGATTCCTCCAATGCGCATCGTCGTCTTGCGGCCGATGGGGATAGGTTCCTGGATCGTCATGAAACAGTGATCACTTCGCAAATTTGGCGATGCATTCTGCAAATTCCCACAGGTCGCTCACATCCATTTGCAGGTGCTGATGGAGCAGTTGCGGATCAATTTCCGCGTATTCATGGACGAGGATATTCCAAAATCCCCTCGCTTGGGCCAAGCGATTGGCAAGCTCTGGAGAAATAATGTTTCGCTCCGTCAGAATCACGAAAGCATCGCGTTCATCACGAATCCCCCGCCAATCCTCAAGCATCACGAGAAGTCGACCGATGTCGATCACCGACTGGATGCAGAGCTCCAGCAAGCGCTCGACTGCGTACCGTTTCTCCAGATCGGACAGGATCGTCTCCTTCGGCATCATCCGATAGGATTCAAGCAATTGGAGCTGCTTTCGGAGATACTCGGATTTTCGCGCCAATGTCTGTCGATCGATCGGATTCAACGACGATGGGAGAGGATGCGCTGAAACGTCAGGTCTGCTTCCTGCGTCAGAAAAGGGGCTTCATCGTCGTATCGTCGCTCCACGCCAAGCTCGTATTCGATCTTGGTTGACCGATCTTGTACGGCGAACGGCCTGCCTTGGCGGATCACGTTGTACTGAAGCAGGATCGCAACATCCTGAAGCACCACGACATCCATTTTCTCCACCGGCAATCCGAGAGCGTCGGCGAAATCCCGCATCAGTTTCAAGCGCAGCCGGTGCCGCTCTTCCTTTGAGAGAGAAGCTTCCGCGAGAATCGCGATATCAATATCGCTTTCGTCATCCGCGGCGTCCCGAGCGTGTGATCCGAAGAGATACGCGAGCACGATCGGCTGCGATGCGCATGCCGCCGCGAGGGAAGCAATGGCCGTGGGTGACATGCTCTTCGCCATGCCGCCAGTATAGACCTCCATTCCATCGTGGTCTTGCGGCCGATGGGGGCGTCCTCCTGGATCGTCATGCAGATGCGAGTGCAGACGATCGATCCAGTCGACGAAGAGTCTCCTCTTTGCCAAGAACTTCTGCCACCTCATAGGCACCAGGGGAGAACTGAAGACCCGTGAGAGATGATCGAAGAACCCAAAGCACTTGACCTTTCGAATAAGGACAAGGCTGCAATTTGCTGACAGTTAATGCTGTGTTTTCACTGAAGGCAAGCTCCAATTTCTTTGCCGTTTCTTTCATGGGAGCTTGCAGATGATAGCGTCCGAGGTGGTCACGAATCTGTTGGTACTTCCAGTCTTCCCGAGGAATTTCTGAGAGAATTTCCATCAACAATTTCATGATTGGAACAATGAGTTCACGCGTCACTTTCTGTTTCTCATTCACAAGGAGTTCGATCGTGATCGTCGGCTCTTCGTAGAAGAAGGAGAGCATCGCGGGGGCCTCGTGGAAGAAGGCGATGCGCTCCTGGATGAGCTCGGCTTTCTCCTCGAATCGGTCATCATCCTTTGCCTTCGAGAATTTCTCTTCCACGATCGGTCGAATGCGAGCAGCGAAATCGAGGAGCGGGATCCTGCGCATCCACTGGCCCTGCAGCCAGTGCAATTTCTCCAGGTCGAAGAACGCGCCGGACTTCTGCACGCGCTCGAGGGAGAATTGCTCGATGAGGTCTTGGAGCGAGAAGAGTTCCTGCGTCGTGCCTGGATTCCATCCGAGCAGCGCGAGGAAGTTCAGGAGCGCTTCGGGAAGGAAACCCTTCGCCAAGTACTCTTCGACGGCCACCGAGTTCTGGCGCTTGCTGAGCTTCGTTTTGTCCTTGTTCAGGAGGAGCGGGACGTGCGCGTAGCGCGGCGGCTTCCACTCCAGAAACTCGAAGAGGAGCAGATGCTTGGGGAGGCTGCTCAACCATTCCTCGCCTCGCAGCACGAGATCGATGTCCATCAGGTGATCGTCCACCACGTGCGCGAGGTGGTAGGTGGGGAAGCCGTCGCTCTTGAGGAGCACTTGATCGTCCACCGTGTGCGCCTGGAAGGTGAGCGTCCCGCGAATGTCATCCTCAAAACGAATGATCCGTTCGTGAGGAACCTTCATGCGGATGACGTGCGGCGTCTTCGCAGTGAGCTTCGATTGAAATTCTTCCTCAAGAAGCTCCAAGCATCGGCGGTCGTACATCGGCGCCCGCTTGCGAGCCTCCTGGGCTTTCCGCATCTCGCCTAAGCGATCGAGGGTGCAGAAGCAGCGGTACGCGTGCCCCTTCTCCAGGAGTTCATCGGCGTAGCGGCGGTAGAGCGGGAGCCTCTCCGATTGGAAGTACGGCCCCTTCGATCCTTCCTGGGCCACGCGTCCGTCTCGCAGCACCACTCCTTCGTCCGGCGGAATCCCCGCTGCATCAAGGGAACGGAGAATGTTCTCCACAGCGCCGGGGACGCTTCGCTCCTGGTCGGTATCTTCGATCCGCAGGAGGAATGTCCCCTGCGCTTGCTTCGCGATGAGGTAATTGTAGAGCGCCGTCCGCAGCGCTCCCACATGGAGAAAGCCCGTGGGAGAAGGAGGGAAGCGCGTGCGCATGGAGAGAGAATACCATTGGAGAGTTACGAACGACGAATTACGATTTACGAATGATTCGTAATTCGTCACTCGTAAATCGTAATTTCCCCTGAGCTGGGCTAAACGCGGTTCGTCATTCACATGTTCTCAATCGACCACTTGCACCGTGTACGTCACCGGCGTCACGGGGCGATCATTGCTGTCACGCTGCGCCCGGGTGATCGCGTCCACCACGTCCATGCCGCTCGTCACGTGGCCGAAGATCGTATGTTTCCCCTCGAGCCATGGGGTCTTCTGCGCCTGAATGATGAAGAATTGACTGCCGTTCGTGTTCGGCCCCCGGTTCGCCATTGCCAGCGAGCCGCGCCCCATAGGCAACGAGTGCAGCGTATTGTCGTACGTGTAGCCCTGTTTTTCATAGAATTGCTTGAGCGTCAGGTTCTTGATGTTCTCGGGGACAGGCTGCCCCTTGGCGAGATCTTTGATCACCTGCCTGTCGAGGCCGTAGAACTTCGCGCTGATTTCATCGCCGAACGCATCGCCGTAGATGCTGTAGCCGCCCGTTCCGTCGCCCTTGGGATCGCCGCCCTGGATCATGAAGCCGGGGATGATGCGGTGGAACGTGAGGCCGTTGTAGTAGTTATTCTTGGCGAGCGTGATGAAGTTCGTGACCGACTTGGGGGCCGCCGTGGCGTCGAGTTCCATGGTGATGTCCCCCTTCGTGGTGTGGAGAATGACCGTGTGCGTGCCGGTCAAGAGCGTACCGTCGAACGTGATCCGCTGCCCGGAGGCGGGATTCTGGCCCGTCGAAGAGCCGCAGCCCGCGAGCAAGAACGCCAGCGCAAAGAGAGGGATGATGAAGAGGTGAGATTTATG
Organism: Candidatus Peregrinibacteria bacterium; assembly: GCA_016178535.1. Classification (GTDB taxonomy): domain Bacteria; phylum Patescibacteriota; class Gracilibacteria; order Peribacterales; family Peribacteraceae; genus JACOTD01. The sequence goes on from JACOTD010000006.1 coordinate 4,510, forward strand.
CATAGCGCATCGAGGGTAGTCAGGCGAGAGGGGCAACGCAAGATGTTTTGCGTCATGTGTACATTTTGTCGATGTTCTGCCTGCCCAAACGTCTTCGCGCGAAACAGTCTCCGTCCGAGGCATCGGCGCTCATGCGCGTTTCGATGTCGATGGAGAACGCGCCGAAACTGCCTTGATGAGAATGTCCGCAAGGTGTGTGGCGGCATTCGGAGCCGCGAGTGCGCGCACAGCGTTCGAGAGTTTTTTTCGGCGGTCCGCATCTCCGGCAAGCGCGAAGAGAAGGGGCGGCAGTGCATCACCCAAGGATTCCTGGCGGACGACGAGGCACCCGCCGGTCACAGAAGCGCGCTGCGCATTCGCGAGCTGGTGATCCTGCGCCAATCCTTCGAGCGGCGCGAGAATCATCGGGATGCCGTTGCCCGCAAGTTCGCTGATGGCGCCCGCCCCCGCGCGGCTGAGCGCGAGATCCGAAATTGCGTAGAGGTGAGCCAGTTCCTCATGCACGAAGGGCGCGGACCAGTATCCCGGGCGAGGGGGCGTGCCGGTCTTCCCCATCCCCGTCAAATGCACGACGTCCATCGCGGTGAGCAGAGCATCCAGATGTTCTCTCACGAAGGCGTTGAACGTCTCGGCCCCCTGACTCCCGCCGAGAATCAGGAGGATCGGACGTTCTCCCGTGAGTCCTGTTATCGCCAGTCCCCGCCCACACGAGCCGTGTAGCACCTCGGGCCGGATGGGATTGCCCGTCACAACAATGTTGCTCGTCAGATCGTCAGATCGCCTGTCCTGAGCGACGCCGAAGGGTTGCTCGTTTTTTTCCTTTGATGAAGAGAAGCCCATACAGACGATGTCCGCCCACCGCGCGACGAGACGATTGGCTCTGCCGCTCACGGCATCGGATTCGTGGAGGACGATGGGAATTTTCTGCAGCCGCGCAGCGATGCACACGGGGACACTCGCCGCACCGCCCTTCGAAAAAACCACGTCCGGACGGAAGTCATGGAGAACACGATGAGCTTCTCGAACGGATCGCAGGAACGTGAACGGGAAGGCGATGGATTTCTTCGCAATGGAGATCTGTCGATACGGAATGCCCGCGTGCGTGAGAAAGTCCGCATCCGATTCCTTCCGCGTGCAAATCGCGAGAGCTTCAGCTTTCGGTTGTTTTGTCTGGGCTGCCCGCCACACCGCGACGAGAGGAGCCAAATGCCCCGCGGATCCGCCGCCGCCGAGGAGGATTTTCATGGATGACGGGAGAATGCAATCGTTGATCCGTGCGATGAGAATACAGGGCGGAGATGGTTGGATGGTGAGATGGTTATAACGCAAGGCCTGCATTTCGCCTGCGAACCATCCAACCATCCAATCATAGTCACACGCTCCACAGCGAGAGCCTCCCGGTCGTTTTCTTCATTCTCCTCGCGAGCGTGGCTTCTTCCGTGGAGTGCGCGGAGATGTTGAGGAGCACGCCGATGCCGCAGAGGAGGGACATGAGCGACGAGCCTCCGTAGCTGATGAAGGGGAGAGTCAGCCCCGTGAGCGGAAAGAGCCCCAGGTTCACGCAGATGTTCACGATTGTCTGGACGGCGATCCACGTCGTGATGCCCGAGGCGACGAGGAAACCGAAGCGGTCGGGCGCCTGCTGCGCGATGCGGTAGCCCCGCACGATCAGCACCGCGTACATCATGAGCACGATGAGCAGACGGAAGAATCCCAGCTCCTCCGCCATCGCGGCGAAGACCATGTCGGCCTGCACTTCCGGGAGGTAGCCGAACTTCTGGATCGATTTGCCGTACCCGACCCCGAAGAATCCGCCGCTGCCGATCGCGATGAGGGCTTGCTTGATTTGGTAGCCGAAGGTCTCCTTGATCGACAGGTCATTGGGGAAGAGGAACGCGACGAACCGCGCGCGGATGTATTGCTTCTCCAGAATGATCGGCAGCCCGATCGCGATTGCGAGCGATCCTCCGAGGAGCAGGTGGAAGATATTGCCGCCGGCGATGAAGAACATCGCCGAGCCGATGCAGGCGAGGATGAGGAATGTCCCCAAATCCGGCTCGATCGCGACAATGAACGTGCTCACGACGAGCACGACGACGAAGGGCAGGAATCCTTCCCGGAAGGTTCCGATCAGCTGTTCGCGCTTCTGCAGCCAGACGCTCAGGTAGAAGACAAAGGTGAGCTTGAGGAATTCGGAAGGCTGGAACGAGAGGCCCCCCAGACGCAGCCAGCTGCTCGAGGTTCCCCATCCGGCATTGAATCCGGGGATCAGCACGGCCACGAGGAGGATCAGCGTTGCGAAGAAGAACAGCCGCGCGTGGCGCTCCCAGAAGCGGTACGGAATCATGCTCACGACCGCCATCGCGCCGAGCCCCATGAGCACGTGCAAAAACCCGCGCCAGAGGTAGAACGAATTGATGCCGTGCCCCGTCAAGCGCTGGGTCAATTGATAACTCTCGAACACGCTCACGCTCGCGATCATGGCCAAACCGAAGAGCGTGAGCACGATCGTGATGCCGAGCAGCAACAGATCCATCCGACGGAACATGACGAGGGAGTATAGAGAGAATGGAGCGTGGGATGCCAGTCATTGCCCGAACGAATTGAACATTGAACATTGAACATTGATAATGCACCGGAAATGCACGATTCTGGACTGCTGCCATAATTTTCAATTTTCCATTATCAATTTTCAATTGCTCCTCACCGCTGGCCTCGTCTGCGCTCTCGATCTCCTCGTCATGGTCATGGTCGATCGTTTCCTCGATCACCGCATTGCCATTCTCGGGTCATTCATTGGTCTCGAGCGCTCATTCAACGACGGCGTGGCCTTCAGTGTGCACCTCCCGGCTCAGGGTCTTCTCGTGATCGTCGCGCTCACCCTCGTCATCATCGCTGCCATCCGTTCAGAGCGCACGCGCCTCAACGCCGTTGCATTCGGGCTCATCATCGGCGGAGCGCTCGGGAACATCGTCGATCGTCTCATCGACGGCCTCGTCACCGATTACGTCCAGCTCGGGACATTCCCCGTTTTCAATCTGGCCGATTCCTGCGTGACGATCGGGGTCGCGCTGCTGGCGTTGGAGATTGTTGTGACGTGGTGGATACGGAAAGAGGATTGAGGATTGAAGAAACAAGATACAGGTTGAGGGGCAGATGAAAGTTTACACCTGAGGGGCGCATGAATGTTTACACGTGGGGGCAGATAAACGTTTACACTCCCACGCTTACATCTTCCCCCCTTTCATCATGAAGAAGTCTGATGCCATTCGCTTGCGCAAGC
>JACOTD010000007.1 GCA_016178535.1 Candidatus Peregrinibacteria bacterium
ATCTTTACCGTGCACACCGGGAACTACGGAAGACCGAAGAAAAAGTGAGCTTCTCACCCTGTCAACGTTCATTTGCTCCTCAAAGGAGCGGTATATTACTGCTCGGGTATATGTAAACGTTCATACGCCCCCTGACCGCTAGAGGGTTGGATGGTTCGCAAGCGATTCTCGAAGTTTTTTCTCCACAATTTCCGTTCTTGCCTTGCAACCATCTCACCATCGAACCATCCATTCAAAAAAACGAACGCTCATTCCAGAAATGCCTCCCCATCCCCAGCAACGACCCGATCGAATTCCCGCGAATCAGACTCGATCCTCCCGTCTCTCAACTGGATGATCCGCTCCGCATGTCGTGCGGCGGAGAACTCGTGCGTGACGAGGACGATCGTGTGTCCGCTGCGATGGAGCGCCTGCAGCGCCTCCATGACGGCGATGCCCGAATGAGAATCGAGATTCCCCGTCGGCTCATCGGCGAAGATGATCTCGGGATTCGTCACGAGCGCGCGGGCGATGGCGACCCGCTGCTTCTGGCCTCCCGAGAGCTGGCTCGAGAGGTAGGCGCTGCGGTCGGTGAGCCCGACCGTCTCAATGGCCCTGGCCGTGCGTTCCCGGCGCTGGGACGGCTTGATGGTCGGATGGTAGAGGAGCGGGAGCAGGACGTTGTCGAAGACGCTCGTTCGTGGCAGGAGGTTGAACGCCTGGAAGACGAAGCTCACGCGGGTCGCGCGAATCGTGGCGAGTGCATCCTCATCCAGATTTCCCGTGGGTTTTCCCTGAAAGAGGAATTCGCCCGCAGTGTGGGAGTCCAGGAAACCCAGAATGTGCATCAGTGTCGATTTTCCCGAACCCGAAGGACCCATAATGGAAACGAATTCCCCCTTCTCGATTGTGAGGTTGATGTCGAACAGCACCGCTGTCTCAAGCCCGTCATTGACGTAGGATTTGGAGAGGCCGATGGTTTGGAGGAGGGGAGACATGGTGGAATTCTTAATTCTTCACAAGGACAACAACAGTTTCCCCCGGCCTGATCCCAACGGGGATTTCCACGTGCCCGTTTCCCCCTTCCATACCCACCGTCACGCGGCGGTCCTGCGGAAGACCTTTGGCATCGAGCACGCGGACGATTGTGCCGCCATCGGGCGCGTCGAGCACGGCTCGCATCGGAACGCTGACGACGTCTCTGCGCACGCCGGTGACGATCGCGGCGTCGCCCGTCATGCCGATCTTGAGTTCGGGATGGGGGTAGACGAAGTCGAGCTTCACGCGGTACTTGGAGACGCCGTCCTTGTTCGTCGCTGCGGCGTCGATTTCGCTGACTCTCAAGCGGAAGTGCGTGCCGCGGAAGGCGTCGAGTTCGATGGAACCGCTCTGGCTGAGCGCGACCTTGGGGATATCCACTTCCGAGACGAACATCTCGATGCGGTAGGGAGAATCTCCCATGATGCTCACGGCCGATCCGACGGGACTCGCTTCGCCGGCCTTCACGTTGACGTTCGTGACGATGCCGTCGTTCGGAGCGGTGAGGATCGTGTCGGAGTATTCCGCCGCGGCGCGCGCGAGCTCGGCTTGCGCTTGCTTGAGCCGCGCATCGGCGACAGAAATGTCTTCGGGACGGGACCCGGCGAGCTTGAGTTGGAGCTGCGCTTCATCGATCTGCACCGAGGTTTCGTACGTCCGGAGATCGGCAGCAGCTCTCCCCTCAGCGTTCTGCGCGTTCTGGAGATTCGTCTCCTCCGCGGCGATCTGGGTCTGCAGGCCCGCGGGGAGGTTCTGGAGATCGGTGATGGCGGAATCGAGCGTGCGCAGAGACGTCTGGATGGCCGTGCGCTGGGCGGCGATTGTCGTCTTGTAACTCGCGATGGCCGACGCCGTGAGCGTCGAGGTTTGGGGGAGATGTGCGATGATGTCGTACGCGCGATCGAGAACGGAGGACGTTTGGGCCACCGCCGCGCGGGCGTTCTGGAGGAATCGCGCCGCGGAGGGGACATCGACAGACTGCGGCGAAGAGCGTGCATCCCGAATGGCGGCGCGGGCGCTTGCGATGCGAGACCGAAGAACGGCCTCGTCCGAAGGATTGCCGCGCTGCATGGAATCGTCGACGTCGTTCTTGGCGAAGACGTCATCGATCGTCCCGAGCGCTTGCTCCGCCGCGGTGAGTTCCCCGTTCGCGGCATTCGGCGCCGTGCTCACGTCACCCGAGATATTCACCGTGGATTGCCGCTGGAGCGCGTCGAGTTTCGCTTGCGATTTCACGGCGGCATCCTTCGCGTTCTGGAGCGTTTCCTTGGCTGCGCCGAGTTGCGCCTTCTTATTGGCGAGATTCGCCTTCGCCACCGCGATGTCCTCCGGACGCGAACCGGCCTTGAGGGCATCGAGGGACGCCTCCATCTCCTGCACGTGGGCGGCCGCGGAGGCGATTGATGCTGTCAGAGAACCCGCTCGGATGGTTGCGAGCTTCTGTCCACGATGGACATGATCGCCTTCCTTCACGGGAACCTGATCGATGATGCCGGCCGTGCGGAACTGCAGATCGAGATCCTTCTCCGACGTCACAGTGCCCACCGCCTCCGCCGTCTGGACGAGGTCGCCGCGCGTCGCGGTCGCCGTGATGTACTGCGGAGGATTGGGCCGCGTGATCCTGCGAACGAAGAGCACGAGAAGGATCGCGACGACCGCAGCGATGATCGACCTCCATTTGTTGCGGCGGATGGCGCCGATGGTGGCGGAAATGAATGGCATCGCGGAGTGATATCAATGGAGAACCTGGAGAGCGCCCTTTTTACCCTGAGGGAAGTCGAAGGGCCACGGGCGCGTTTCCGTGGGCGCGTAGCGGAGGAATTGCACGGTCGCGTTTTTGGAAGACAAATCAAGTCTCGTTCTGCTGAGCCAAGGCATCCTTCAGATTCCCCAGAATCCTGGCCAAATCCTGCTGATCGCGCTTGGCAAGGTGCGAGAAAATACCACGAAGCGCAACGCGGCGCTTCATCGATTTTTGCTGAAAGATCTTCTTGCCCATTGGCGTCACCTTCAGTCGCACCAGTTTGCGATTCTTGGCATCAGGCAGTCGAACAATCCACCGAAGTTTGACGAGTCGATTGATGAAGACCGTGGCCGAAGGAGAGGTGACCATGAGCGCATCGGCGAGTTCCTTCCTCGTCATGCCCTCGTGCTTGGAGATCAGCGCGAGCGCATGGAGCTGCAGGAAGTTCACGGCCCGGTCCTCCTTGGCGATTTGCACCATCGTGTGCCGGAATATCCGGCTGAGTTCGAAGGCCGTGGTGATGATCTGATCGACGGAATTCATGTCAAAGAATTAGAATGATGAATGATGAGAGTAGTTCATTCTAGAGCGAAGGTTTTCTTGGTCAAGAGAGAACGAATGTTTTTTGAATGGGACGATGGCCCCAGACGCACCTTTCATGGGTGAGCAGTGCATGGAATGGATGTGGTAGGATACTTTTCCATGGCACCCTCGACCGCTTCCACGAAGAAGAAATCCGGCACGCGACGGAATCAAAAAAAACCTGATGTTCCATTGACCATTTTTGAGAGCGAAATTCGCAAACTCAACGATGCACAGCGCCGGGCGGTCGAGACGATCGAAGGGCCGGTGATGGTGATCGCGGGGCCGGGCACGGGGAAGACCCAGACTGTCTCGATGCGAGTCGCACAAATTCTGCGCACGACCCAGATGCGACCGTCAAACATCCTCTGCCTCACGTTCTCGGTGAGTGGAGCGACGGCGATGCGCGATCGTCTGTGCCTCCTCATCGGGCCGGACGCGTACGGCGTGACCGTCTCCACTATCCACGGCTTCTGCCAGCAGGTGATCGAACACCACCCGATTCTCTTCGAGGAATGGTCGGCGCGGGAACAAATTTCGGACATCGAGAAATACCGAGAGTTGAATACAATCATTGATCAGCTTTTGCCTCAACTGGCCATTGTCAATCCCAAAGATCCCTATTCACGAGGAAGCGAGATTCTCTCTCGCATCAGCCAGGGGAAGCGGGAGGGGAAGACGATGGATGATCTGGAGCGCACGCTCGCCGAGTACGACGCGGAACTCCGTTCCAAGAGCAAAGAAGGAACGAAAGCGCACGAGAAGAATCTCCGCACCATCCGGAAGTTCTCCGAGTTCGTCGCGATCTTCCGACGCTACCAATCGATGCTTGAGGCCTCCGGCCGTTACGACTACGACGACATGATTCTCTTCGTGCTGCGCGCGCTCGCGGAAGAAGAAAGCCTCCTCGCTTCGCTCCAGGAACGCTACCAGTACGTGCTCGTCGACGAGTTCCAGGATCTCAACGGCGCACAGTGGGCCCTCGTCGATCGCCTTACAACTTTTCCGTCTCTTCCCCATGAGCCCAATCTCTTCGTCGTCGGCGACGATGATCAGGCCATCTACCGCTTCCAGGGGGCGAACCTCCGCAACATGCTCGCCTTCCGCGACCGATTTCCCGCGGCGCCCGTCATTCCGCTCACGGTGAGCTACCGCTCCACGCAAGCGATCCTCGATGCCGCGAGCTCCCTCACCGAACGCAACGATGAGCGGCTGGTCGGGAAGATTCCCGGCCTGCAGAAGGTCCTCACCGCAGCATCAGGAGAGGAGGGGACTGCGCCGCATCTGATTCGTTCACCCAGCGACACAACGGAGCCGTGGGTCATCGCTGATGTGATTCAGGAACGTCTCGCGGCCGGAATGTCGTACGACGAGATCGCGGTGCTGGCCCAGACGAATGCGGAACTTCCGCTCTTCGCCGAAGTCCTCCGCGCGCGCGGCATCCCGGTTCAACTCCTCGGGAAGGCGGATCTCCTGGCGCATCCGCTCGTGATGCAGGCGCTCGTTCTGTTCGAAGCGATCGCCGATCTGCGGCGCGATGGTCACCTCTCCTCCGCGCTCGCGTGTACCTGCTTCTCGTGCCACCCCGCCGACCTCGGGCGGATCTTCAGTCGTGCCCGAGAACGAGGCGAGCGCGTCCTCGATGTTCTCCTCTCGTTGCCCGACCAGACGATCACCGTCAGCAACCTCGATGCGATCATCGACGCGCGCGACGCCCTCCTCGATCTCTCCCAGAAAATCCCGAGCCGCACCGTGCTCGACACCGTTGAGCGCATTCTCCATCTCATCGTGCCGCCCCTTTCGGAGAAGAAGACCGATCGTCCGGCTCCCGATCCTCTCGATCTGGCCGCAGTGGAAGCCCTCTTTTCCTTCGTCAAGAATCGCTGCGCCGAACGCCCGTCGTACGGCTACGCGCAACTTCTTTCCGACCTCGGCTTCTACGCCAATCCCGCATTCGGGCAAGTCCGGCTCACCTACGAACTCCCGCATCTCGTGGAGCACGGCGTGCAGCTGATGACGGCCCACCAGAGCAAAGGAAAAGAATTCGCAACGGTGATCCTCGCGAATTTCCGCGAGCGGCACTGGGACAATCGGAGGAAGCCCTCGACCTTCGCGTTCCCCGAGGATCTCGTCTTCGGGTGGGGGAAGGAACGCAAGCTGTTCGAACAGAGTCAGGATGAACGCAGAGTCGCATTCGTCGCGATGACGCGGGCCAAGCGGGAACTGATCTTCAGCTGTCCGCGCGAGCAGGTCGTCGGCGAGAAGTCCCGCCCGGTTTCTCCCTCCGCGTTCTTCGCCGAAGCAGGTCTCCTCCGGGAAGAGAGAGGAACTCTCCGCGATCCACCGAATGCATCACTCCTCCTCCATCGTCCCTCTCGACATCTCGATGCTGAACTCACGGCCTACCTCCGAGAGAAGCTCGAGACGTTCGCGCTCTCCGCAACCGCGCTCACGCGCTTCCTCACCGACCCGCAGATGTTCCTGGAAGTGGATCTCCTCGCGCAGCCACAGCGATTCGAGGAGAAGGATGCGCTGGGGCTCGGGTACGGCAACGCCGTGCACTGGGCGCTGCGACAGTGGGCGATAGCCGTGCAACGCGGAGACGTTCTCGATGCCGCTCAGTTCATCGAACAATTCGGATGGCACCTGCGCGAGCGCGCGATCCTCACCGAGAAGCAGCGATCGAATCTCCTCCACCTTGGGCAGGAGGCGCTGCCGCGGTACTTCGCGCAGAAGCTCGAGGGGAAGAACCCCGCGATCCACGGCGTCGAGCGAGAATACCACGTTCGGCTCGGAGACATTCCGATCAAAGGCCGCATCGACCGCATCGACCTCGCGTCTCCCACATCCGCCCTTGCGACAGTCATCGATTACAAGACCGGGACGCCGAAGACGGAGAGCCAGATCCGCGGCGGCCTCGATGCAGGCGTCATCTCGCGGACCGATGAGGGCAACGAGTTCCGTCAGCTCGTCTTCTACGCGCTCCTCCTCGAGCACGGCGACCCGCTCCTCAAATCGCAATCCTTTGTCCTCGACTTCATCGGCGAGCGCGGCGAGCATCCGATCCAACGTACCTTCGAGATCACGGACAGTGAGAGAAAGGATTTGATCTCGTTGATCGGGGATGTGTGGAAGAAGATTCAGGGGTTGGATTTTTCGCCGCTTGAGGGTCTCGTAATTCCCGATTCCCACGCCTAGCCCGGTGGCGCTCTGGCGAGGATTCCCTGCAGTTGCTTCTCAAACAGCGATCTCCCCTCCGTTCGCCACCGCGTTACTTCTGCAATGACAGTGGAGAGAGAGAACGCAGGAAG
>JACOTD010000013.1 GCA_016178535.1 Candidatus Peregrinibacteria bacterium
ATCCACATGCGGTCACCGCGGTGGAGGAGCTCGGGTTCCAGCCGGTCGGGGATCTCATCGGTGACGCGTCGAAGCGCCCCGGGACGACGTGGGTGAAGGTGGCGGGACTGAAGGCGGGAGACAGGATTGCGGTGGCGTCAGTGGTGCATGCGAGTGGCAAGGTAGATGGTATGCCCGCGCCTGAGATGTCACTTGCGCCGGGACGCGATGAACGCCAAGACGGCGGCCACACCGAGCAGAACGAACGTGATGATCTGCTGCCACATCCGGGAATCGGAGGAGACGGGCATGCTTCAGCGGGGACGTTTGGAGGGCGGCCGCTTGCCGAATGCGAGCAGCAAACCGGCGATGACGGCGATGATCGCCATGCCGAGGAGCATCTGCGCCAGGAAGGTGTCGAGATTCATAGTCGCGGTCAGGAACGCTCTTCGAGCAATCACTCGGCATTGAGCGCAAACGACGAGAGCAGGATAGTGGCCGCGAGGTATCCAGTCAAGTACAGAGGGGCTTTGATGGACGAGCCTGCCCCGATGAGCGCCGCTGTCACGAAGTTGGACGAAACCGCCGAGATGAGCTTCAACCGAGGCAGTGTGAGTTCGAGAGAGAACATGCGATGCACTATACAAGAGGAAAAGTCAACGGACAAGGTCGCCTTCGAGCGCATCGTCTCCATCAGCGACGCGCCGAAGCGCCCCGGCACGACTTGCCCGATGTCCGCGCAAATGCCGGAAAGCCGATCTTTCTGCGCATCGGTCAGCGTCATGGACGGGGATAGTATATCCGAGCCTGAGATGTCAGGGCTTTCCGCTCTTGATCCAACCGTAGATGCCGTAGATGCCGGCGATGATCGCGAGCACCGTGGCGATGTTGCGGCCGGTGAACAGCTCTGCAAGATCCATGGTTCAGCGTCCCTCGTCGGAACGGGGTGGCTTGGCATGCAGCAGCAGGAACTGGAGAATGATACCGATGATCGACAGGCCGATGATGAACGGAATGGAGAACGATTCGATGTCGAAGTTCATGGTCAAGATGGTGAAGGAAGATCGAGTGCGCGCTCCGCGTGCAGAGAGATCGAGGAGAAGAGCGTACCGACAAAGATCCACCACAGCAAGGAAAGCGGCGAGAATACGGAATTCGATACTCCAGCGAGCGCGATAGTCACGGCATTGGCGGATACAGCCGAGATGAGCTTGAGCTTGGGCCGCGAAAAGGTGATGCTGAACATGGACGGCGATGGTATGCCAGCGCCTGAGACGCAGTCAACCCTCGCCTTCGAGCGCATCGTCTCCATCACATACGCGGGCATGGAGCAGGTCTACGACATCGAAGTCGAAGGCACGCACAACTTCGTCGGCGGGCACTACGTGGATACGCGGGCCGGGAAAGCACTGACGCAGAAACAGGAAGAGGCGTACCTCGCCTACCTCCACGCACACCAAAAGCCCCCTTTCGGGAGCGATTGGACTGACGCTAACACGGCGCAGACATCTGGCTTGTCAACCGTGACCAGCATAGATGATCGCTGTGTTTCCGTCAAGCAGGAACATGCTCTTTGTGGTAGAGGTGCGGGGATTCGAACCCCGAGCATCATGGATGACAAGCCAGATGCTGCACCGAGCCACCCCCACCAAGAACAACTCTACGACAATCTTCTGCAGATGGGAATTGACCCGGATGCCGTGCGCTTTAGCGGGATCATCGCGCATAACACCTACATCTCGGGCAACACAGGCATCGGGAAGCTGAATCCCTCGGCGGCGAAGCTGGAGGTGGCGGGGACAATCTCCGGCTCCGCACTCACATTGCTGAATCCCGGCGGCATCAACAACGTGATTGGGAACTCCGTGCTCGGTGGAACATTGAGCTCGGTGAGCAAGGGGAGGCTGACGGTGTACGGATCGGGGGCGTTCACGAAGAACTTGTCGGGGAATACCTTGAGCTTCCAGAGCGGAGGATACGTGCTGGGGAATCTGGGGATTGGGAGGACGACGGCTCGCACGGCATTGGAAGTGCAGGGAACGATCTCGGGGTCAGCATTGAACGTCACTGCGTTGAACGTGACAGGGTTGACCCAGGGGTCTGTGGTGTTCGCGGGAGCCAATGGAGCCTTGAGCCAGAGCAATGCGCAGTTCTTCTGGAACAATACGACGAGTCAGCTCGGGATTGGGACGGCGAGTCCGAAGGCGAAGTTCGTCGTTGTGGGGAGTGGAGCGTTCACGGGATCGAT